>JBJMLC010000169.1:0-21228 GCA_045805485.1 Solirubrobacteraceae bacterium | reverse complement strand
GGCCAGGGCTCCCGTGACGCCCTGGCCCGCTGTGCTCACTCCGCGATTCTCAGATCAGCCGGTGAACCCACTCGGCCGATGAGGACGGTGCGACGGCGGCCGGTGGTGACGATGCCGCCGGCAGGCCGCGGGCTTCCTATGCCCGGTGTAGTGGATGACCCGACCGGACGGCGTCCGGCACACGTTCTTCCTCGGGGCCACCGTGCGCTTCTTGACCGTCACCCTGCTCGTCCCATGGACGGGCGGTCCGCTGGGCGGCTGACCGGTCACCGTGGCCACGTTGGTGAACGTTGCCGAGTCGCTCTTCAGCAGGCGGTGCGAGCACGTGTACTGCGCCTCGCCACCCGGAGAGAGAACGTTGCCCACCAGGCTGCCGGTGATGGGGCTGGGTCCCTGAACCGTGCCCGCATCACACCGCGGATCGTCCAGGCTCAGGGTCAGCGGCACATTCCCGGTATTGGTGACCTGGATCTCGTACTGGATCGTGTGCACCACGTAGTGGTTGCTGTGCTCCAGGACGATCAGCCGATCGGTCGTGAACGAGCCCGAGTCGCCGATGCGCTGAAGCTTCAGCACGTTGATGCCCGGGCGGGTGTGCGCGAACGCGTCCACCGAGTCCTGCCCTGAGACCTTGGCGCCGCTGGGCGCGGTGCCGGTGGCCGAGGCGACGTTGGTGTACGGCTGGTCATCTGCTCCCAGCACGTGCGTGCACGTGTACTGGAGCGCGCCGCCTCTGGACAGGCTGCCCGTGGCGGTGTTGTAGGTGCCGGTGACGACGCTGGGCGCCGACAGCGTTCCGCTGTCGCACCGAGGATCGCTGAAGGCGATCGCCAGCGGGGTGTTGCCCGTGTTGCTGACGGTCATCTGATAATCCACCGTGTCGCCCACGCTCCCGGTGACGGGGCCGTGGGTGAAGCCGGCGGAGCCGATCCGCTCCAGCTTGACCACCCTGATGGCCGGACGGCCGGCGATACGCCGATGCACGTGGGAGAGCTCCTTGGGGTCGTTGCACGTGCTGAGCAGGTTCTTGATCGTCGATGACGAGTAGCTGGCCTGCCACTGGTAGTCGCCCGCCGAAGTGGGACCGTAGTCGCCGGAGGTGTAGGTGCCACTCCCGTTCGTGCTGACCGAGTCGGTGAACAGCGGCGTTCCGGAGCAACCCGAGCCCGCGTTGTAGAGGTTGAACGTGATCGTTCCCGACCCGCTGGCACCCGCGAGGGTGGCGGTGTCGTGGATCGGGTCTGGCTCCGTGGCCGAGCTGGCCGCGGTCGTCAGCGTGGGAACCGCGATCTTGGGGCAGCTGTTGCCGTTCGGTCCGGTTCCGTTCGTCTCGTAGCTGTTGTCGTCGCTGTAGCTCTTGGTAGTGGCGTTGGCTCCAGCGGTGATGTCCTTCACGGAACTCTTGCCACTGTCCTGATGGCCGCCGTGGGGGTCATACAGGATCGGGCACAGCGTGATCGGGCCGGTGAAGCTGGCCGCGTACGTGTGGGAGATCGGTCCCCAATGCCCGGCGGTCACGCCGGCGCTGTTGACACCGGTGCACTGGCTGAGCCAGTTCGCGGCGTCGGTCTTCGTGGGGTTGGTCCCCGGCACGTAGCTGGACGGCACGCCGTTCCAGAACGCGTTCCCGATGGCGGATGAGCCGCCGAGGGTCTCGATCGAGTGGACGATGTTGTCCTGCGCATCGCCGACATACAGGATGCCGTCCGGCGAGTTGGTCGAGCCGATCGCGTTGGTCGTGTTGTCGAACCAGTCGATCTGGTAGCCGACGCCGTTACGTGCCGACGGACATTTGGTCTGTGAGGCCCACGTCCAGTCGCCCTCCACCGTCACAGTGCGAGAGCCGTCGGACTTGACCGTCACCTGGTCAATGGTGGTGCTGCCCGGATTCGGCGCATTGGCGAACGCCGGCAGGGCAAATGAAAGCATGCACGCCGTGGTGCACAGGGCTACAAACCCCCGCATCAGGGTCCTGCCCCCCAGTCCTTGCTTCTCCATTTGGATTACTCCCTCAGTGTGTTTCCAGGACTCCCGCCGCCCGGTGCTTTGGGCCCGTCGGCGATTGCTGGGATCAATTATACGTCCAAAATACAGAAAAATGGTAAAAGAATATTTGCAGGGTTTTCGAACTATCAGAAAATGGCCCAGCGGGCGGGTCTCGGGGACGCTCCCATGTGCTGCAGAGGCATCCCTGGACGGATTGGCCGCCGGGCCTCCGGGCCCGATGCGGCACGGGTTGCGCCGCAGTAAACCGCCTGCACCCTTCCCGGTTGGGTCCATCCGGTAAACCGATTGCGCCCGCTGTCCCAGATCTGGGAGGATCGCCAGACCCGACCCAGCGAGATGGAGGAGAGGGCATGCACGCAGTGATCGTCGACGTATCGATCAACGAACTCGCGGCGGCACGGCGCGAGCTGACCGAGCGGATCATCCCGATGGCTTCCCAGGCGCCCGGGTTCGTTGCGGGTTACTGGCTGGCTGCAGGCGAGGACAAAGGACACTCAATCGTGGTCTTCGAGTCCGAGCAGGACGCCCAGGCGGTGGCCGATGGGGTCCGCGCGAATCCGCGCTCTGCAGTCACGATGGATAGGGTCGAGGTCGCGGAGGTCGTGGCCAGCGCCTGAGCGCGGGCCGGAGGGGCCGCTGTTGTGAGAGCCGGAGGGGGTGCCGGTGCCTGATTCCGCCCAGGCCGTGGCCTGGAGCGCCGGTTGACCCGTGATCCGGGACCGCCGGAGCGACGTAGTAGCGGGTGTGCCGGAGCACATGCATAAGACCGCCGTGGCCGTGAGCCCGGCACCCGCCCCCGAGCGGACGGTCTGGAGACGGGACCTTGCCCGATACGTGAGGGTTGATCACCGCCGCAGTCTGGGGCAGCTCGCGAGCGTCGTCCTCCCCTACCTGGGGGTTTGGATGCTGGCCGTCCTGATCCGCCCGGCCGTGGGCCTGGCCGTGGTCCTGGGTCTGGTGGCCACGGTGTTCCTTTCGCGGATGTACTCGTTCTTCCACGATCTCACGCACAGCTCGATGTTCCAGTCCCGAGCCGGCAATCGCACCTGGGGCTACCTGCTGGGGTTTCTGCTGTTCACGCCGTACCGCTGGTGGCAGCGCCAGCACAGCCTGCACCATGCCCACACGGGCAACCTGGACAGACGGGGGCCTGGCGAGATTTACACGATGACCGTGGCCGAGTACGAGAGCCGCTCCCTGGGCCGGCGAATGGCCTACCGGGCCTACCGGAACCCGCTGCTCCTGATGTTCATCGGACCGAGCCTGGTGTTCCTGTTCGCCCGCCGATTCCCCCAGCGGGGCATGTCTCGCAGGACGCTGCTCAGCGTGGTGGTGACGAACCTGGCCCTGGTCGGGTGGGCCGCTGGGTGGAGCGCTTTCCTCGGTTGGCAGACCTATCTGATCATCCAGGGCACCACGCTCGTGGCCGGCGGCGCGATCGCAGCCTGGATGCTCTACATCCAGCACCAGTACGAGGACACCTACTACCAGTCGGCCGCTGAGTGGCAGTTCGAGCTGGCCGCGCTCCAGGGAAGCTCCTACCTGCAGCTCCCGCGCGCCCTGGCCTGGGCGGTGGGCAACGCCAACTACCACCACGTCCACCACCTGAGCGCCAGGATCCCCAACTACCACCTGCGCGCGGCTCACGAGGAGCAGCCGATGTTCGCTCGAACGCCGGTGGTCACCGTCCGCCGCAGCGTCAGCGCATTCCGCCTGAAGCTGTGGGATGAGGACCGGGCCTGCCTGGTTCCGTTACCGCGCCGGCACGCCCGCTCGGCCTCCAGGGCGCTGGACGAGCGGGCGGTTCTGGCGGGCTAGCGCTTCTGGTGCATAATCTCGGGTCTGCGCTCTGGGATCGCTCTGCTATGCGTGGCCGGCGCCCTCATCTGCGGGTGCGGCTCCTCCGGGTCCTCCGCCGGGACCAAGCTGGGCGCCTATCCGAGTGCCAGCGAGAAGACATTCCAGGCCAGTTGCGTCCGGGAGGCCACGCTTCACGCCTCAAAAGACACGGCGACGAAGTACTGCCAGACCGCCCTGGCGTGCATCGAGCATCAGCTGTCCTACAAGGACTTCCAGGCGCTGCAACGCAACCTGCTCCTGGGGCGGCGCAATCCCGCCGCCAAGGTTGTCCTGGATTGCGTCAAGAGCGCCCGAGAGCAGGTTCTGGGCTCCTAGGCCTGCGCTCGGCGCGGCGGCGCGGGCGACCAGGCCGCCCGTGGACTTGCGCTCGGAGCGGCGGAGGGCGATACTCGGCCCATGCTCCACGAGGCCACCCCTGTCCTGGATCCCGCGTTCGTCGACGACTTCGCCCACCGCTGGATGGATGCCTGGAACCGCCACGACGGCCCGGCGCTGGCCGAGCTGTGTACGGAGGACATCGATTTCTATGATCCGGCGATCGGGGCGATCAGCGGGCGCGAGGCCGTGGCCCACTGGGTGGACATATGCACGCGCGCCTTCCCGGACTACCGATTCGAGGAGCCCGAGCCGGCCTACGTGTCCCGCGACCGTGCGAAGGTGATCGCTCCCTGGCGGATGGTGGCCACCAACACCGGCCCGCTCGATCCCCCGGGGTTCGCGCCCACCGGCAGGTCGTTCGTCATCGACGGCGTTGACCACTGGTGGTTTCGGGATGGGCTGGTGGAGCGCTACCGCGCCGACTACGACCTGAACGGGGGCCTGCGCCAGCTGGGCCTGGTGCCCGAACCAGGATCGCGCGGCGAGAAGGCTCTGGTGAGGATCCAGCGCCTCGGGACGCGACTGCGCCGCCGGGGCCGGTAGGCGACGGACAACTCAGGAGGTTGTGATGCACGGAATGCGCAGGGCTCTGTTGTTCGGACTTGCTCTGGGACTCGCCCTGGCTGGCGTGGCCGTGGCGTCCGGTTACAAGACCGGCCTGTATGCGGCCGGACACCCGAAGACGGGCGCGGGCGTGCGGATGAAGGTCAGGACAGGCTCGTTCAGCGTGCCGATCATCCGCTACCACGAGACCTGCAAGTACGGGTCGCGTACGTGGGTCGACTACTTCACCTTCCAGAGCGGCAGCAGCGCCTCGCTGAGGGGGACGATCGACCAAAGCGGGCGCTTCTCAGGCCGCTACTCCTCCAGCGCAGGCACGGCAGCGGTGAGCGGCCGGCTCCAGGGCAGCACGGCCACCATCAACAGCAGCGAGCACGGCCCCTACAACCCCGCCACCACCGTGCACCCCAACTCCTGCCGTGGCTCGCACACATTCCAGGCCAGGCTGAAGACGGGCTGAGCCCCGCGGCGCGCCGCACCCTGGTGCGCCCACCGGATGCCGCACCTTGGCGCTCCCACCGGATGCGTTAGGGTCGTGCCGACCATAGGAAGGAGAGCAGTGCCATGTATGTAAGGGTTGTGAGGTTTACCGATGTCAGCTCCGAGCGGATGGACAGTCTGCTCGCCCGGGTCCAGGGGTCCGACGGTCCGCCTGAAGGGGTTCCGGCCACCGGTATCAAGGTCCTGTTCGATGAGGGCCAGGGCACCGCAGTGGTGATGCAGTACTTCGAGACCGCTGAGGACATGGAGCAGGGCGCCCGCGTGTTCGCCGCGATGGACGCCTCTGAGACGCCCGGCAACCGGGTGTCGGTCGATTCGTGCGAGATGAAGCTTGAGCTGACCGCGCCCTGACGGGCAGGCGGAGCGTTCGCCAGACGGTGAGTGGGAAGGACGCGGCCGCGCGGAGTCAGCGGTTGGGCGCTGACGGGCGGAGCCACGCGAAGACTTCCCCAAGCAGCACCGCCGCCAGCAGAATCAGGAATGGGTCCAGGGGAGCCCGGTAGCGAACCGAGCCGTTGGTCGGGACCGTGGCGATGAGCGCCAGCAGCGGCACCGCCCACACAAGCGGGGTCCCGAGCCGGACTCTCAGACGTCCGCTCAGCCGCCCAACCAGCGCGACGATCGCCAGTACGGTAATCAGCTGGACGCCGATCGTGGTCAGGCTCCACAGGCCGTGCGGAAGACTCATCTCCCTGTAGGCCAGCGAGGTCGTGAACTGGTGGTAGTCGCCGATGTTGAATAGCCGCAGCGTGTTCAGCGCGATCGCCACCGGAACGTGGCCCGGATGGTCCCGGATGTAGCGCACGGCGTAATCGGTCATCGCGCCATTTAGCTGCGCCTCGTTGACTCCGCCGGGCCGATGGTACAGCGGCGCGAGGCGGTGCTCGAGGCTCGGGATCTGGGGCGGGATGCGCCAGAGCTCGTCGGTCCCGGATTGCGGGTTGTACTGCCCGGCCAGCGTCAGCCCGCCCTGGGTGGTCAGCGGAACGAATTGGCGGAAGGCGGCCGCGTCTCGGATCGCCCACGGGAGGAACAGCACGAGACACGTGCCTAACATCGCCGCCAGCGCCGCCACCCGACGCCGCGTCGACGCCGGAGCGAGCACAACCGCCACCACCGCCGGGAGCAGCCACAGGATCGCCACGCTGCGCGTTAGCGTGGACAGCGCGCACAGCGCCCCCACCAGTGCCGCCATCAGGACGGGCCTGCGGCCTCGGCGCAACGCCAGGATGGCGATCGCGGTCCCGACCTCCAGGGGGAGAAACAGCGACTCGGACAGCAGTGTCGAGTTGAGCGCGATCAGCGATGGGCAGATGGCTGCGATCGCCCCGGCGATGACGGCCACCCGGCGACCCCAAAGCTGCTCCGCCAGCACCACGATCAGCAGCACCGTGATCACCCCCAGCACCGCGCTCAGCAGCCGGGCAGCATCGGGATGGATGCCGACCAGCGCATATAGCCCGCCCACGAGATATGGATAGGCGGGCGGCCGGACTGCCGCTGGCGTTCCCGAACTGGCGATCTGAGTGGTTGGGTAGCCATGCCCGGTGGCTATCGAGACCGCATGCCGCTGATAGTCGGACGGATCGCCGAACAGGTGCCCGGACGTGAGGGCCAGCGGCACCCGCAAGGCCAGCGCGACGAGCACGATGACGGTGACCGCGACCGGCCACGACAGACGGCCTACGGGCCAGGCCGGGACGACGGCCCCGAGACCCCTGCTGCGAGTTCGCTGCACCGGCTCCTCAAGATTCAAGGCGCATCAGTCCCCACGTTCGGTCTATGGCTGATCTGAGGCCGCAGACGCCGGCCTGGAGGTGGCCAGGACGCGGCCGTGTGCGTCGAGAGCCTGGACCTCCACCGTTGCGTATCGCCTCTGGAGGAGGATCGACGTCTCGAAGCTTCGCTTCGGCACGGCGTTTCCCACCGGTTTGAGCGCCGAACCGTTCGGGCCTGCCAGCACCCGCCAGGCGGCCACCTCGGTCGATCCGTTCCAGGATGCCCACAATCTCGTGGTCGTCGAGGTGAACTGGGCGGATATGGCGGGCGGGGTGAGTGGTTGGCCGTCCCATGCGAAGCGCAGGCCCCGATAAGACCACCGAGATAGCGAGAGGTCCATGTTGACTTGCCCGTTGGCGCCGAACTCGGTTACCTCCGGTTGATAGCCCCAGTCGATCAGCGCGTCCCCGTCGGCCAGGAGTTGCATGCTGCCGGCCACGACGGGGTGAATCGAGGGACGATGTATGTAGGCCCGTACCAGCCGGACTGTGGCTGGATGCCTGGACGGGTCGACTCGAACAATGATTCCCCGAGCCGGATGCGTCCTGCCGCCGCTCTGGCAGGGAGACCCAACGGAAGAGTCGTCGAACACGGTGTACTCGTTGCCACCCAGCGGTACGGCGTCGTGCTGGAAGCACCAGGGGTGGCGGAGTGTGTGGTCACCGCGGCCGCCGACCTGCCACATGATCCGGCCGGTTTTGATGCTGACCTTGTAGATCCCCCAGGTGCCGCGAGCCGAGATGATCAGGTTGCCGTCGGTGTCCTGCGCGATCGAGTTTCCGTGGAAGTAATCCCATATACGACCGGCGCCGGGGTCCGGCGCATATGTCTCGGATACCGGAACCTGAGGCAGCGATTTCCACTGGAACAGGACCCTGCCGGTGTGGATGCCATGGGCGTCTCGGACCAGGGAGAGCTCCTGGACCACATACTCGATGACGGTTACCGGGTGGCCATTGATGACCCGTCTAACCGGATTGGTGATTCCGATCAGGGCCCGCCCCTGGGGGGTGATCCGGAACTCGTGGAGGTCGACATGACCCGGTCCGAACGGCCTGCCTGAAGTGATCCTTCCCGCCTTCTGGTAGTGCTGGTTGTAGAGCGTCACGGTCCCGTTGTCGTAGGGACCGGCGGCCGCGGGATGGCCTGAGAAGACGGCCAGGTAGGGCCGCCCCAGGTAGGTGACCACGCTCGCGTCATGGACCTTCGGATCGCCCGTGTGGTGCCACCATACGAGCGTGCCGTTGTCCTTGAAGATCCCGACCCCGGTCCCGTAGGTGCCGCCCGGCGTGAGAAATAGGTACGTCCCGGGTTGCGTCGAGTGCGTAGCGACGCCCAGGTTCATGCACACCCGCTCGGCATCGAGTGTCGGCGCACTGTGGAAGGTCACAGTGGGGCACGTTGGCGGGGCGGAGCTCGCACCCGCGGCGGACAGCGCAAGGCCAAGCGCTGCCGCCACCCCGACGGCCGCCGGCAGGAGCCGAGCGGTGCTGATCACGATCCACGGGGGCTTCAAGGAAGCCGACGCCCGGACTCGAACCGGGGACCCCTTCATTACGAGTGAAGTGCTCTACCAGCTGAGCTACGTCGGCGACCTGGGACAGCGTAGCGTCCGCCGCGGGGCGTCAGCGGCGCAAGCCTACGGCAGCGAAGCCAGTGCGGCCTGGATGTCGCCGGTGCCCGTGAGGATCGCCGCCACGTCCGGCGCGAGTGTGTCCTTGGGGCAATCTCGCGCCAGGGTGGGCGAATCCGTGCCCAGGTGGGGTGGCGGTCCCACCCGCCTCCCGCTGGCGATGGTCCGTGTCAGCCGCACATGCATGTGCACGGGGAGAGAGGCCGAGGAATCGCCGACGTAGAGGTGATAGGTCCCTCGCGTGGCCACCCAGCGACGCTTCCAGTAGGAGAGGTTGCGCGGGCTGAGCTGGAAGCTCACGCGAGTCCTCTTGCCAGGGGCCAGCGTGAGGCGACGAAAGCCCTCCAGCTGCCGGGGGGGCTCGCCGGCGGCCTGCGGGTCTCCCACGTAGAGCTGAACCACGTCGGAGCCCCTGCGCCGCCCCGTATTGGTAACCGTCACGCTGATCCGGAAGTGGCCTGACCGGCCGGCTCGGGTCACCCGCCCGGAGCCGATCCTGAACGATGTGTACGAGAGCCCATATCCGAACGGGAACAGCGGCCGCTCGTGGTGGGCCTGGTAGTACCGGTAGCCGACGAAGATCCCCTCGGAGAAATCCTGCTGCCCAGCCCCGGGCCACTGCGCCGGCGATGAGGCGGGCGTCTGTGAGAGCGAGACCGGGAAGGTCACCGGGAGCTTGCCCCCCGGATCCGCACCGCCGAACAGCAGCGACGCGATGGCCCGGCCGTCCTCCTGCCCCGGGTACCAGGCCTCCAGCACGCCGGCCACCGAGTCAAGCCACGGCATCGGCACCGCGCTGCCGGTGTTCAGCACGACGATCGTCCTGGGATTGGCTGCCGCCACGTCGCTGATCAGCGTGTTGTCGTTGCCCGGCAGGTCGATGCTGGGCAGATCCTGGCTCTCGCCCTCAGGCAGGTCGACGAACACCACGGCGACCGAGGCGGCCCTGGCCGCGGCGGCGGCCGACGAGGTGCTGGAGCCATCGTCGTAGGTCACCTTCACGCCGTGAGGCGCGCGGGCGGTGATCCCCTCGTACGGCGTGACCACATGGGAGGCCACGACCGCCGCGCTGCCGCCGCCGGCGCTGTACGCACCCGAGCCCCCATCGGCTCCGATCACGGCAATTGAGCGCACCGCCCCGGGCCGCAGCGGGAGCACGCGGTGGGCGTTCTTCAGCAGCACCGTGGAGGCTTCGGCGACCTTCAGAGCCACCGCGCGGTGAGCCGACGTGGTGACTGGGTGTGAGGGCCCGCCCTCCTGACCGCGACCGAACTGGTGAAAGCGGAACATCTCGGTGAGGATCCGCCTGACCATGTCGTCGACCCTGGACCGCGGGACTGCGCCCGACCCGACGGCGTTCCGCAGCCCAGGGCCGAAATAACAGCCGTCCGGCATCTGCATGTCCAGGCCGGAATCCGCGGACGGCGCGACGCTCTGGGTGGCGAACCAGTCGGACGTGACGAAGCCCGGGAACCTGAACTGCTCGTGGAGGACCTGGTGGAGCAGATACCCGCTCTGGCAGGCCGGCTGATGGTTGACGTCGTTGTAGGCGCACATGAGGGAGGCCACGTGGGCCCGGCTCACCGCTGCCTGGAACGGCGGCAGGTAGATCTCCTGGAGCGCCCGCTGCGACACGATGGCGTCGGAGGTGCGCCCGCCATCCCGGCCGGTCTCCTCCGCGTACGCGGCCAGATGCTTGACCTGGGTCATGACGCCCTGCGCCTGCGCGCCCTTGATGTAGCCCACACCGACCGCGCTCATCAGGTACGGGTCCTCGCCGTAGGTCTCAAAGGCCCGCCCCCATCTGGGGTCACGCACTATGTTGACCGTCGGCCCGAGGTCGACGTTGGCGCCCTTTCCCCTCTGCTCGGCGCCGACCACCGCTCCGTAGGCCCGGGCCAGCCGCGGATCCCAGGTGGCTGACAATCCCACCGGCGAGGGGAGCTGGGTGACGTGGGTGAATCCGTCGCCCACCCCGGCCGGGCCGTCCTGGAGGTTCAGCGCGGGGATGCACAGGGAGGGGATCGCCGCTGTGCTGCCGGCGTATACCGGCCCACTGGTCGTGAAGTACCCCTGAAGGGTTCCGTGCACCAGCTGGAGCTTGTCCGAGAGCGTCATCCGCCCCATGACCTGCGCCACCCGTCTGGGCACCGAGGCATGCGACCTCATCCAGGGGCAGCTGCGGTGCGGGGTGCCGGCAGTCGCCGTCCCGCCGCCGGCAAATCCGGCGCCCGCAGCCATCGCGCCGATCCCGACGAACAGCGCTCTAATCCGCATCCCTGGCCATCCCGCGATGGGATCGTAACGACCGTTTCGCGGCGTTGCGCCTGTGGGTGGAGGTGGCGCATCCGACCGCCGGATCGGCCTGCAGCGCGGCGAAACGGCGGTCCCGACGCTTTAGACCACCTGGACGAATTACCGAGAGCAGGACGATTCCGTCAGCCGATTCGCCCGCGGCTCCGAACAGTACGGTGTGATGTTCTCCCCCCGTCAGACGCGGCAGGGCTGCTGCGGGGCACTGGCCGCTGTGGTGGCCGGCCCGGCACGCTTTCTGCGCCTCGCCATGCTGTGCGCCGTCTCAATGGCGCTGTTCGGCGTGGTGTCCTCCGGCGCAGACGCCAACGTCCATCACCATCGCCATCATCGGCGTCACCACCGCCGTCACCACCGCCACCACCACCGCCACCACCGCCGCCACCACAGACATTCGGTGCGGGCAGCGCGCGGATCCGGCCGCTCCCGGGACTGGTCCGTGCCCTGTGCGAACGCCGACACTCCGGCCACGTCCGCGTCGGTGGCCGAGATGACGACGGCGCTGGAGTGCCTGGTCAACCGGCAGCGAGTGCGCTATGGCCTTCCACCCCTGCGGGTCTCGCTCAAGCTGGACCAGGCGGCCCAGCAGTGGACGGATCACCTCGTCTCGGCAAACCAGTTTCTCCACGGCGACGTGTCGGGCCGGATGACCGCGGTCGGCTACGACTGGGACGAGGGAGGCGAGGATCTCGGCGGCGGTTACCTGACCCCGCGGGACATGCTCAGCGGCTGGATGGCCAGTGAAGAGCACTGCCAGAACATCCTCTGGCCTGACTACCGGGACATGGGCGCAGGAGAGAACGCCGGAGGTAGCAGCCCCGCGACCTGGACCATGGACTTCGGCCTGACGATGAACGAGCACCAGCTCTCGTCCAAGTACGCGCCCGCGGACGGTTGTCCGTACAACGTGCCGGCCTCTCCTTACACCGGATCGTCGAGCTCCTCCGGAGGCGGGGGTTCAGACCCCTCGTCATCCGACGGGTGGCCGACAACGCCCTGCGATACCCCCACGGGCGGCTGCGCCACCTCCTCCCAGCCTGACCCGTCGTCCTCCTCCACATCCGAGGGCTCGGGGACAAGCTCCACCACCGAGTCGGGCTGGCCGACCAACCCGTGCGACACCCCTACGGGCGGCTGCACGAGCACCAGCTGACACCGGCACCGCCCTTGATGGACGGGTACCGCTGAGGGCGCAGCGAGGCTCCGGCTGCCGGACTCAAGGCCCGGCAGCCGGTGATGCCTCTCAGATGTGCGTCAGCCCGTAAACCCGTGCGGGCCGTGGGGCTTGTGGGAAGGCCGGTGGGGTCGGCAGGCTGCCGGCTTCCGGTGACCCCTCTTGTAGAAGACCTTCCTGCCGGTCCTGCGGCTCCGGCAGAAATGCCTCGGCGACGGGACCTGCCGCTTGACCGTCACCCTGCTGCGCCCGTGAACCGGGGGACCGCTGGGCGGCTGACCGGTTACCTTGGCGAAGTTGGTGAACGGGCCATTCGGCCGTCGAGGATCGCTCCGGGTCAGGTTGTGCGAGCACGTGTAGTACGCCTTCTGACCTGGCGCCAACGGACCGCTCAGCGGGCCGTTGGTGGACGCGTCGAACGGTCCGGCCACCGTCCCAGGATCACAGCGACGATCCTTCAGGCTCAGCGTAAGAGGCGTGTGCCCGGTGTTCGTCACCCGGATCTCGTACTGGATCTTGATGCTGTACGCACCGTGAGCTGGAACCGTGACCGACCACGTGCCCTGAGACCGGGAGAGGAACGGAGAAAACTCCCCGACGCAAGGAGCCGGCTCACTCTTGCCTATAGCCGAGCATGGCACGCTGGCCAGCTTCACCACGTGGATCCCGGGCGTGGGCCGCCGGGCGGGCGGCGTCACGGTCGAGGTCTCCTTGGGGTCACCGCAGGTGCTCACCAGGCTGCTTACGGTGGAGGACGAGTAGACGGCCTGCCACTGGTAGGTCCCTGGCGACGTGGGGGCGTAGCTGTCCGAGGTGTAGGAGTTGTCCCCGCTGGTTGAGACCGTGCTGGTGAACAGCGGGGTGCCCGAGCAATTCGAGCCGCCCGGATACAGATGGAACGTGATCGACCCACTCCCTCCGCCTGTGCCTGACAGCGTGGCGGTGTCGTGGATCGGATGAGGAGCCGTTGCCGAAGAAGCCTCGGTTGTCAGGCTCGGAATGTGGACCATCGGGCAGATGTTCCCGTTGGGGCCAGTCCCGTTGGTCTCATAGCTGTTGTCGTTGTTGTAGCCCTTGCTGCCGGCATTCCCGCCGGCGGTGATGTCCTTGACCGAGCTCTTGCCACTGTTCTCGCTGCCGCCGTGGGGGTCGTACATGATGGGGCAGAGCGTGATCGGCTGCGTGTAGCTGGCCGCGTAGGTGTGGGTGATCGGGCCCCAGTGGCCCGCCGCCACCCCACTGCTGTTCAACCCGCTGCACTGGCTGAACCAGTTCGAGGCGTCGGTGCTCGTCGGGTTGGTCCCGTGGACATAGCTCGATGGCACGCCGTTCCAGTACGCGTTGCCGACAGCGGAGGAGCCGCCCAGCGTCTCAATCGAGTGGACGATGTTGTCCTGGGCATCCCCCACATACAGGATCCCGTTAGGCGAGTTGGTCTTTCCGATGGCGTTGGTCGTGTTGTCGAACCAGTCGATCTGGTAGCCCACGCCGTTGCGATGTGAGGGACAGTCGGTCTGTGAAGCCCAAGTCCAGGTTCCCTCGACCGTCACAGTTCGCGAGCCATCCGAATTGACGACGGCCTGATCGACGGTCGTCGTCCCCGGATTTGGAGCGTTTGCCATTGCCGGCAACGCAAACGCGAGCATGCACGTCACAGTGGCGATGCCCACGAGCCCACGTGCGAGCCTCCTGCCGCCCTTCCCTATCTCCGTCATCCCATCCCTCCCTGAGGTAAATACAGACTGCCGTCGGTCCCGATACGCCCACGGTGTTTGAACGGGGTCGATTATACGTCCAGAAAGCAGTGGAGTGCGTCAATAAACCGCACCCCCTTTTAGACACCGCTTTTAGGTTGATCACGCGAGGGGGCGGTCTCAAGCGGGGGGCGTGGGCCACGGCCTCAAGCGGTGGACGCAGGCCACCGCCTCAGGCGGGCGGCGCGACCGCCAGGTCCTGGCGGCGAGCGCGCCAGTCATCGGCCAGGATGGCCCATCGCTCGTGATCCCGCCACCGGCCGGCGATCTTGAGGTAGCGCGGTGAGAAGCCCTCCCGACGAAAGCCCGCTCCCCGAGCCAAGGCGATCGAAGCCTCGTTGTCAGGCTGAATGTTGGCCTCAACCCGGTGCAGTCGGAGATCGAGGAAGGCGTGTCGCAGGACGAGCTGGATCCCCTCGCGCATGTAGCCCTGGCCCGCGTAGGCCCTCCCGACGGCATAGCCGAGATACGCGCTCTGGAGGGAGCGTCGGACGATCTGCGAGAGGTTGAAGAAGCCGACGATGGCCAGATCGCTCACCCGGCACACGAGCATCGCCTCAAAGTCGGCCCGGCGGGAGTCGGCCAGGTAGGCCGCGAAGCGCTCCGCGTCGGTGGGGGCGGTGGCCCAGGGCCGGTGGAAGGAGCGACTGGCGTGCATCAGCGAGATGAATTCATCTCGGTCGCCCGCGGCCGGCGCGCGCAGCAGGACCTGCCCAGATTGCGTGGCGGCGGTCCTGTTCCCGTCCAGAGTCACCCGGTCCTCACCCGTCCTGAAGTATCCGCTCCAGACGAGAGGCCAGCGCCTCGAAAGCCAGCTCCTCCGAGACGTTCAGAGTGAACCGCCGGCGCGTCTCCTCCACCAGCTCCACCGCCTCGGTCAGGCGCTGGGGGTCGCGCCGCGGGTCGGTTTGCAGCTCAGGCAGCCGGTCGCTGTGGCGCACGAGTTCCTCCGCTCCCCAGGCCAGCGCCGCCAGGTCGGCATACCAGAGGGCCACCACCTGAAGCGCCAGATCCAGCGAGGCGGTCTCGGTCCGCCGC
The DNA here is from genome assembly GCA_045805485.1 of Solirubrobacteraceae bacterium. Taxonomy (GTDB): domain Bacteria; phylum Actinomycetota; class Thermoleophilia; order Solirubrobacterales; family Solirubrobacteraceae; genus Palsa-465. The sequence continues at coordinate 6,230 of JBJMLC010000169.1, read as the reverse complement.
CGGGCTCGTCTGACCCGCTCCGACCACTCACCCTGCACGCGCTTGCGCTCGCGTTTGGGATACAGCTCGACGTCGGATCGGCCCCGCTCCTCCAGCTCCGCACTCACCGCGTCTCCCCGGGCCCTGGCGGCTGCGATGACCTCCTCCCACGGACGCTCTATCCACATCTCGCCGGACAGGGCGGCCCGGGCAAAGCGCTCGGCGGCGGCCCGCAATGCCCTGCCGTGCTCGGAGCCCAGCGCCCGGGCGCGGTCGGCATCCCCCAGGGCGACTCGAGCCACGGCCAGAGCCGTCTCAGGGGCCGCGCCGAGTTCGCGGACCTCGGCTGCCACCTCATCCAGCGACGGCGCATCAAACCGAACCAGCTGGCAACGGGAGCTGATCGTGGGCATGACCTCGCTGAGCCTGTCGGTGAGCAGGAGGAGATGTACGAACCGGGACGGCTCCTCCAGGGTCTTCAGCATGCGGTTGGCCGCCTCGTCTCCCAGCTCGTCCACTCGTTCGATGACGAAGATCCTTCGCGCCGCTTCAAACGGAGTCTTGCTGGCCGCCGCCACAACCGGCTGGTCGATGTCGCTGACCAGGATCTCGTGCGCCCCGCTGGGGACGACCCACGTCAGATCGGGATGAGACCCGGCCAGAGCCCGCATCCTCGCCCCCTCAGGCTCGGGGGAGCCCGAGGCCAGGAGCTCGGCGGCCACCGCTCGGGCGGCCGACCGCTTCCCGGCGCCGCCTGGCCCGTGGAAGAGGTAGGCGTGGGACGGTTCGCTGCGACCGTCCAGGACCGGCGCCAGTACGGCGCGGGCGTGGGCGTGGCGTTCGACCTCGGTCAGCATCGTCTCGATGCTAATCCCCGTGCCGATCCCTCAGTCGGCTGGCCGGGCGGGTACGGTGCGTGTCGCCATGACGAGCGGCCGGTTGATCACGATCGAGGGCATCGACGGCGCAGGCAAGACGACGCTCGCGGCTGCGCTGGAGGAGAGGCTCCGAGCGCACGGCCTGCGGGTGCAGCTCCTCCGCGAGCCGGGCGGGGTACGCGCCGCCGAGCGCGTTCGAGAACTCGTCACCGACCCCGCGCTCGAAATCGGTCCCCGCGCTGAGGCCCTGCTGTACGCGGCGGCCCGGGCGCAACTCGTGGAGGAGGCCATCAGGCCCCTGCTGGATGACGGGGCCTGGGTTCTGCTGGACCGCTTCGTCGACTCCTCGCTGGCCTATCAGGGCGCGGGCCGGGAGCTGGGGCTCGACGCGGTGCGGGCCATCAACCAGTTCGCCACGGGGGGCGTCACGCCCGACCGCACGCTGCTCCTGGCGCTGGACTCGCCGGTGGCCCGGGCCCGCTCCCGTTCGCGTGCCCAGCCCGCCGACCGGCTGGAGCGTGAGGAGCAGGCGTTCTTCGATCGCATCGCCGAGGGCTACCTGGAGCTGGCCCGGGCCGAGCCTCAGAGGATCAGACAGATAGACGCCAACGGCCAGCCCGGTGAGGTCCTGGAGGCCGCCTGGGCGGGGCTGGCCGACCTGCTCCCGTCATCTCCCCGGTCCTCCGGGGGTGGCGAACCGGGTGGCTGATCCACTGGGCGGGGCATGGGCGACCTGCTTGCTCAGCACAAGGGCGGCGAAGCTCCCCAGCGGGTCGAGCCTGATCGCGTGCTGGCCCGCCGCCCGGCCATCCGTGAGACGCCTGAGCTGCCCGTCCACGACGGCCAGGAAGCGCCAGGCCTGGGCATCGCTGGGATCCCGGGCCACGGCATCCTGGAGGTAGAGGCGAGCCCGCTGGCGCTGTCCCACGTGCAGCGCCAGAGTGGCCTGCGCCAGCACACCGGCATCTGACAGCGGATCAAGTGAGCTGGCCAAGGTGGCATCGGACTCGGCCTGCTGGACCGCCGCGCCGGATCGGCTGGAGGCGGCCACGAGCGCGCCGCTCGCCTTGTCCGCGGCCAGCTGGGGCAGCGCGACCGAGAGAGCGAAGATGCACAGCCAGAGCGTTGCGGCCGCCAGACCCAGGCCCCGAAGGCCTCTCCCCACTCGCCCGGCCGCGGCCTGATCCAGCCCTCGCGCGCGCGCGCCCGCGACAACCCCCAGGAAGAGGAACGTGGGCAGGCTCAGGGCGGGAATGTTCCAGTCCCAGTCGTACAGGCAGTGGACGCCATAGGCGAGGGCGCTGCCCACAAGTGCCGCCGCCAGCAGCCGTTCGCGGCCTGGCAGTCTCGAGCGGACGGACCCCACTGCGCCAACGGCCAGCACCAGGAAGGCGCCGACTCCGAGGAGGCCTCCGATCACACCGGTCTCGGCCAGGAATTGGAGCGGAACGCTGTGAGGCTGCTGCACGGGCAGCGTGTCGTGGCGGTACAGAAGGTGCACGACGGGGAACGACCCCGCCCCCCATCCCTGCGCCGGCCGGGCGGTGAAGGCCGACCCTGCCTCCCTCCACCACACCCAGCGGTTCTCGGACACCGTCGAGAGCAGCCGCTCCGGGTTGTAGCCGCTCGTGACGTGGGTGGTGGCGAATCCGTGCCAGAGATCCGAGATGGTTCCGGGCAGCCCGCGGGGCGAGAGGGCCAGCGCCACCAGGACGCCCAATACCAGCGCCACCGCGCCGGCCAGGGCCAGGCGCCGGAGCGCCGGAAGCCGCGGCGAGGTGGTCACACGAGCCTCGATTCTGATCAGTAGCAGGCCGGCCAGTATCAGCACCGCCAGGCATGACACGACGACCAGAGCCAGGATGCCCCCAGCGCCTTCCCTGGTGTCCAGCGGCAGGCTGGCGGCGCTGAGATCGTGGACCAGAAGGCCGACCAGGATGGCCGGGAGCGCGCTCAGGAGCGCCGCACCCAGCCACAGGAGCGATCGCAGGCGGGCCGCGCTCAGTCCGGCGCCCACGCCCAGCGCGACGGCCGTGGCGATCAGGCCCCCACGCGAGTACGTGAAGGGGATGGTGATCAGCATCAGCTGCAGGACGGCGGCCGCGGCCAACCGCCACCTGGCGCCCCGCCCGCTGTCCGCGGCCAGACCCAGCGCGATCGGGGTTCCCATGGCGATGAACAGGGCCAACGCGTTCCAGTAGCCAAAGGGATCCTGGAGGCGGGGAAGGGGTCCCGTCCGGTTGAGGTCGAACACCCCGGCGACGTGCAGCCCGGGTACCAGCTTCTGTCCCAGCGCATACAGAGTGACGATGAACGCCACGAGCATGAACCCCCGCGCGACCAGCTCCACCCCGCGGGTCATTGAGGCCCCCACGGCGATCCCCAGCAACACCACGAGGGCGTACGTGATCACGCGGTTCAGCTCGATCCAGGTGGCATCCGGGGCCACGCTCCACACCACGCTGGCGCCGCTCCAGCACGCGAACACGCCGAGCAGCCCCACGCCGGCCAGCGTGACCCGCGGAGCGTTCAGCCGAAGCGTCCCCAGCCAGAGCCAGCCCAACGCCCCCACGGCGGACACGCCGGCCACGATCAGCTCAAGGCGCGTGTCGGTGGCCCTTCCCACCCCGCCCTCGGCGAACGCGGCATAGGCGACGACCGCCAGCAGTGCGAGGGCGATCACGGTCGGAAGGTGCGGCCAGACCACGGATCTCTCCCGGAGATCCGTGCGCGTCGTTCCGGGCAGTGGTGCCCGGGACTCCACCAACTCGGTCGCGGCCATGCGCGGCCAAGCTAGCAGGCCCCCATCTGCCCCTGCGGCGCTCGGAGTCGAGCCCGGTTGCGGCCTCCCGGCGCAGTAAAATTGCAGCTAATTCCGCACTTCTCGGCTCCGCCGTGAGGGCGGCTGCGGGGACACTTTTCCGTCCGAGCCATCCGCCAGTCTTTGTCGTTGCGCCTCGGCCGGATCCGCAGCCCGAGGACGCCCCGTAAGGCGAGCGGAGAAAAGGAGCAGGTCGGTATGGAGCACAACCCGCAAACACCCCTCAGCCCCCAGGCGCAATCAGGTGAGGGCCTGACCATCGACCGCTACTTCACCGCGCCCGGGCAGCATCCGTTCGACACGGTGGGGTGGGAGATGCGGGACGCTCGGATCGGCCATGGCGATCGCGTGTCGTTCGAGCAGAACGACATCGAGTTTCCCGTGGGCTGGTCTCAGAACGCCACCAATATCGTGGCCCAGAAGTACTTCAGGGGTCAGTTGGGATCGCCTGAGCGCGAGTGGTCGGTCAAGCAGATGATCACCAGGGTGGCGGGCACCATCGCCACCTGGGGACGCGAGCGCGGCTACTTCGCCACCGATGAGGACGGAGACTCCTTCGAGGCTGAGCTCACCTACATCCTGCTGCACCAGATGGCGGCCTTCAACTCCCCGGTTTGGTTCAACGTGGGCTGGCACCCGGTGGGCGACCCGAAGATGCAGGCGAGCGCGTGCTTCATCCTGAGCGTGGACGACGACATGGAGTCGATCCTGGAGTGGAACACCAAGGAGGGGATCATCTTCCGGGGCGGCTCAGGGTCTGGGATCAATCTGTCCAAGATCCGCGGATCGACGGAGCCGCTGAGCCGGGGCGGGACCGCCTCGGGCCCGGTGTCGTTCATGCGGGGCGCCGATGCCTGGGCGGGCTCCATCAAGTCAGGCGGCGGGACGCGTCGCGCGGCCAAGATGGTCGTCCTCGACGTCGACCATCCCGACATTCGCGAGTTCATCTGGTGCAAGGCCAAGGAGGAGGACAAGGCGGCCGCGCTGCGGGATGCCGGCTTCGACATGTCGATCGACGGCGACGGCTTTCACTCCATCCAGTACCAGAACGCCAACAACTCCGTCCGGCTCACGGACGAGTTCATGCGCGCCGTGGAGGAAGACGAGGACTGGCACCTGATCGCTCGCACCACGGGTGAGCCGATCGGTGAGGCGATCCCGGCCCGGGAGCTGATGAAGGAGATCGCCGAGGCGGCCTGGCGCTGCGCTGATCCCGGCGTCCAGTACGACACCACGATCAATCAGTGGCACACCTGCCCCAACTCCGGGCGGATCAACGCGTCCAACCCGTGCAGCGAATACATGCATGTCGATGACTCGGCCTGCAACCTGGCCTCGCTGAACCTCATGAAGTTCCGGCGCCCGGACGGGACATTCGACGTGGAATCGTTCGAGCATGCGGTGGACACGGTGCTCCTGGCTCAGGAGATCATCGTCTCCCCCTCGAGCTATCCGACCGAGAAGATCACCGAGAACGCCCGCGCCTTCCGGCAGCTGGGTCTGGGATACGCGAATCTCGGTGCGTACCTGATGTCGAACGGCATGCCGTATGACTCCGATCAGGGACGGGCCACGGCGGCCGCGATCACCGCGCTCATGACCGGGCGGGGATACCTTCAGTCGGCCCGGGTGGCCGCGGCGATGGGTCCGTATGACCGTTACGCGGAGAACCGTGAGCCGCACAATGCCGTGATGCGTATGCACCGGGACGCCACGCAGGTGATCCCGGAGGCGGCCTGCAGCGACACGGCGCTGCTCGAGGCTGCACGCGTGACCTGGGACGAGGCCGTCGCGGTGGGTGAGGAGCATGGCTACCGGAACGCGCAGGCCACGGTGCTGGCCCCCACGGGCACGATCTCGTTCCTCATGGATTGCGACACCACGGGCGTGGAGCCTGACTTCTCATTGGTGAAGTACAAGGAGCTCGTGGGCGGCGGGCAGATGACGATTGTCAACCGCACCGTCCCACTGGCTCTGCAGACCCTGGGCTACACCGCTCAGCAGATCGAGCAGATCGTGGCCCACATCGACGAGCACGGAACGATCGTCGGGGCGCCGGAGCTCTCCGATGAGCACCTTCCGGTGTTCGACGTGGCCGTGGGTGCCCGAGCCATCTCGCATATGGGTCACATCAAGATGATGGGAGCGGTGCAGCCGTTCATCAGCGGAGCGATCTCCAAGACCGTCAACCTCCCTGAGTCGGCCACCATTGATGACATCGCCGATGCCTACCTCCAGGCGTGGCACGTCGGCATCAAGGCGCTGGCCATCTACCGGGACGGCTCCAAGACTGCCCAGGCGCTGCGCACCGACGCGCAGAAGGACGCGCCGGCGCCTGTCGATGTGGAGGCGGCGGACGACAGGGCGGTGAAGGAGGCGCTGGCCGAGGCCCCGCCCAAGCGCCGGCGCATGCCCCGGGAGCGCCGCTCAATCACGCACAAGTTCTCCATTGGCGGCCACGAGGGCTACATCACCGCCGGCATGTACGAGGATGGAACCGTGGGCGAGATCTTCCTGACCGACATCGGCAAGGAGGGCTCGACCCTCCGCGG
>JBJMLC010000168.1:0-30825 GCA_045805485.1 Solirubrobacteraceae bacterium | reverse complement strand
GCCGTTGTTGAACGTGAAGGTGGATCGATCGGTTCGTCCCTGGTAGCGGTTGGTGACCGACGGCGCCACGACGACCGACTTCGTAACGCCCGAGGGCAACGGGCTGTCCGGGCAGGGGATGTTCACCGCCGGATCCGAACTCCAGGGGCTGGTGGGAGGGCTGGCCGAGGTCCAGGTCTGGGTCTCGCCGATGACCTCCTCCTTCGCCCTGGTCCCAGGATTGGTGTCCTGGGGGACGCAATATCGGACGCGCTCGTCGCAGGTCGTGTTTGACCCGCAGGTCGTGTTGGTGGTGCCAGGCGTGGCGATCGTCTGGAACACGATGTCGTAGGGCGTGGCCCGCTCCAGGAGCTTGGGCGAGGTGACCGGGCTGGCGATGTTTCGCAGCTGCCGGACGATCCGGTCGGTGCCCAGCCGCGCCGAGTCCTGGGCATCCAGCCGCTGGCTGGCGCCGGTGTACTCGTGCGTGTAGTTGATCAGCACGTCGAGCGTGGCCCCGAACACCACCACCGCCAGGACCATGGCGATCAGCAGCTCCACCAGCGTGAACCCGCCCTGCTGGCCGGCGGCACGCTTGAGACGGCGCCTCATCCTGACACTCCGCTTGAGCAGGGCGACTCGCTCATGTGCGTGTCCACCGCGGTCACGCAGTAGTTCTGCGCCACCCCGCCCGGATCAGGCGAGGAATCGGTGTACGTCGTCGCCTGGCTTCCCGACGAACCCAGGGCTCCGATGAAGTCATAGCGACCACCCGGGAAACCGGGGCCCGTCCCGGTCCAGCGGTAGATCCGCCAGAACTGCACAGAATCGCCTGAGTCAGGGTCCGAGGGTGCCGTCCAGTTGAGCGTCATCTTCCCACCCGAGAGGCTGCCGGTCAGGCCGGTGGGCGTCGCGGGCGGGTGGTCGCACAGGTTTGCGTCCACGTGCGTGGACTGACTCGTGCTCTCCCGAGGCTGTCCGTTGGACGTATTGGTGTCCACGCCCACCACCCAGTAGTTGTCCGTGGTGGTGAAGCTCTGGGGCGGCGATACGCATGTCGCGGGCTCGTTTCCCGGCGAAGGAGCAGACAGGTCGTAACAGCTCAGGCCGCTGACCGCGGAGCACACCTTGACCGCCGAGCCGCTGCCGACCTGGTGGTAGACGTTGTAGTACTTGACGTCCTGGTCGACGCTCGGGACCCACTCGATGTCCACGCCGCCGATCTGGGGGTTGTACCCGGACTGAACGGTGCCCGGGGGAATGGCCTGGTGGCGGTTCAGGGAGATCTGGAGCGTCGACTTGCTGCCGGTATTGCCGTTGATGTCAAAGCCGACGGCGGAGATCGTGTACGTGCCATCGGCGCTGGGGAGGACCCAGGTGAAGGTGGACGTCGTGGTGCCGGGCGTGTAGGGGTCAACCGCACCGGTGGTCAGCGCTGAGCTCGTTGGCAGACTGCCGTTGACCAGCCACTCCACCGAGGCGGCGGGCGTGGTCGTGGTCACGTTGAACGTCAGCTGGGTCCCGCTGGTGTACGTCTGGTTGGTTCCCGGGCAGGTCGTGTTGACGCTCAGGCAGGACACCGCCGGCCCGTGGGTGGGACGGTTGTAGATCAGGGCCGTCTGCTGAACGGTCGGGGTGGTCCGCCCGCTGGCCGGCGCGACCGTGACGGAGACCCGCTTGTAGTCATCGGGCGCCGCATCGCTGCTGGCGCTGGAGCCCGCGTCGGCGCACCAGCTCCCTCCGCTCGCCGGGGCCTGGCTGTGATCTCCTGTCCCATCCGCGGGGTCGTCCATCGAGCAGGCCGTGAAGGTCGCGGTGAACGTGAACGCCGAAGCGGACGCGCCCAGTGACCGGGAGACCGTGAGGGTGGCGCCTGAGGCCGTGGAGCCGGTGACCACCGACTGGAGCGCGGTGGCGATGGCGCTCGGGGCAAGCTGGGTGTAGGTGAGGCTCTGGGTGTCCTCCACCAGCTCCCGGGCCACGCTGGTCTCCTCCTGGCGGATCCGGTCGGTGGCCGTGGTGTGGGTGGCAGTGATCAGCAGCTGGAATACCGCCCCCAAACCGACCGCCAGGACGACGGTGGCGGCCAGAACCTCGAGCATGGCGAAGCCGCGGCTATCCCGCGCAATGCGGGCAGCAACGATCGCCATGCGCCTCATGACCCTCCCATCGGCACCTGGACGCCGGCTCAGCAGCGCGCTACGACATCCGTTTACCCCGGTTCTTCGGGGGATTCCGAGCGATCAGGGGTCCAGCGGGCGTCTATTCGTCCGCCAGGATCCGTCGAATGCTGGCCGGCGTCAGCGGATCGGCCAGCGCGACGGCCACGTCGGCGGGGGTTCGGAGCCCCCGCTCAGGGCGCAGATAGCCGATCTCCAGGCCTGATTCGGCGCCCGCGGCGAGCGCCGCGGCGGCCGCTCCAGGGCCGCCGTCCCGGGCATCGCCACCGCTGGCAAGCGCCTCCTCCAGGCGGGCCAGGACCTCCGGCAGAGGATGCCGGAGCCCTAGCAGATACAGGTCGCCGTCGATAACCGGCCCAAACACCAGCTCGGAGCCGGCGTGGAGGTCGACGAGCGCGCCGTCGGCGTGCTCACGGCGCAGGAGAGGCAGGGACGGCCAGACGACCAGGAGCGGGCCCGACGCCTGGCTGAGCAGGCGGGACACCTCACCGGACAGACTGGCGTCCTCCGACGCGGTGTGCGCGTCCTCGGATGCCAACTCCCGGGCCCAGGCCGTGGCCTGCGCGTTCATCTCGGCCTGGAGTACTGCGGAGCGCTCGGCGCCGAGGAGCTCCTCCAGCTCCGGCTCGACACGGGTTCGCTCCATCACCAGCACGGTGACGGCGGCCTGGGTCATCCCTGCCCGAAGCGATAGACGGTCCCCGCGGCCGCCGGGCTCTCGGCCAGGCGTGGGAGAGCTTCGGCCAGGACGCTCGCGAACGCGGACCCGCTCCGCCCCATGAGGGCGATGAGCTCGGCCACCGGCGTGGTCTGACCGGGCCTGACCTCGTTGGCGTAGTCGGTCACGAACCCGATCAGCGCATACGGAAGCTCCAGCTCGCCGCACAGAATCGTCTCAGGGCCGGCGGTCTGGCTGACCGCCGTCACGCCGCAGCCGGCGAGTTGGGCAATCTCCGTCGGCGTGTTGAAGCGCGGACCATCGACGTGGCCGTAGGTCCCGCCGGCGCGGGTCGGGTGTCCGGCTGCCTCGGCGCCGTCGATCAGCGCTCGGCGGATGTCCTCCGAGAAGGGGCCCCCGTTCAGGATCCAGTGCGCACGACCCGGATCCCCCGGCTCCGCGAAGAACGTGCACAGCGACCCGTCGGGGAGCCGGTTGGACGGGAAATGCAGGTCATCGAACACCACCAGCGACCCGGGCTCGAGCGTGGAATCGACCGCGCCGCAGGCCGTGCATCCCACCACCGCGGTGGCTCCCAGCTTCTTCAGCGCCCAGATGTTGGCCCGGTGGGAGACAAGGTTGGATAGGCGGATATGGCCGGCGCCGTGCCTGGACAGGTGCAGCGCCGGGGCGCCTGCGTACTGGCCCCGCGAGACCTCGGTGACTCCGTAGGGGGTCTCGACGACCACCGGCTCGGCCCCCTCATAGCCGGGAAGCGAGTGGGTGCCGGAGCCGGTGATGATCGCGATCGCCACGCCGGGCGATCCTATTGAGTGAACGGGTGGTCAGGCGACGGCGTGAACGGCTGGTCAGGCGACGGCGTGAACGGGTGGTCAGGCGACGGCGAGCGCGGGCTCGTGGGCCTCCAGGTACTCGTCCAGGGCGGCGGCCTTCTCGGTGTCCTCGTAGACCTCGTAGGACTTCAGCCGGCCCCACCTCAGATGGGCCCAGATGACAAACCGGTTGGAGTAGATCCGCTCTCCGGCGGTGTTGTCCCACCACGACCGTCCCCGGATGCACACGGTCTGGTTCCACGGCCAACCCCCGGCCACCACCTCGTCCGGCTCCGTCTTGACGCCCACGCGGACCAGGCGCTCCAGCCAGCGCTGGTGCTCAGCCTTTCCGTTGAAGGTGCCTGACCACGAGTTGGATCCGGGGAACACGAACCTCACTTCCGGCGCGTCGAGCAACAGGGTGGGCCGGATGTCCCCGGCCCGGGTCCGGGCCATGACGCGCGACAGCAGCTGCTTGGCCAGCCAGGAAATCATTGGCGCCTCCTTGGCGGAGGGCGGGGAATCCGTCCTCCGTAATCACTAGATTGATCGCTCTAGCGAGTAGACTACCCCAGATGGCCACCTCCACGCAGCACAAGCGCCCGACCGGAGAGCGGATCGACAAGCGCACCGCCGGCGAGCGGATCGACAAGCGCACCGCCGGCGAGCGGATCGACAAGCGCCCCACCCGAGAGCGGATCGACAAGCGCACCGCCGGCGAGCGGATCGACAAGCGCCCCACCCGAGAGCGGATCGTCGAGGCCAGCGCAGAGCTGCTGGCCAAGCAGGGCTATAACGCCACGGGCATCAAGCAGATCGTGACCGCCGCCGAGGCTCCGTTCGGCTCGCTGTACCACTTCTTCCCCGGGGGCAAGCAGGAGTTGGGGGCGGAGGCGATCCGGGTCTCAGGCGCGATCTACGGGCAGCTGATCCAGGCGGTGTTCGACCCCGCCCCGGACCCGGTGACCGGGGTCCAGCTGTTCTTCGCCGGGGCGGCGGCCCACCTGGAGGAGACCGATTACGCGGATGCCTGCCCGATAGCCACGGTCGCGCTGGAGACCTCGAGCTCCAGCGAGCCCATGCGGATCGCCTGCGCGGAGGTGTTCGAAAGCTGGATCGGCGCCGGAGCGCAGCGGCTGGAGAAGGAGGGCGTGTCCGCTGAGCGAGCCCGCGAGCTGATCACGGTGATGCTGGCCGCCCTGGAGGGCGCGTTCGTGCTGGCACGGGCCGGGCGGACCACGAAGCCCCTGCTGGCGGCCGGCGAGACGATGGCCGCGGCGGTGGAGGCTGAGCTCGCGGCGGCGGGCCGCGCGTCCTAGCGGGGCACCCGGCCGGCCTCCGCGCCGGGTTCAGTGGCCGGCCCGCGCGGCGCCGCGAGCCCCAGGACTCGCATCGCCTTGAGCCCCAGCGAGAGCTTCTCCCGGCCATCGCTGGAGGACACCTCGAGCCCGGTGAGCTCGCGCACTCGCTCGAAGCGATAGCGGATCGTGTGCCGGTGGGTGAACAGCCGAGCGGCGGTGGCGTTGACGTTGGCGTCGCACTCCAGGAACGTGACCAGAGTGCCCAGAAGGTCCGTCTCGTACTGCTCGTCGTATGCGGCCAGGGGGCGGACGGTCTCGTCGTAGAACCGTCTGAGCTCGGCCGGGTCGGTCATATGGGGGAGCAGGAGCTGGTAGGTCCCGGTCTGCTCATAGGCCAGCTCGGAGCGCTCGGGGTCGCCCTCCACGACGTTGGCGGCCAGCAGCGCTTCTCGCGCCGCCCGGTGGAGGTCCAGGGGATCGAGGGTATGCCGGCTGCGGCCGACCGCGAAGGCGAACCCGGGCAGCCCGGCCTCCAGCTCGCGGAGGATGGAGGCGCAGGCACGGCGACCCGCCTCGCCGTCGGCATCGGGGACGAGCACGATGATCTCTCCCCCATCGTCCGGGCTGGCGGCCGCGGTCGCTCCTGAGCTCACCGACCGCGCCCCGCGAGACCCCAGTGCCAGGAGCCGGGCTCGCCAGTCGTCCTCGGTCGGGGTCCTGGGGTGCGCCCGGGCCACGATCACCGTGCCCCCCTTTGCCAGGTCGATGCCGAGCTCCTTACCCCGGGCGATGAGGTCGTCCCGGTCGGCGAAGGCACCCTTGCGCAGCACGGCCGCCTGGAAGCTGCTCGCCGCTTCCACCGACGCACGCTCCGGGGCGCGGGTGCGCTCCATCTCGGATGCAATCAGCGTGCTCACGAGGCGCAGGAGGGCGGGGTCGGGGACCTGGTCACGGACCCGCATCCGGAGCGTCCCGACCGTGGCGTCCGCAACCTTGAGCTCGACGGCGGTCACATCGTCGCCGTCCCGCATCAGGGATCGCTCGTCGGCCGGCGAGCGGGCGGCCACCGCGAGCACCGTTGCCGAGCGGTCAATCAGGATGAGGCTGGCGTCCAGCGCCCGGGCAGCAGCCCGCAGCACCTCAGGCAATCCCGCGCCGGCTTCGACGGCGTCGGTGATCGCCCCGAGGGCGTCCAGGCCGCCGGCACCGGAGCTCAGAAGACTCGCGGCCACTCCAGCACGATCAACGCGCCGATCACGATGCCCACGCCCACCAGAGCAGCCAGGACGTACAGCGACAGGATGGCCGCGGCGGCCCTCTGCAGCGGACGCTTGTATGCGGTCACCGCGGGGACGAGGACGAGAATGCAGAACGCCGTCAGCCCCAGCACGCCGAGGGTTGCGCCGACGAGGTAGGTGATGGTCTGGTTGCTCACGGTCCCCGGGAATTGTGACGGATCAGGGAGACGACCGGGAGCCCCGGCTGGCGGTGACTCCGCGGCGATGGGCACTCCTGCTTCCTGGCTCACGGTTAACCGCGAACGGCCGCCAAGTCGCTTCGGAAACAGCCATAACGTCGAGGTCTGGACTCTGCGTGCGCCGAAACTCGACGTTGTTGTCGCATATCGACCACAACGTCGAGCTCCTCAGCCCGGAATGCGAAGAACGTGACGTTATGGTCGTCTTAGCCGCCATTCGCCTCTCAGGCATCCCAACGCCCTCCAACCGTGGAAGGCGTGCGGCGCTGACCGCCGACGCTCACACGGGGTGGACCTTGACTGCACCCGGGAATCGCCCGGCGAGCGCGCGCGCAGCGCCCGCTGCGGCCTCCGGGTCTCCCCACCACACCCCGGCACACGTCGGCCCGGAGCCACAGACGAACGCCTGCTCAGCCCGGGCGTCGCGCAGTGCGGTCAGGGCCTCATCGACGGCGGGACACAGAGACCGTGTGGCGGGCTCCAGGTCGTTGACGAGCAGCGAGGCCGGCAGCCGGCCGCCCGCACGGAGTGCGGCGCGTAGTTCGGCCTGACGCGTTTGAAGGTCGACGTCTTCACGCGGGAGGCCCAGCCGGTCGGCCTCCCTATACACGTCCGCGGTAGAGAGCTGGAACCTCGAAGGAACGATCACAAGGGCATGCGGCGCCAGTGGCTCGAGCGCCTCGACAAGCTCGCCCGCTCCTGTCCCGAGCCATAGCCCCGGCCTGAGCTGGCTGGGCACGTCCGCCCCGAGGCCCGCGGCGATGCGTGAAATCAGCTCGTCAGGGACTGGCTCCAGCTCATCGGCCAGGCGCAGGACGGCGGCCGCGTCGGCGGAGCCGCCCCCCATCCCCGCCGCCACCGGGATCCGCTTGTCGACCTCGATCCGCACCGGCGGGCCGACCCAGCCCGCAGATCGGAGGGCATCCAGAGCCGCGGAGACGAGGTTCGGGCCCTCGACGCCCGGGCAGATCACCTCGTCCGGGCCGGCGTCCAGCACGGTCAGTTTGAGCTCGTCGGCCAGCGACACCGACTGCAAGACGGTGACCAGCTCGTGGCGGCCGTCAGCGCGCGCCGGACCCAGGAACAGGCACAGGTTGACCTTTGCCGGGGCGGAGGCGTTCACGCGGGGAGAAGCCTGGCCGCCAGCGCGCGGAACTCCTGAGGTGCCAGCCGTTCGGCCCTTTCGTCGGCCGGATGCCCAAGCTCCACCAGGGCCGCGCGGGCCTGCTCCCGGATTCCGGCCGGCGCGCCGGGGACCAGGGCCAGGGAGCCGGCCAGGGTCTTGCGCCGGTGGGCGAACGCGTGGTGGACGAGCCCGTTGAGCGCGGGATCCGCCGGCGGGCCGACCCGGCCAAGACCGACCAGGACGGAGTCGACGCGGGGCGCGGGTCGGAACACGGTCCGCGAGACGGGGCGCAGCACCTTCACCTCGCACGCCAGCTGAGCCAGCACCGACGGCGCGCCGTAGGCGGCCGTGCCCGGCCGCGCGGCCAGGCGCTCGCCCACCTCACGCTGGACCATGACGAGCCAGCTCTGAATCGTGGGCACCACCTCGATCGTGCGCAGGATGAACGTGGCCGCGATCGAGTACGGCAGGTTTGCCACGACCGTGGTGGGAGCGGGCTCGAGCACCGCCAGGTCCAGTTCCAGCGCGTCGGCGATGTGCAGCGCCACGTTGTCGAAGCGAGCGAGCATCCCGCGCAGGCGGTCCTCCAGGCGCGCGTCGATCTCCACGACGTGCACCCACCGCACGCGCTCGGCCAGCCGCTCGGACAGGATCCCCTCGCCGCCGCCGACCTCCAGCACCACATCGTCGGACTCGAGCTCCGCCAGCCGCTCGATCACGTCGATGATGTTGCGGTCGACGAGGAAGTTCTGACCGAGCTTCACCATCTGAACGCCCCGGCCGCCGCGGCCTCGACAGCTGCCTCAAGCTCCTGGTAGCTGACCCGCCGCTCAGCGGCCAGCGTCTGGGCGGTATGGACGACGTGAGCGGGCTGGTTGGGCTGGCCGCGGACGGCCTGGGGAGACAGGAACGGGGCGTCGGTTTCCACGAGCAGCCGCTGGCCGGGCACCCGCAGCGCGGCCTCTCGCAGCGCGCCCGCCTTTGGGTAGGTCAGATTGCCGGCGAACGAGATCCACCAGTCCTCCTGGGACAGGCACTCCTCGATGTGCCCGGGCATCGAGAAGCAGTGCAGGATCACCCGCAGGCCACCGGTGCGCTCCCGCAGCATGGCCAGCGTGTCCGCCTCGGCCGCGCGCGTGTGTATGACCAGCGGCTTGTCCGTCCGCCTGGCCAGCTCGATCTGGGCGGCGAAGGCCCGCTCCTGATCCGCCCGCGGGGTGGAGTCACGGTAGTAATCGAGTCCTGTCTCGCCGATGGCCACGCACTTCGGATGCGCTGCCAGAGCCTCCAGCTCCGCCAGGTCGGCGTCATCGAACCCCGTGGCCTCGTTGGGGTGCCGGCCCACGGCGGCGTAGACCTGGGGGAACTCCTCGGCCGCCTGGAGCGCGTCCCGGCACGTCAGGCCGTTGGTCCCCACGGTGAGCATGCGGGTCACGCCGGCCTGCGCGGCGGCGGCCACCAGCTGAGCATCCGGTGGGTCGCAGAACGCCAGGTGGGTGTGGCTGTCGATCACCGCTTGGGGAAGAGGGGATCCAGCGAGCCGACCTGGCCGCCGGGCGAGCCCAGCGCCTGGCGCAGCTTCTCGGTGCTGGTCGGCATGAACGGCGCCAGGAGCACGTTGAGGGTCCGAAGTCCCTCCAGCAGCGTGGCCAGCGCCTCATCGAGCCTGGGTGCGTCGGCGGGATCCTTGGCCAGCTGCCAGGGCGCGCGCTCCTCCACGTAGCGGTTCAGTCGGCGCACGCGCTGCCAGATCCGATCCAGGGCCAGCGTGGGCTCGGCCCGGTCCATCAGCGCGGCCACGTCATGCGGAAGCCCCTCGAATTCAGCCTCGATGACCGGGTCCCGGTCCACCGCAGGGACCACGCCGTCCCGATAGCGCTGGACCATGGCGATCGTCCGGCTGGCCAGGTTGCCGTACTCGTTGGCCAGCTCGGCCTCATAACGGCTCCGGACGGCATCCATCCCCACGGCACCGTCGGAGCCGAACGGGACATCCCGCATGAGGTAGAACCGCAGCGCGTCCGTCCCGTACTCCTCCATGACCTCGAAGGGGTCGAGAACGTTGCCCAGTGACTTGCTCATCTTGCGCCCGTCGGCCCCCAGCAGAAAGCCGTGGACGAACACGTGGTGGGGCAGGTCGATGTCGGCCGCCATGAGGAGCGCCGGCCAGAACACCGTGTGGAACTTGAGGATGTCCTTGCCGATCAGGTGATACGTGGCCGGCCAGAAGCGCTCGGTCAGGTCCTCCCCAGGCCTGGCATAGCCCAGAGCCGTGTAGTAGTTCAGGAGGGCGTCGAACCAGACGTAGAAGACGTGATCAGGGTCCCAGGGGACGGTCACGCCCCAGCGCAGGCGGGCCCGGGAGAGCGACACGTCCTGAAGCCCTGACTCGATAAACGCTCTGGCCTCGTTGTAGTGGTGAGCCGGCATGACGAAGTCCGGCTGCTCCCGGTACAGGCGCTCCAGGGGCTCCTGGAACGTGGAGAGGCGGAAGAACCAGTTCTCCTCCTTCTCACGAACGAGCGCTATCTCGTGGATGGGACAGCGATTGCCATCCAGGATCTCGTTCTCCACCTTGAAGTCCGCGCACCGGGGGCAGTACCAGCCCTCGTAGGTGCCCTTGTAGACGTGCCCGTTGTCGTGTACCCGCTGGAGCACCTCCTGGACCCGGGCCTCATGCTCGGGGTCCGAGGTGCGGATGAAGAAGTCGTTGGACACCCCCAGCTGTGGCATCAGCGCCTTGAAGCGCTCGGCGTTGCGATCGGCCAGCTCCTTGGGCTCCAGACCCTGGGCGTGGGCGGCGTCGGCCACCGGCTCGCCGTGCTCGTCGGTTCCCGTCAGGAAGAACACGTCCTCGCCACGCTGGCGCATGTGCCGCGCCAGCACATCGGCGGCGATCGTCGTGTATGCGTGGCCCAGGTGGGGCTGGGCGTTCACGTAGTAGATAGGAGTGGTGACGTAGAAGGACATGAGGGTCGGCGGGGCGCGTCTATGACCGAGCCGTGAGCGCTCGGTAGAGCGTATTCGCCGCCAGGCCTGTCAGCTCCCCGACCACCGAGGCCGCCACCCGCGGCTTGGCCCCGGCCTCCACCAGGCGGCGCACGGCCTCCAGGGCCGGGCCGGAATCGGCCGGGCCGTCCGCCGATGCGCCGCCCACCACCAGCACCACCTCGCCACGGGGTGGCGTTGATCCGTACCGGGCCGCCAGCTGGTCGGCCGTGCCACGCACCACCTCCTCGTGGATCTTCGTGAGCTCCCGGCACACCGCCACCGGCCGCATGGGGTCAAGCTCGGCCAGCACGCCCAGCGAGGAGGCGACCCGACGCGGCGACTCGAAGGCCACCAGCGTCTCCGAGCCGCCGAACGCCTGCTCGAGTTCCGACCGCTTGCGGGGCAGAAAGCCGGCGAAGCGCCAGCGGTCGGCGGGCAGGGCGCTGGCCACCAGCGCGGCCAGCGCGGCCGAGGGCCCGGGGAGGACCTCCACGGCCAGTCCGGCGGCCACGCAAGCCCTCACCAGAACGAATCCAGGATCGGAGACCAGCGGCGTGCCGGCGTCGGATACCAGTGCCACCACCGTTCCCGTCCGCATCTTCCTGACCAGCTCTCCGGCCCGGGCCCGCTCGTTGTGCTCGTGGTAGCTGACCAGGCGGGCGGCCACGCCGTAGCGATCGAGCAGGATCCGAGTCCGGCGCGTGTCCTCGCAGGCCACCACGTCGGCCTCGCGCAGCGCGGCCAGCACGCGCAGCGTGACGTCCTCCAGATTGCCGATCGGCGTAGGGCAGATGATCAGACGCCCGTTCACGGCCCGTCCCCCAATCCCCGGAAGGCCAGCGCAGCGGCGCCGATCATGCCCGCCTCGACCCCGAAGGCCGCCGGCACGATCCTCACGCCCTGGCGCGCGGGGCCGAGCGCCCGAGCGGCCACCTCGGCTCGGGCGGGCTCCAGGAGCAGCTCGCCGGCTGCCATCACGCCGCCACCGATGACCACCACCTGCGGGTTGAAGATGTTGATGAAGTTGGCAATGGCCACTCCGAGTCGCGTCCCGATCAGCTCGAGCACCCCCCGGGCGGCCGCGTCCCCGTCGTGAGCCAGCTCGGTGACCAGTGGCCCGGCCAGCTCGTAGCCGTCGGCGGCTGCCCGGGCCAGGGCGCAGTCAGGCTCCTCGGCGGCCACCCGCCGGGCCTCCCGCGCCAGGGCGGTGCCGGAGGCGAGCGCCTCCACGCAGCCGTGGTTGGGGCAGTCGCCGTTGCACCGAGGACCGTCCAGGTCGATCACCGTGTGCCCGAGCTCGCCGCCGGCGCCGGTGGCGCCGCGATACAGCTCTCCGTGCAGGATCAGGCCACCCCCGATCCCCGTGCCGATCGTCAGCACGACCGCCTCGCTGGACCCGGCCGCGGCACCGGCGAGGTGCTCCGCCAGCGCAGCGGCGTTGGCGTCGTTGTCCACGAACACCGGAAGCCCCAGACGCTCGCCCAGGACGTCGCCGAACTGGATGTCGGCGAGTGGCAGGTGCACCGACATGCGGGCCAGCCCGGTGGCCGTGTCGATCAGGCACGGGATCCCGAAGCCCACGCCTACGACCTCGCCGTCGGCCTGGCCGCAGGCCTCCTCCACGGCGTCGACGGCCACATCCACCAGCTCTGACTGGTCCAGTCCAGCCAGCTGGCGCTGGGTTCTGTGGTGGACCGACAGCTCGCTGTCCACCGCCCCCGCGAGCAGCTTGGTCCCGCCCATATCGACGCCGATGGTGCGTCGGGGCGACATGGCCTCACTATATTGGTGACCGGCGCCAGCGCGGTGACGCCGGGAGGGGTGCTACCTACCGCACCTATGCCAAACGACCTCCAACCCAGGCCGGGCGACGTCAAGGAGCCCCCGTACAAGCTGTATCGGGCAAGTCCTCGCAGCTTGCGCTCACGGCTGCGCGGCGAGGAGGAGGGCCGCTTCAAGCTCCCAGAGGAGCCCTCCCGCCGGCGCTGGCGACTCCCCGGACGGGGCGCTGGCGACGCGGCCGTGGAGGCACCTCGCCGGATCACCGCCCGGCGGGTGCTCAAATACCTGGCGCTGGCTCTCGTCTTCTGGTTCGGGCTGTCGTTCGTGCTGTTCATGATCAGCGCCTCAGAGCAGGCAGGCACGATCCCGGACGCCGCCAAGGCCCAGCTCTCGCCGGGAGGGAACATGCTCTTCTCGGCCAACACGATCCTGATCCTGGGGACCGACCAACGGCCCCGGACGGGGCCGGGGTCCAAGGAGCCCGGGTCCAACTACAACGACTCCGGCTCCAGATCGGACACGATCATGCTGTGGCGCATCGGGGGTGGCACGTCGCGACGGCTGTCGATTCCCCGTGACACGGCCGTGCACATCCCGGGGCTCGGCCTGAACAAGATCAATGCCGCCTACGCGGTGGGCGGGCCGGCGCTGGCGCTGAAGACGGTCAAGCTGCTCACCGGGCTGAAGATCAACCACATCATCATCGTCAACCTGGCCAACTTCCCGAAGTTCATCGATGCGATCGGCGGGGTCACCGTCCACACCGGCCGGGTGTGCTCGGACATCAGCGGCGGCAGGGCGAACGGTGGCTTCACCCTCAACCTACACGCGGGGGACCACCACCTCAGCGGTCTGCAGGCCCTGCTTCTGGCTCGCACGCGGGAGAACAGATGCAACCCGGCGGAGAACGACCTGACCCGAGTGAAGCGCCAGCAGCAGATCCTCAATGCCATCAAGGGCCAGCTGCTGTCCTTCCACGCGTTCTTCCATCTGCCGTGGGCGGCCTGGGATGCGCCCCAGACGCTCCGCAGCGACCTCGGCGGCTTTAGCCTTCTGAGCCTGTTCGCGGCCTCGGAGATCGGAGGCTCGGCACCCGTCCAGGTCCTCAAGCCCACGGGAGGCGAGGTCCTCCCGGGCGGGGGTGACGCGCTCACCGTGACGCCCGCGGGCGTCCACCAGGCCGTCCATAAGCTGATCAGCGGCTAGCAATCTCAGGCGATCCGCCCGCCCTGCCGAGACAGGGTGGATGGTCGCGAGACAGCGAGCGATAAAGGCTGGGCAACGGCTCGCCGCAAGGCTGGTCGCAATGGCGCTGGCTCCCCGTGGAGCGGCGCGTGGAGTGGCCCTGCTGATCGCCGGCCTGGCCTGGCTCGGACCCCTGGCTGGGGGAGCCTCGGCGACCAACCTCCTGTACTACGGCGGACCGGTCGTCCACTCGGTCAACATCGTCCAGGTCCAGTGGGGAAGCGACGTCCGTCCCAGCTACGCCAACCCCACGACCGGAGACCAGGGGCTCTTCAAGTACCTGGTGTCACAGAATGGATCCACGTCGGACATCGGCGGCGTCCTGGCCCAGTACATGGACACCACCGGCCACAACTCGCAGAATCACTTCAGCTTCGCCGGCGCATTTCAGGTCCACCCAAGCGTGGGGGCGGCCCCGCCCGACAGCGTCCTGGACTCGGACATTCAGAGCGAGCTGGCGCACGACATCTCGGCGGGCAGCCTCCCGGCGCCTGCGGGAGATGGGCTGTCCACGATCTATGTCGTGCTCTTCCCGCCCGGTGACGACGTGTGCTTCGGCCAGGGCAGCGGCTGCGCCTACGACGCCACCAGCGGGTTCTGCGCCTATCACGGCTCGTTCCCGCTGAGCGGCTCGACCCACGTTCTGTACGCGGCCATGGTCGACAACGGACCCGGGACGGCCAACGACGGCTACTGCGGCCCCAACGACGTCGACCTTCAGAACCAGACCGCAACTGTCACCCACGAGTTGGGGGAGGCGATCAATGACCCGCTGGTGGGCGAGGCCCCGAACTGGGGGCCGCCCCTGGGTTGGTATGACCCCACCTACGACGGCGAGATCGCCGACAAGTGCGACGCCCAGCCGCTGGCCCGCAACGGGCCGTGGTCGGTGGAGCGCCTGTGGAGCAACCTGGAGGGAGGCTGCCGCGCCGCCGAGCCCGCATACAGCGCGCCCACCGCCAGCTTCCTGGCGCCCACGAGCGCCGCTGTCCAGCAGCCGCTGAGCTTCAACGCCGCCAGCTCCAGCGATCCCGCCCAGGACCACGCGTCGGCGCTGGAGCAGGACGTGGGCACGAGCTTCTCCCTCACCTCCGGGATCACGCGCTACCGCTGGCACTGGGGTGATGGCAGCCCGATCACCACGAGCACCACGGCCACGGCGGACCACACATACGCCAGGACGGGTACCTACGCCGTCTCGCTCACCGTGACCGATGCCCTCGGCTTCACCAGCACGATTACGCACCAGCTCCAGGTGAGCGGCGACGGCTCGGTGCCGCCGGTGGCCACGACGGGCGATGCCACCGCAATCGATCACCAGGGTGCGACGCTGAACGGGACGGTCAGCCCAGAGGGCCAGACCGTGTCGTATCGGTTCGCATACGGCACGCGCTCAGGATCGCTGGAGGAGTCAACGCCCCTCACCGACGGTCCCGGAGGCCAGAGCGCTACGGCTGTGAGCGCCACCCTCTCAGGGCTGGCGCCCTCAACCACCTACTACTACCGGCTCGTGATCAGCGCCGGCGGAAGCACCTACCGGGGATCGGTGCAGAGCTTCACGACCAATGCGGGAACGCCCGGCCCCCAGGCACCGGTGGTGGCCACGGGGCCGGCCGCGCGGATCGGCTCCTCTGGCGGGCTCCTCACGGGCACGGTCAACCCGGGCGGCCCGGCCCAGGTGCAGTACTCATTCGCATACGGCACCTCGCCCTGGAGCCTCGACCGCAGCACCTCCTCCTCTGCTCAGACCGGCGGAACAACGGCGGTCCCGGTGACGGGCACGCTGACCGGTCTGAGCCCGAACACGACGTACTACGTCCGTCTTGAGGTGACCCTCGGTGGCCAGACGTACACGGGCGCCGTCCGGCACTTCCGGACCCGCGTTCCGGCACCCTCCGCGACAACCGGCCCGGCGATCGACGTCACCAGCAACAGCGCGGTGGTCCCGGGCTGGATCAACCCGCATGGCACGTCCACCATCTACCAGGTGCAGTTCGGCAGGACGGCCACCCACGGCCTCAGCACGACGTGGATCAAGGCCGGGTCGGCCAGGTTCACCGAGCGCGTGAACACGGTCCTCTTTGGACTGCGCCCCCGCACCACCTACCACTACCGGCTGGTCGCCCAGAGCAGCGGCGGAACGATCGTGGGCTCGGATCGCAAGTTCACGACCGCGCGGCGGCCGGGCTACGGACCGCGATTCGCGTTCTCGGTGCCCAGGAGGATGCCACTCCACCGGCTGGTGAGCCATCGCCTGCGGGCTCGCTTCACGTGCAGCCGGACCTGTACCGCCCACTTCGTCCTGACCGTCGCCCCGCGCGGGATCTCACAGACCGGCGCCGTGCCGCTGACGATCGCCAGGGGCCAGGCCAGGCTGCACAGGCGTGGCTCTCGCCTGGTCACGCTTCGCCTCACCTCCAGGTTCCGCCGGGCCATCGGCCGAGCCACGACAGGCGAACTCAAGCTGGTCGTGCTGGGCTACGCCACCTCGCGGGGCGCCGAGCCGAGCCGTCCGCATCAGGCCCGGATCACGCTGACCTGACGCGGATCGTCGCCGGCGCGCTCGGGCGCGGATGCGCCGGCGCCCCTAAGAGCTGCTCTCGGTCTTGGTGGTGGAGACCGCCGGCTTCTTGGAGTCGGACTTCGAGTCCGAGCTCTTGGAGGAATCGGACTTGGAGTCCGATCCGGTCCCGCCCTCGGAGCTCTCGCTCTTCTCCCGGGCCCGCTTACGGGTCCCGTAGTCGGTGTTGTAGAACCCCGAGCCCTTGAAGTGGACGGCGACGGGATGGAACACCCGCTGAACCGGTGCCTCGCAGGTCTGGCAGGACACGACGGGATCGTCGCTCATGCGCTGCATCACCTCGAAGGTATGCCCCTGCTCACACCGGTATTCGTAGATGGGCATCGCTTCAGGAAGTATAGGTCGGGCGGGCGGCCGTTCTTGGCACTCTCATGGACGGAGTGCCGAGCGCTCAGCGACACTGCGGGGTCTGCGGCACCTGTTGAGTGGTTGCAATCTCCGACGACCGATCCGAGTTGGGGCTAGCTGACTAGCATCCGTGGCCCGATGGCCACAACCGACGCCGTCACCATGGACAAGATCGTTTCGCTGTGCAAGCGGCGGGGCTTCGTGTTCCCCTCCAGCGAGATCTACGGCGGGCTCGGCTCCAGCTACGACTACGGCCACTACGGGGTTCTGCTGAAGAACAACGTCAAGGCGCAGTGGTGGAGGGCCCTGCTCCAGGAGCGCGACGACGTGGTGGCGCTGGACTCGGCGATCATCCAGCACCCCAAGACCTGGGTGGCCAGCGGTCATCTGGCGGGCTTCACCGACCCGCTGGTGGACTGCCGGACGTGCAAGCTCCGCTTCCGGGCCGACCACATCGACCAGTCGGCCTGCGGGCGAAAGCCGTCCAAGCACCCCGGCGAGACGCCTGACTGCGACCTCACCGAGGCCCGGGACTTCAACCTCATGTTCGAGACCACGGTGGGCCCGGTCAAGGAGGAGGGATCCACGGTGTACCTGCGGCCTGAGACGGCGCAGGGCATCTTCCTGAACTTCAAGAACTACCTCCAGTTCTCCCGCAAGAAGCCGCCGTTCGGGATCGCCCAGATCGGCAAGAGCTTTCGCAACGAGATCACCACCGGGAATTTCGTCTTCAGGACGCGGGAGTTCGAGCAGATGGAGATGGAGTTCTTCGTCCCGCCGGCCGAGGCCCAGCAGTGGTTCGAGCACTGGCTAAAGCAGCGGATGGACTGGTACGTGACCCTGGGCATCCGGCCCGACCATCTCCAGCTGCGAGCCCACGACCCAGACGAGCTCTCCCACTACTCCAGCGCCACCAGCGATGTGGAGTACCTGTTCCCGATCGGGTGGTCGGAGCTGGAGGGGATCGCCAACCGGGGGGACTTCGATCTGACCCAGCACGCCGAGCACTCCGGCCAAAAGCTCGAGTTCGTGGACACGGCCACCGGCGAGCGCTACGTGCCCCATGTGATCGAGCCCGCGGCCGGCGTCGACCGCTCGCTCCTGGCCTTCCTCGTCGACGCCTACGACGAGGATGAGATCGAGGGCGAGCAGCGGACCGTCCTGCGGCTCCACCCCCAGCTGGCCCCCGTGAAGGTGGCCGTCCTGCCGCTGGTGCGCAAGGACGGGCAGCCCGAGCTGGCCCGGGAGGTGTACGGCGACCTGCGCGAGGTGGTCCAGGCCGAGTACGACGAGGGCGGGGCGATCGGCCGCCGCTACCGGCGCCAGGACGAGATCGGGACACCCTGGGCGGTGACGATCGACCATCAGTCACTTGAGGACCGCACGGTCACCCTGCGCGACCGGGACAGCCTGGCCCAGGATCGGGTCGCCATCGCCGACCTCCCCGAGGAGATCGCGCTGCGACTGCGGGCGCCCTGGCACTCGCCGAAGCTGGGGTAGTTCAGCCGCGCGCATGCGCGCGGCTGCGGGTCGGTGCATGCACCGACCCGTGGGCGGGGCGCTTGCGCCCCGCCCGGCCGGCGCACATGTGCGCCGGCCCCGATGAATGGCAATTCACCGCAGAGGGGGTGCGGTAAATCGCCAAACTTCGTCCGGGGGCGCCCGTCCGGTGTGACGCAAATGCCAAACCTGTGGTGGTACACTGACGTACCGTGGCCACCGCCACTGCGCCCACAACCCCGCACGAGGCCAGTGCTCCGCCGTCGCCCGCCGGCCCCGTCGACGCCGATCAGCCGGTCCGCATGCCGCCCGGGCTGAGGGCGCCGCGGCTCCTGCAGACGCTGAAGTTCGGCGCCCAGCCGATGGCGTTCAACCTGGGGCCGCAACGCCGATTCGGAGATGTGTGGCAGATCAGCATCCTGTCCCGCGACGAGCCGATGGCGGTCACCTGTCACCCGGATCACGTGGAGTCGCTCTTCAAGGCCAAGCCAGGGGACGCTCCGTCGCTGGCCGGCGAGTCGCCCCTGCGGCCGATCCTGGGGGCCAATTCCGTCCTGTGCCTGATCGGAGACCGCCACATGCGGGAGCGGAAACTGCTGCTGCCGCCGTTTCACGGCGAGGCTGTCCAGCGGTACGTGGAGAAGATCAGGGAGATCGCGGAGGCCGAGATCGACCGCTGGCAGGTGGGGCGGGCGTTCGCGCTGGCACCCCGCATGCAGGCGGTCACCCTGGACGTGATCATGGGCGGCGTGTTCGGGCTGGACGGAGCGCCTGCGCCGGGGACGCCTGAGCACCGGATGCGGGAGACGTTCCGAAAGCTGCTCCGGCTGACGACGCGGCGGGCCTGGCAGCTGGTGGAGCTCCAGAACCTGGGTCACGCCGAGCCGCGCGGGCTGATGCGCCTGTCGCTGAAGCCCGTGGACGCGCAGCTGTACGCCGCGATCCGGGCCCGGCGGGCGGCCGGCGACACGGCGGAGCGAACCGACATCCTGTCGCTGCTCCTGGAGGCGCGTGACGAGGATGGCCAGCCACTGCCCGACGAGCACATCCGGGACGAGCTGATCTCGCTCGTGCTGGCCGGGCATGAGACGACCGCCAACTCGCTGGCCTGGACATTCGAGCGGCTGCTCCGCACCCCGGCGGCGTATGACCGGTTGCGGGAGACCGTCCGCACCGGCGACGCCGGAGCTGAGGACTACGTCGAGGCCACCGTGTATGAGGGGATGCGCACGCGGCCGGTGGTCCCGATCGTGGTGCGCGTGGTCAGGAAACCGTGGCAGTTGGGGAATTTCGTGGTTCCGGCCGGGACTCCGGTGGCCGTCAGCATCGTCGCGCTGCATCACCGTGAGGACGTGTATCCCGAGCCCCACACCTTCCGCCCGGAGCGGTTCCTGGACAGCAAGCCGGGAACCTATACCTGGATCCCGTTCGGCGGCGGAATCCGCCGCTGCCTGGGCGCGACGCTGGCCATGGCCGAGCAGCGCGTGGTGCTCTCCGCCATCGCCCGCCGTGTCGACCTCCTCGCGCCGGACGGCCGGCCCGAGGCCGCGCGACAGCGCAACGTGACCATGATCCCCAG
The DNA here is from genome assembly GCA_045805485.1 of Solirubrobacteraceae bacterium. Classification (GTDB taxonomy): domain Bacteria; phylum Actinomycetota; class Thermoleophilia; order Solirubrobacterales; family Solirubrobacteraceae; genus Palsa-465. The sequence continues at coordinate 11,245 of JBJMLC010000168.1, read as the reverse complement.
CCGCGGCGGACGGGTCATGGTGGAGCGCAGCCTGGCGGCGTAGGGATGTCGGCCGCCACCGCGACTGCCCCCACCCACCGTGAGCGGCTGATCGCCGCAATGGCCGAATCAGTCGAGGAGAAGGGATACCGGGAGACGTTCGTGGGCGACGTGGTCCGGATCGCCCGGACCTCACGGCGCAGCTTCTACGAGAACTTCGCCGATCGCGACGCCTGCTTCCTGGCTCTGTTCGACTGGGCGACCGATGAGGTCATGACCCAGGTGGCCGACGCGGTGGCACCGGAGGCGCCATGGGAGGAGCAGGTTGACGACGCGCTGGGCGCATGGCTGGGGGCGATGGTGACTCGACCCGCGCTGTGGCAGAGCTTCACGCGCGAGCTCCCCGCTCTGGGTCAGGAGGCCGCCGACCGGCAGCGGGCGACCCAGGAGCGCTTCGCCGATCTTCTGGTGGGGATGGTGGAGTCCGGACGGCGCAAACAGCCACAGCTCGGGGCCCACCCCCTGACCAAGGACATCGCGATCATCATCGTCGGGGGCCTGCGCGAACTGGTAATCACCGCCTCCGAGCGGGGTCGGGACGTCCGCGAGCTGCGGCCGGTGGCCGCCCGGGCGATCATGGCCATCCTCGGTGCCACAGTTCTGGAGGAAACGCAATGACCACCGCCACCACCCCCCTTCCCGCCGATCAGGTCTCCTACGAGGACCTCTACAAACGCTGGGAGCAGAGCAACTGGAGCGCCATGGCGATCGACCTCACCACGGATCGCGAGCAGTGGCAGAGCACGTTCAGCGACCTGGAGCGCCGGGCCGCCCTGTGGACGTACTCGCTGTTCTTCCACGGCGAGGACTCGGTGACCGACAACCTCTCGCCGTACATCGACGCGGCCACCACGGAGGAGCAGAAGTACTTCCTGGCCACCCAACAGGTGGATGAGGCCCGTCACGCCGTCCTGTTTGCCCGGTTCATGCGTGAGGTCGCCGGGGCCGGCGAGGACACCGCCACCTCGCTCTCAGCCACCTGGCCGCAGCTCACGTGGGGCTTTCGGAAGGTGTTCGAGCGGCTGGACAAGATGGCCGACGAGCTGCGTCGTGACCGCTCCAAGCCCAAGCTCGCTCAGGCCATCACCCTCTACCACCTGATCATCGAGGCCGGCCTGGCTCAGCCCGGCCAGCACCTGATTGAGGAGTCGCTGACCAAGCGTGACCTCCTGCCGGGGTTCCGGGAGGGGGTGCACAACGTGTCAAAGGACGAGCAGCGCCACATCGCGTTCGGCGTGAAGATGGTGGCCGACCTGGTACGCGAGGATCCCGAGTGCCGGCCGGCGATCGAGGAGCTCCTGCGGGAGATCTTTCCCTACACCGCGGCGGTGTTCATCCCGCCCGATTGGGACGAGCGCTACGTGACCGCGTTCGGGTTCACGCTGGAGCAGATCTATACCTATGGCGCCGACGCCATCGACACGCGGTTCAGGGCGGCCGGCCTGGAGCCGACGAGCATGCGGGTGGGCCTGCCGTTCGAGGTGCCTCCGGAGGAGCGGGCCCGCAGAGGGCTGACGATGCTGCGGGCCGGATACCTGGGAGGGCCGAACGGACAGATCAAGCCTGATCCGGCAGCCACCGAGTTCCTGTTCGACGGGCTCCGCCGCCAGTTCAACGCCGCCGAGGCAGGCGACATGACGATCCAGTGGGATTTCAGCGACGCCGATCCGTGGCAGCTGCGGGTGGAGCATGGCGTGGCCAGGGTCATGCCCGGCCGGGCCGAGAATCCCGACCTGGTCTTCCGCAGCCGCTTCCAGGACTGGGTCGACGTGACGGCCGGCCGAGCCGACCCGATGCGAGCGCTCCTCACCGGCCGGATCCGGCCCCGGGGGCGCATCCGGGCGCTGCTGCGCGCGCCCAAGCTGTTCGCGTAGGTAAATCCACACTGGCCGAGCCGCGAGCCGCCCGCCGGGTCATTAGGGCATTCTCACGAGCCTTTAAGCGCATTCTTCCGCGCGCCGATGGATGATTATGGTCGTGAACTCCACACCCCCCATGCGCGCTCGCGACGCCGGCCTGGCCCTGATTTCACGCATCAACCGCTGGATGATCGCGGGTGCAGTGGGGCTGGCCGGGCTGATCTCGTTCGTGGCCGCCCAGTCCTTCCACGGGCGCACGCTGACAAAGCGCGTCGCCTCCCAAGGCTCATCGGCCGGGTCGTCGTCGTCAGCGCCGAACTCCTCCAGCTCGGCTGGCGGGATTCAGCCGCCGAGCGAGGCGCCGTCGTCGGTCCCGGTGACGCCCGAGCCGAGCTCACCGGTGGTCACGGGCGGATCCTGAGCCTGGGAAGAGCTTGAAGCGATGGTCAGCCTCGCCGCCGCAGGGCCCAGCGCCTACTGGTACCTGACCCGGGGCACGGGGACCATCGCCACCATCCTGCTCACGCTGAGCGTGGCCTTCGGGGTGGCCAACGTGCGCCGGGTGCGCACACCGTCGGTGCCCCGCTTCGTCTTTGACGCCGTGCACCGCAACGTCTCACTGCTGGCACTGGCGTTCGTCGTGGTGCACGTCATCACCTCCGTGCTGGACAGCTTCGCGCCCATCAGCCTGATCGACGGGGTGATCCCGTTCGTCTCCTCCTACCGCCCGCTGTGGCTCGGCCTGGGAACCGTGGCCTTCGACCTCCTGCTGGCCGTGACCATCACCAGCCTCGTCAGGCAGCGCCTGGGCTACCGCTCCTGGCGCGCCATCCACTGGGCGGCTTACGCGTGCTGGCCGGCGGCCCTCCTGCACGGTCTGGGAGCGGGCAGCGACACCAAGGCGGAATGGATGCTGGCGGTCGTGGCCGGCTGCGTGGTCGTGGTGGTCGCCGCCGCGGTCTCACGAGCTACGGCCGGGTGGCCCGAGCACGCCGGCGCCCGCGTCACCGCGGTGGGAGTCTCGGCGCTGGTTCCGGTGGGCCTGCTGGTCTGGCTCCCGGGCGGGCCGCTGGCTCACGACTGGTCGCGGCGAGCCGGCACGCCGGCCTCCCTGCTCGTCACCACCAGCCCGGCGCCCCCCTCGACGAGCACCCGGTCCACCGGATCGACCACGCCGGCCCCGGTCGAGCCGGCGCCCTCGGCTTTCAGGGCGCGGGTCACCGGAACGGTGAGCCAGGTGCCGCTGGCCGGGGGTCAGGCGGGCCTGACGATCGCCCTGACCGTGTCAGGCCAGCGCCTGAGCCGCCTGACCGTGCACCTCCAGGGCGCGCCCATCGTCGGCGGCGGAATCCAGATGTCCTCCAGCTCCGTCACCCTGGGGCCGGCGCCCGACCCGGCCCTGTACCGCGGCACGGTGACCGCTCTGCAGGGCACGAACATCAAAGCCGTCGTCCGGGACCCGCAGGGCCATGTGCTGAACCTGGCCCTGGCGCTTCAGATCGCTGGCAGCTCGGCGAGCGGAACGGTCAGTGCCGTCACCCCATGAGGCGGCGCTAGGTAACCCGCCCGTGCCCGGCGCCCGTGCTCACCTCAGCCGCGCGTGCATGCTGAGAGCAAAGCCGCTTGAGACAGGGCTCGCGCTCACCGCCTGGACGCTGAGCGCGGGGTTGGAGAACAGCTTGATCGTGGCTAGGGTCCCAAACGGCACGTCAGGCACGAGTAGCAGCTCTCCGTCCCGGGCCAGGACGGTGGCGTCGGCGCTCACGGTGATGCCCAGCACGTTCGCGGTACCCCTGAGGACGAGCTGGCCACCTCCTGACGCCACAGGGACGACGCCGACCAGGAAGGGCACGGCCGCCCGCAGGTCCCCCTCGGTCACCGTGGCCCTGGCGGTCAACTCGCTGCCTCGCTTGTGCAGGGTGGCGCGATGCACAGTCAGGAGCCCGGTGCTCATGACTCCCACTGAGGCGTCCAGCTCGTCGGTGTCGCCCACCTTGGAGAGAAGATCCGAGAGCTGACGCGTGGAGGAGCGGTAACTGGCCATGCGCACCACGACCCGGTCGGCCTGGTGCCAGAGCAGGGTGATGGCGGGAAAGGCATCCACCTGAACCGACAGCACCCGTCCGGACTTGGAGAGTCGGTCTCGCAGCGAGGACGCGGCCAGCGATGGCAACACGAGCTGGGCGACGACGAGCAGAAGCAGGACGAGGCCGGCCAGAGCCAGCACAATCCGAAGTGGACTGCCCAGCGCGCGTCTCACGCGCGCCTCACCGGCTCAGCTCGGGCCACAACAACGACGAGGGCGCCGCCTCCGGAGAAACGGCGCCCTCGAAGCGAATCGAAAGCGTCAGGCGGCGCCGACCGTTGCGGTCGACTCCGCAGAGCTCGAGTTCGGTGGCGGCGTGTACTGGAATTCCTCCTCGGCCCCGAACAGCATGTCGAGCACCTTCGAGCGGAGCTTCTCGCTGGTCGCCACCGCGACCCCCGCGCCGACCCCGCCGATGATCAGCACGCGGCCGAAGGTCAGGCCCTTGCGCGCGCGCTTGCGCTGGGTTGTGGTGATCGTGATCGTGGCGTCCCGCGCCGCACCAAGCGCCTTGCCGAGGTCGCCGTGCAGCCGCTTGTCCTCCAGCAGCGCTCGGGCCGGAACCTTTCCGTTGGACAGGCGCCCGTAGGCACGCTGACCTGACGCGAGGGCCGTGCGGACGTTCTTGCGCAGCTTGTCATCATTGAGCAGCTGCTGGACGTACGGGTTGGACTTCGCGAGAGCGGTGATATCGCCGACGTTGAACGGCACCGCCTTCGATTTCCTGCGTCTTGCCATTTTGCTCCCTTGAGTTGTTCTCGGGCGGATTCGCCTTCTGGCCTTAGGAGCATACGCACGTGAGCGCTCGGGCGCCAGTCGTCTGGGGCCCTCAGAGCGTGTAGACCGCGCCCTCCTCAGCCAGCTGCACGGGGCCGCCGAACGCCTCGGTGGCCTGGGCGCGAACCCACTCGCGGTCAAGCTCATCGGAGAAGTGCGTGAGCACGAGGCGCTTGGCCGCGGCGCGCTGGCCGTGCTCACCGGCCTCGAATGGCGTCAGGTGGCCGCGCTCACCGGTGCGCTCCGGGCGCGGGAGCGTGCCCTCGATCATCAGCAGATCGGTGTCCTGGGCGAAGTTGACCAGCTGATCGTTGGGGCTGCAATCGGCCCCGAAGGTGAACCGCCGGCCGGAGGCCTCGGTCACCTCCACGGCAAACGTGCGCGTGTAATGGGGAACCTCGCAGAAGCGCAGCTGGAGCGGGCCCAGGTCCAGCTCATCCCAGGGTTCGTACTCGTGCAGGTCGAAGGCCATCTCGATCAGCTCCTCGTTCCCCCAGCAGCGGACTATGTGGCGGAACGTCTCCTTGGCGCCGGCGGGCGCGTAGAGGCTCGGCCGAGCCGGGGCCTCGGTCCCCGGCCACCCCCCCACGGCCACCGGCTGCTGGCGGGGCGCGTACACGAGCGCGTAGCTGAACGGCACCAGGTCCAGGAAATGGTCGGCGTGGAGGTGAGTCACCAGCACCGAGGCGACGTCGACGTAGTCGCAGCGCTCGCGGAGCTTGGAGAAGACGCCGTTGCCGCAATCGATCAGAAGGGAGTGGCCTGCGTCCTGAACCAGGTAGCCGCTACAAGCCCCTCCGGCATCCGGCCAGGCAGGCGATTTTCCAAGCACGGTGATCCGCACAGCACTGTTCCGGGTAAGACTCTAACCCGCTCAGACACCTCCGATGTGCCTTCTGCAAAGCCCTCAGTGGTGTTCGTCGGCGTTGCCGTTCCGGCGGGAGTCCACGATCCACCCCATCAAGACGGTGAGGAGAACCAGCGCAATGAAACCTCCGATCAGCGGCCAGAACACGGCGGGAACCATACCTGAGCGCCTGAGGGGTGCTGCGCGGCCGGCTCTCGCGGCGCGAGCGGCGCCGGCGAGCCTCGGCTCGCTCAGGCGTGGAGCGCGACCTGCTCGTTGGCCGAGGGGAACGCCCAGGCCACCTGGAGCCGACGCTCCTGGCGGAAGACGAACCGGAGCTGGCTGGGCGGACGGAGGCCCTCGGGATGGGCCGGGCGGAACGTGGCACAGGGACCTCGGTCGGACACCGCGCAGAGCTGACTCTGGTGAAAAAAGCAGTCTTCGCAGGTTGCCTTCGCACTGCCACTGCGCCCACTGGCCATGCTGTCTCTCCTCTGCCCCTCGGGGGTTTTGACCTTCACCGACGGTTCACATCAAAGCGAATGTTGCCCCCCTTGCGCAACGTCGATTTCCGGAATACGCAACAACTTCCATGCGCTCCGAAATACCTGGAAACTGCGGGAAATCAGGCATCCTCGGCCGGAACGTGCCGCATTTTCCGTAGCTTTGTCATGGTCGTGCTGAGGCCCACGTGAAGATTCTGGTCACCGGCATCACCGGCTACATCGGCTCCGGGCTGGTGCCTCGTCTGGTGGCCGGCGAACATTCGGTGGTTGGCTTCAGCCGCCGCGGGCTGGCCCAGGGGTCGGTTCCGGTCGTCAAGGGGGATGCCATCACGGGGGCGGGGCTCGACGAGGCGCTGGACGGGGTCGACGTCGCCTACTACCTGATGCACTCACTGGAGGCCTCCTCCGATGGCTCCTTCAGCGCCCGCGAGCTCCGGGCGGCCGAGAACTTCGCCCGGGCCGCCCGGGCCGCCGGGACGCCCCGGGTGATCTACCTGGGTGGCCCGATGCCCCAGGCCGGCCCCACCTCGCCACACCTGGCCAGCCGCCTGGCGGTGGAGAGAATCATCCTCCAATCAGCGCCCTGCGCCATCGCGCTGCGGGCCTCGATCGTGATCGGCAGCGGCTCGCGATCGTTTCGCCTGCTGGTGCGCCTGGTGGAGCGCATGCCGGTGATTCCCCTCCCGGCCTGGCACAGGCATCGCACCAGTCCACTCGACGAACGGGACATCATCGAGGTCCTCGCCCGGGCGACCACGAGCGACGAGCTCTGCGGAGGAGCCACCGACGTGGCCGGGCCCGAAGACCTGACCTACCAGGAGCTGATCCAGCGCATCCGGGACCTGCTCCTGCTGCGCCGACCCACGATTGGCTTCAAGCGACTCAACGTGACCCCCCTGGTGAGCCGGGTGGCGGCGGTCATCGCCGAGGAGGATCACGAACTGATCGGGCCCCTGATGGAGAGCCTTCAAAATGACCTGCTGCCCTCACGGCCCGGAGCAGCCGAGCTGCTCGGGGTGAGACTTCACTCCCTGGACTCGGCCATCGAGCGCGCGCTGCGGGAGTGGGAGGCGGTGGAACCGCTGGCCGCGCGCTGATGCTCAGCCGCCGTCCACTCGTTAGGGTCCCATCGCGATGAGCACGGTCAGCGTGAGCACGACGATCCATGCGCCGATCGACCGGGTGTGGGAGACGGTCATGGATCCTGGCTGCCTGAAGGATTGGGTGACGATCCACCGTGACGTGACGGATGTCTCCTCACATCCGCTTCATGCAGGATCGACCATGGAACAACTGCTGTGCCTGCGCGGGGTCAACTTCCACGTTCACTGGACACTGGTCGAGGTCGCCGCGCCAGAGAAGGCGCAGTGGGACGGACGAGGACCCGCGCATTCCCGCGCCGTGATCCGGTACGAGTTGACCGACGAGGGCAACGGCGCGACGCGGTTTGATTACACCAACGAATTCAAAGCGCCCGGGGGTGTGGTGGGGAACATGGCCAGCAGGGTGATAGTCGGTGGAGTGTCGGAACGAGAGGCCCACCACTCGCTGGCTCGACTGAAGACACTCCTGGAAGAAACCTGACCCGCAGGGCAAGCGGGAACGGTTGCCTTACCCGTGATGGTGTATACAGGAGAGGTTCGTTAACTCAGGAATAGGAGAATGTTTTGGCGAGCTTTGTCGACAGTACGGTGAAGGACATTGACGTTCGCTTGAAGGAACTCCAGCAGGAGGTTTCCAAGCTGGAGGCCGCCAAAGCGGCGTTGGTCGGCACTCGGCGGGGACCGGGTCGCCCACGTTCAACAGGGACCGCTTCGACCACCAGGACACGACGCACCACCACGCGCCGTCGCCGGGCCGGTGGCCGCCGCGGGCGTCGCGGCGGGAATACCCGGGCCAACCAGGCCCTGGAACTCGTGCGTGGCAAGCCCGGAATCACGATCCCTGAGATTGCCAAGTCGATGGACATCGAGCCCAACTACCTGTACCGGGTACTCCCCCGGCTCGTGAAGGAAGGCCAGGTCCGGCGCGAAGGCCAGGGCTGGCATCCCGCGAAGGCTTGACGGTCACATCCGGATAGGCGAAAGAGCACCGGCCCCCCGGCCGGTGCTCCTCGCTCCCAGCCTAAATCAACCGCTCCCAGCCTAAATCAACCCGAGCTGGTTGACGGCGTCGCGCTCCTCCTTGAGCTCATCGACCGTGGCCTGGATGCGTGACCGCGAGAAGTCATCGATGTCCAGACCGGACACGACCTCATACGAACCACCCGAGCAGGTGACAGGGAAGCTCGAGATCAGCCCCTCGTCCACACCGTATGAACCGTCGGATGGGATCGCCATCGACACCCAGTCTCCCTGTGCGGTTCCCAGCAGCCAGTCGTGCACATGGTTGACGGCCGCATTGGCGGCTGAGGCGGCGCTGGACGCACCGCGGGCCTCGATGATCGCGGCCCCACGCTTCTGGACCGTGGGAATGAAGTCGTTCTCCACCCAGTCGCGATCGTTAACCACTTCGAAGGCGTTCTGCTCCCTCACCTTGGCGTGGAATATGTCGGGGTACTGAGTGGCGGAATGATTCCCCCAAATGGTCATGTGGGTGACCTCATTCACCGTCGCCCCGGCCTTGGCCGCCAGCTGAGCCACGGCCCGGTTGTGATCCAGGCGGGTCATGGCGGTGAAACGCTCGGCGGGGATGTCCGGGGCGTTGCTCTTGGCGATGAGGCAGTTGGTGTTGGCCGGATTGCCGACCACCAGCACCCTCACATCGTCTGAGGCCCCGCGGTTGAGCGCCTCCCCCTGCGGTTTGAAGATGCCCCCATTGGCCTCCAGGAGGTCGCTGCGCTCCATTCCCTTGCTGCGCGGCCGAGCACCGATCAGCAGGGCCACGTTCACCCCGTCGAAGGCCTTGACCGGATCATCGAAGATGTCCATGCCGGCGAGCAGCGGAAAGGCGCAGTCATCCAGCTCCATCGCCGTCCCCTCTGCAGCCCGAACGGCGTCCGGGATCTCCAGTAGGCATAGATGCACCGGGGTATCGGGCCCGAGCATCTGACCACTGGCGATGCGAAACAGGATGGCGTAGCCGATCTGGCCGGCTGCCCCGGTGACAGCCACTCGTACTGGGGTCTCGGTCACTGATTCATCTCCTCATCGGTCGACGTGGCGACGAATGTATACCCGTGATCGAGCCCGCGACCCCGGCCGGTCGCGCCGCCGGGGCCCTCCCGCGATGGGTAGGGTCCGCCCACGGTGAGGATCATCTACACCCAGACCGACGAGGCGCCCGCGCTGGCCACCCAGTCGCTCCTGCCCATCCTGAGGGCCTATACCGGAGCCGCGGGGGTGGAGATCGAGCTCCGCGACATCTCGCTGGCCGGTCGCATCCTGGCTCAGTTCCCTGACCACCTGCGGCCCGAGCAATGCGTCCCGGACGCCCTGGCCGAGCTCGGCCAGCTGGTGGGGACACCGGAGGCCAACATCATCAAACTGCCCAACATCAGCGCGTCGGGGCCGCAACTGAAGGCGGCAGTCGCCGAGCTTCAGGAGAAGGGATACGGCATCCCCGACTACCCTGATGAGCCGGCCGATGACACCGAGCGCGAGGTGCGCAGCCGCTACGACCGCGTGAAGGGCAGCGCGGTCAACCCGGTGCTCCGCCAGGGCAACTCCGACCGGCGGGCGTCGGCGGCGGTGAAGGAGTTCGCCCGCAGGCACCCTCATTCGATGGGTCCCTGGTCACGGGAGTCACGCTCCCACGTGTCGACCATGGGCGAGGGCGACTTCCGATCCACCGAGCGGTCCGTCACGGTCTCCCGGGACAGCCAGGTTCGCATCGAGCACGTCGGAGCCGACGGGAACATGACCGTGCTGAAGGGCCGGATATCCGTCTCTGGCGGTGATGTCCTGGACTCCGCGGTGATGCAGCGCCAGGCGCTGGCTCGTTTCCTCACCGAGCAGCTCGATGACGCCGAGGGCCTGGGAGTGCTGTTCTCAGTCCACCTGAAGGCGACGATGATGCGGGTCTCGGATCCGATCATCTTCGGGCACGCCGTCCGGGCCTACTTCGCGGACGTGTTCACCGACCACGGCCAGGAGCTGCGCGCCGTCGGTGTCAACCCCAACGACGGGCTGGCCGCTCTGCTCAAGGCAATCGAAGGGCTCCCGGCGGAGCAGCGCGAGGCCGTGCAGCAGGCCATCCACAGCCGCCTGGAGGAGGGACCGGCGCTGGCCATGGTCGATTCCGATCGAGGGATCACCAACCTCCACGTGCCCAGCGACGTGATCATCGACGCCTCGATGCCCGCCGCGATCCGGTCCTCAGGGCAGATGTGGAACGCGGCGGGCGAGCAGCAGGACACGAAGTTCGTGATTCCCGACCATTCGTATGCGCCCCTGTACGCGGCGACGGTCGACCACTGCCGGCGCCACGGCGCGTTCGATCCGTCCACCATGGGCACCACTCCCAACGTCGGTCTGATGGCCCAGGCGGCCGAGGAGTACGGGTCACACGACAAGACCTTCGAGATCGGCGCACCGGGACGGGTCAGGGTGCTGGACGACAACGACATCGTCCTGATGGAACACGATGTTCAGGAGGGGGACATCTGGCGCATGTGCCGGACCACCGATGCCGCCGTCCAGGATTGGGTGGCGCTGGCCGTGTCCCGAGCCAGGGAGACGGGATGGCCGGCGGTGTTCTGGCTGGATGAGGACCGACCGCACGACGCGGAACTCCTCAAGAAGGTGGCGCCGGCCCTGGCCGAGCTGGGCACCGAGGGGCTTCAGATCGAGGTCATGGACGTAGCCCGCGCGGCCAGGTTCACGCTGGAGCGCGCCCACGCGGGAGAGAACACGATCTCCGTCACGGGCAACGTCCTGCGGGACTACCTCACCGACCTGTTCCCGATCCTGGAGCTGGGAACCAGCGCCAAGATGCAGTCGATCGTCCCGCTGCTGGGCGGCGGGGGGCTCTATGAGACGGGCGCAGGCGGGTCCGCCCCCAAGCACGTCCAGCAGCTGCTGGCCGAGAACCACCTGCGATGGGATTCTCTGGGTGAATTTTTGGCCCTGGGACCAGCGCTCGAGCTCCTGGGCGAGAGGGAGGAAAACCCAAGGGCGGGGATCCTCGCCTC
>JBJMLC010000167.1:0-8838 GCA_045805485.1 Solirubrobacteraceae bacterium | reverse complement strand
GCCGCCCGATGCCGTCGGCTGACGCGACGCCGTGGCTGCTGTCAAACCGCGGAACGACCCGTCCAAATCGGCTCCTGACCGTCGCATGATCCTGATCATCCTGGCTGCTCTGTGCTTGCTCAGCGTCCCGCTGACGGGCGGGAACCTGCGCCGCCTGGGCCAGCTCAAGATCCGGTGGCTGTGGCTTGGTCCCCTCGCCGTGTTCGTCCAGACCGTGCTGGTGACGATCGCCCCGGGTGGGAGCCATGCCGTGCACGCCGCGATCCACATCGGCACCTACGTGATCCTGGGCGCGTTCCTGTGGGCCAACCGAGGGCTCGCCGGTGCACCGATCATTGCCGTGGGGGCCTTCCTGAATTTCCTCGTCATCGCGGTCAACGGTGGCGTGATGCCGGCCTCGGCGACGTCCGAGCGGTTGGCCGGCATCGTGCTCAGCCGGGGCTTTAACAACTCCGCGGTCGTGTCCCACCCGCATCTGCTGTGGTTCGGAGATGTCATCCCGGTGCCCTGGCCGCTGCCCAACGTCCTGAGTGTGGGCGACTGCATCATCTACATCGGGATGCTGGTGCTCCTGCACCGGGCCTGCCGCGTCCCGGCCGGCGAGGCGACGGTCGCCGAGCCCGCACCTGCCGGCTGACCGGCGGCGCCTCCTCAGCGCCAACCGCCGCGTCTTTCTCAGCGCGCCGGCGGCAGGGTGATCGCCTGGCCCCAGGTGCCTCGGTTCTCCCAGGGGATCGAGGGGACGCCTGACACGTCCAGGGCCTGGAACTGGATCATGGGCATCCGGGCATGCCAGCGCGCGGGCTGCGACCCGCCGGTCCTCCGCAGCTGTTTGATCGCCTGATCGAGGGCCAATCGCGAGATGCCCAACGGCCCGCGGCGGCCCAGGTAGTGCGCCCCGCGGGCGTAGCCGGTCATGACGTTGTAGACGAACGCGTCGTAGTCGTCGAAGAACTCGAACTGAGGACTGCTGGTCGCCGGGCTGCGCGTGTAGAACTGGAGCTCGCTGGCCGGATGGGCCTGGCCGAGCACGGGCCCGAAGACGTGTCGGGCCACCAGGTTCTCGAGGTTGGAGAACCAGGCCGAGAGGATGTCGAACCCCGGGCTGCGGACCCGCCCGGTCAGATGTCCGTGGGTCCGCTGGGCGCCAGCCGGATAGAACGCCGTGCCGTCCCACCGCGCGACGAGCTTCACAGCCGCGCGCTCCGTGGCGGACAGGTGGTAATGCGAGGGCAGCTCGGTCAGGAACCGCCGCCACCCCAGCGTCTGACGCAGATCGAGCTCACCGACCCGGCGGGCCATGTGCCACAGCGCCGTGGGCGTGAATCGTCGGCGGCCCCCGAGCATGTTCATGAGCTGCCGGGAACGCTGGAAGGCGCCCCACAGCGTCCCATCGCCCGAGTCGTCCCAGGAGCGCTGGGGCTTGTTGTTCCACGAGGCGATATAGCCCTGGGCGGGGTCAATGACCGACGGCCAGAGTGAGGGCCGCAGATAGCCGCGCCAGTCGAAGCGGCCACCGCCCGGGAGCGGGAGCCGAGGATCCGCCCCAGCAGGCCAGAGTGGAATCCGGCCCGTGTGCCAGTACGCGATGTGACCACGGTCGTCGGCGTAGACGAAGTTGAAGCCGGCCAGGTTCCGGTGCACGCTGGCACTGAACTGCTTCAGGTTCGTGGCCTGATTGAGGGCCACGATGGCGCGTCCGCTCTGGAGCTCTTGATTCCAGAAGTCCCTGACCTTGCAGTACGAGCGACCTGCCGGCGGGTCCAGGTAGACGACGGTGCAGGGCAGAGGATGAGCCCGAGGGCCGTGGAGCGTGCGGTAGAACGTGGTCGTGGACGTGGTGTAGGTGGGGGTCGGCAGCATGCCGGTCAGCGGCACCGACGGGCTCTGCGTGCGGACCCGGAACGTCTCGGTTCGCTGCTGGACGGGCCGCCACGAGCCGTGCCACCAATACTGGTAGCGCCCGGCGTGCCGGCGGATCCGGTCCGCATACGTGGCCACCTGGTCGTCCTGGCTGGTGGTGATCGACCACGCGGTGTGCGGCGTGTACCCGATGACCACGCCCGGGCCCCCGCCGGGGACGCCCACGCCATGGATGTGGAAGGGCCCGCCCTCCACCTCGAGCTCGTCCAGGATCTCGGGGGTGTAGTAGCTGACCTGTGGCGCACCCCAGAGCAGCGCTCCGCCCGTGGTGGTGCGTGAGGGAGACAGCGCCCAGGCGTTGGACCCGAACACGGGCAGGCCCAGGGTGTCCGTGGCTCGCTTGACCGCCCTCTGTCCGGTGAGCATCGACCGGTGGGCAGCAAACACGTCAGCCGGAATCGCCCTGACCAGGCGGGCGGTGTCCGCGCGGGTATGGCGGATGTAGTGGTAGGCGTGTCCGGCACTGCTGAAGCGCGCCCGTTGATGTGACGGCACGGTCACGGGAGCCCGCGAGTCGTGGGTGAACTGGACATCGTCCAGGATGGAGACGGCATGCCTGGCGCCATAGTGGCCGGCCAGCCGCCTGGCCAGCCCCGCGTACCCCAGGCCGTTACCCGCCGACTCGGCCACGTTGGCCACCTCCAGCGAGATGATGGCCACGGTGTCGCCGGCCGTCCAGGGGGGGGTGGGCAGATCCTGGAGCAGCTGAAAGCCTGCCGGCATGAGGGATGGCTGGGCCGTGTCCCGCTGGATCACGGCGTTGACCCCGGCCACGTAGCTCTGGAGCGCTGCCCGGTCGGACGGGGACAGAGCGCTGACCTGGGCCCGGCGCTCGGCGGCGGTCTCCGAGTCGCGGCGGGTGATGAGATCCATCTCCAGGTACGGGCGCCCCAGGAGCTCGGACAGCTGGCCCTCGGCGGCGTGCCGGAGGATCTCCATCTGGAACAGACGCTCCTCCGCCTGGGCATAGCCGATTCCGTACGCGATCCGTCGCTGGGTCGCCTGCGGATCAGGGCCCGTGGCGTAGACGTGCGGAATCCCGAAGTTGTCTCGGACGATCCGGACTCCCGCCTCCGGGCTCTCGCTGCTGGAGGCTCCGAGAACCAGCGAGGGGGAGGAGGCCAGGGCACCATTGCGGAACCGCCAGTTCTCGTACATCCGGAGCTGGTCGCACACATGCGGGCCCAGATCGGCGCACCTCCCCGAAGCCTGGTTTCTGGCGTAGGCGTCCAGCGTGATCGTCGAGCCCTCCCCCGGAGGAAGGATGACCAGCGCCCTGGTGGGGCGAGCCAAGGCGGCGGCGGGGCCCAACCAGGCGATCACGGTCCCGATCAGCAGTGCCCGCCTGAGCATCGGGGCAGGCTACCGTCGGGCCGCCCCTACACAACCCGGTTGTGCAGCACTCCGATCCCCTCGACCTCCAGCTCCACCAGGTCACCCGGCTGGAGCCAGCGGCCGTCGCCGTGCTCCAGGATGCAGCCGCGGCCGACCGTCCCTGAACCGACCACATCGCCGGGCTCGAGCCCCGGAGTGTTGCGGGCGGCCGCCGCCACCAGCTCCTCCCAGGACCAGTGCATCCCCCCGGTCCGCGACTCGGTTCGCACCTCCCCGTTGACCCGAGCCACGGCGCGCATATCGAGGTCGGAGGGAAGCTCGTCCGCCGAGACCAGGGCCGGACCCAGTGAGGTGGCGAAGTCCTTGCCCTTGGCCGGGCCAAGCCCGACCTGCATCTCCCGGGCCTGGAGGTCCCGGGCCGACCAGTCGTTCATGATTGTGAATACCTCCGGCCGACCGTCCGCGCCGATCACGCAGGCCAGCTCCAGCTCGTAGTCCAACGCCGCGGTGTCCGGGGGCTTGGGCACGTCCTCGCCGTCGCGATACACGGCGGCGGGGTTGGAGAAGTAGAAGACGGGGATCTCGTACCAGACGGGTGGCACCTCCAGGCCGCGGTTGGCCCGGGCGTTGCGCACGTGCTCCTCGAAGGCCATGAAGTCACGGACCGAGGGGGGGCGGACCTCCGGGAACGGCCGCCTCATCGCTGGAACAGGGTCGAGAGGACAACCTCGGTCACGGTCCGGGTGACCCCGTCGGTGCTCCGGATCTGCTCCAGCACCCGCTCCAGGTCCTTGGTGTCCTCGGCCATCACATGCAGCAGCGCGCTGGACTCGCCGGCCACGGTATGGGCGGCCACCACCCTGGGCTCTCTCTCAACGGCGCGCTTGATGGCCCCCGCCGGCATCTTGCCGTCGCAGTACAGATCCACGAACGCCTCGGCGTGCCAGCCGAAGGCGGGCGGGTTGACCACGGCCGTGTAGCCGAGGATCACCCCCTCCTGCTCCAGGCGATCCACGCGCCTCTTGACGGCCGGCGCGCTCAGGTGAACGTGCCTTCCGATGTCCTGAAAACTGCGCCGGGCGTCCTGACGCAGCAGCGCAACGATCTCCTGATCTGTGGCGTCCATAGAGGGTCAGGATACCCCTCAGACGCAACGATTCGCCATTGAGATGGCGACTGAAGGAGCGGATCATTGCACGTGGTATGACGACCGAGCTCCATCCCAATGCAGAGACCGCCCAGCCCGCTCCCGATGTCATGCCGATCCACGGGATCGATCATCTGGAGCTGTACGTGGGCAACGCCTCCCAGGCCGCCCACTACTACAGCCAAGCCTTCGGATTCACGGAAACCGCCTTCCTGGGCCTGGAGACGGGCAGCCGAGACAGGGTCTCGCACGTGCTGGAGCAGGGCCGGATCCGCCTGGTCCTGACCGGGACGCTGACCGGAGGAGACGAGGTGGCCGAGCACCACCGCCGCCACGGCGACGGCGTGCGCACGATCGCGCTCAGCGTGCCTGACGCCGTGGCCGCGTACGAGCATGCCGTGTCCCACGGCGCCCGCGGGATCGACATGCCACACGAGCGCTCGGACGAACACGGCTCGGTCAAGCTCTCCTCCGTGGCGACCTATGGCGAGACACGCCACGTGTTCGTGGAGCGGGCGGGCTACGGCGGCGCCTTCCTACCCGGCTTCCGGGCCACCGGCGCGGTGCCATCATCTGGTCGTGATGGGCTGCTGGTGGGAATCGATCATGTCGTGGGCAATGTCGAGCTCGGACACATGGATGAGTGGGTGCACTACTACGAGCGCGTGTTCGGGATGACCGAGATGATCCATTTCTCCGACGAGGACATCTCCACGGAATATTCGGCGCTCATGTCCAAGGTGGTCACCGACGGCTCGGGCCGGGTCAAGTTCCCCATCAACGAGCCCGCGCAGGGCAAGCGCAAGTCACAGATCGAGGAGTTCCTCGACTTCTACAACGGGCCGGGGGTTCAGCACGTCGCGGTGTCCACGACCGACATCGTGGCCACCGTCTCCGAGCTGATGGCTCGCGGCGTGAGCTTCCTGCCCATCCCCGCTTCCTATTACGCCGAGGTGCCCGACCGGGTGGGGGAGATCGACGAGGACATCGCCGACCTGAGCCGCCTGGGCATCCTGGTCGACCGGGATGACGAGGGCTATCTCCTCCAGATCTTCACGCGGCCCGTGGGCGATCGGCCCACGATGTTCTTCGAGGTCATCGAGCGGCACGGGGCTCGCGGCTTCGGGGATGGCAACTTCAAGGCCCTGTTCGAGGCTCTGGAGCGCGAGCAGGCCAGACGGGGGAACCTCTAGTGCGCTACGAGACCCGTGGCCGGTTGCCTGCCAAACGCCACGTGGCATTTCGGGACGACGGGACCCTCCTCACCGAGGAGGTGATGGGCTTCGAGGGGTTCTCCGGTAACGAATCGATCCTGTACCACCTGCAGACGCCCTGCCGGGTTACTGAGCTGGGTTCCTTTGAATCACTGGAGCGCCCGGAATGGGTCCCTCCGGCTCACTGTCACCACCTGTTCAACACGCGTGGGATCGCGCCGGAGGGCGACCCGATCCGGGGCCGGCGCCTGCTCATGTTCAACGACGACGTGGAGATCGCCCTGTGCCGCCCGTCGGAGGCGCAGGACTACTTCTATCGAAATGGTGAAGGTGACGAGGTCATCTTCGTCCACGAGGGACGCGGGGAGCTCGAGACGACGTTCGGGACGCTGCTCTACGCAGCCCACGACTACATCGTGATCCCCCGGGGGACCACGTACCGCTTCCGGCCCGCCGATGACCAGCTGCACCTCACGTTCCACACCCCCGGCGAGATCGAGACACCCAACCGCTACCGCAACCGCTACGGCCAGCTCCTGGAGCACGCGCCGTATTCACACCGGGACTTCCATCCCCCGGTGGAGCTCGAGACCCACCGGGAGCGGGGCGAGTTCGACCTGGTGGTCCGGGTCCGGGGGGGCCACCAGCACTACAAGCTCGACTATCACCCGCTGGACGTCGTGGGCTGGGACGGCTACGTGTACCCGTACACGTTCAACATCGACGACTTCGAGCCCATCACCGGGCGCATCCACATGCCGCCGCCGGTTCATCAGACGTTTCAGGGCCCCAACTTCGTTATCTGCTCGTTCTGCCCCCGGATGCTGGACTGGCACCAGGACGCGATCCCGATTCCCTACAACCACTCGAACCTCCAGTCAGAGGAGATGATCTACTACGTGAGCGGCTCATTCGGCTCGCGCCGCGGAATCGAGAAGGGATCGATCACGCTGCATCCCTCGGGCCTGCCCCATGGCCCGCAGCCCGGCCTGGCCGAGCGGTCGATCGGCACGCGCGCCACCGATGAGCTGGCGGTCATGTGCGACACGTTCAGGCCGCTGCGCCTGACTCCCCTGACCGCGGAGCTGGACGACGGTCAGTACGCGCTCTCATGGGCTGCGTCCGAGTCCCAGCCCCAGAGCGATGGTCATCTCAGTCAAGCCGGCACCACCAGCCACATCTAGGACGTTCATGTTCGAAGAAGCCCAGCTGTATGCCCCCGTGACGACCGCCGAGGACGGCAGCGTCACCGTCCACCTGGCCGACGATCATCCGGGCTTCGCAGATCCCGAGTACCGGGCTCGCCGAAACCACATCGCGGCCCTGTCCATGGACTGGACTCCGGACCAGCCGATCCCCCACGTGGATTACACCGACGTGGAGAACGGGGTCTGGGCCACCGTGCGTCGCGAGCTGGCCGGCAAGCACGAGCGTCTGGCCTGCGCCGAATATCGGGACGCGATGGTCAGATTCGACCTGCCGGCCGACCGCGTCCCCCAGCTGGAGGAGGTGGGCGAGCGGCTGCGTCCCCTCACCGGCTTCGAGTATCACCCGGCCCCCGGCCTGGTCCCGTTCGAGGAGTTCTACGGCTCGCTGGCTGACGGCGCGTTCCACTCCACGCAGTACCTGCGGCACCCCTCGCGTCCGCTGTACACCCCTGAACCCGACCTGATCCATGAGGTCATCGGCCATGGAGGAATGCTGGCCAGCCCCCGGCTGGCCGAGCTGAACCGGAAGGCCGGCCGGGCGGCGCGGCGGCTGAGCACCCACGAGGGACGGGATTTCTTCGCTCACGTCTTCTGGTTCACGATCGAGTTCGGCGTCGTGCACGAGGACGGCGAGCTCCGGGCCTACGGGGCGGGGCTGCTGTCCTCCTTCGGCGAGATCGAGGAGTTCCGCGGCGCCGAGATCCGTCCGCTGGACATCGCCGAGATGGGCGTCCATGAGTACGACATCACCAGGTACCAGCCCATCCTCTACGCGGCAGACTCCATCGAGCACCTGCTGGAGGTCGTGGGTGGGTTCTTTGAGGAGTGCGACGACTCCTCTCCAGCCAGGTTTGCCTCGCTGACGGCCTCTTAGCCTGGCCAACGACGTGCTCGCCGGGCCATACTGCCTCTCCCGTGAGCGAGCGCTTTGCCGATCGAACCGACGCCGGCCGTCGCCTGGCCGATGCGCTCGCCCCCTACGCTCGTCTGCCTGACGTGGTGGTCCTGGGATTGCCGCGTGGCGGGGTGCCCGTGGCGTACGAGGTCGCGCAGAGGCTCGGAGCCCCGCTGGAGGTGTTCCTGGTCCGCAAGCTGGGTGTGCCCGGGCACGAGGAGCTGGCCCTGGGGGCCGTCGCGTCCGGAGGAGCCCGGGTACTCAATCAGGAGGTCCTGTCAGCGGCCCGGCTGAGCGACGCGGCCGTGGAGGAGGTCACCCGGCGCGAGCTGGCCACGCTGGAGCGCCAGGAGGAGGCATATCGCGACGGCCGGGAGCCGCGGGACCTCCGAGGGACGACGGCCATCCTGGTCGACGACGGCCTGGCCACCGGGGCCACGATGCGGGCCGCTGTTCAGGCGCTGCGAAGCCAGGGCGCAGCTCGGATCGTGGTGGCGGTCCCGGTGGCCCCAAGGCAGACGTGTGAGGCGCTGGCTGCGGAGGTCGACGAGGTCGTGTGCCCGTGCCGACCTGATCCCTTCACGGCCGTGGGGCTGTGGTACCGGGACTTCAAGCCGGTGAGCGACGAGAGGGTGCGGGCGCTGCTGGAGGGGTGAGCTCCCCGGCCGGCGTCGCGTCAGCCCTGTCGGCGGTGTTACGCCGCTACCGCGCGCAGCGGTGCCGTCTGCTCTTCGCGCGAGGGCGCGACCGGGCTGGGCTCGGTGGTCTGGCGTGAGCCGGAGTACGGGCACAGACGGCCGTCAAGCGGGGCGATGTGCGGCTTGCTGGGGTCCGCGACATCCCGGCCGCAGAAACACTGCAGGTAGACACGCAGCCCAGAAAACGCCGAGGCCGGAAGTCCGCCGACGCTCTGCGTATCCCGGCTGACCCGGCGAACCTCATCCAGGGCCTGCGTGAACGTCAGGTCACGTTCCTGGCGGGGCATCGGCCGGCCGTCTGAGCGGTCGATCCACTTCACGGCGTACCGCTGCGCAGCCGCCATCGGGGCGGGATCAGGCGCCTCCTCACGCGTCTCGTCCTCGACGGGGACGGACTGATCCGTCCACGGGCGACGAG
>JBJMLC010000166.1:0-56686 GCA_045805485.1 Solirubrobacteraceae bacterium | reverse complement strand
CTCGCGGGCGTGCTGGACATCGACTCGTCCTCCAAGGGCGCCCGCTTCGTCCGGACCTGTGACGCCTTCAACATCCCGTTGATCACGTTCACCGACGTTCCGGGCTTCCTGCCCGGCACGTCTCAGGAGTGGGGCGGGATCATCCGCCACGGCGCGAAGCTGCTCTACGCCTACACGGAGGCCACCGTCCCCAAGATCACGATCATCACCCGCAAGGCCTACGGTGGCGCGTATGACGTCATGGCCTCAAAGCACATGCTGGCGGACTTCAACTTCGCCTGGCCGACCGCCGAGGTGGCGGTCATGGGGCCCGAGGGCGCGGTCAACATCATCTACCGCCGGGACATCGGCGCCTCGCCCACGCCTGACACCCGCCGCCAGAAGCTGATCACCGATTACAAGGCGCATTTCGCCAATCCCTACGTGGCCGCCGAGCGGGGCTACATCGACGACGTGATCGTCCCCCACGAGACCAGGCCCCGGATCATCACGGCCCTGGAGACGCTCCAGACCAAGCGCCAGCCGGGCCCGAAGCGCAAGCACGGAAACATTCCTCTTTAGGGGTTGGCGCATGCGCCAACCCCCGGACCGGTGCATGCACCGGTCCGCCGGCGGTGCGTGCACCGCCGGAACTACCGACAGTGTCTGGTCGCGCTCCCCCCGGCCGCGTCGAGGACCGTGAGCGAGTGCCGGTGGCGCACGCGGCGCAGGACCGTGCCCTCGCCACCCCGGACGCGTCCGCTGCAGGAGACCCGGAGCTCCGGATACGCGCGGACGGTGATCGTCCAGGAGATCCGGTTGCCGCTCGTGTCCTGGGCGGTCGCCCGCACGTGGTAGGTGCCGGGGCGGAAGGAGTGGGTGAAGCGCGCCGGGCCGTGGTGCGGTCCCTGGCCCGTCTGGCCGAAGTCCTGGCCGACCGACAGATAGCCCGTGCGGGCATGGGTGCCGTCGCCGAAGTCCCAATGCACGCGGCCGGCCAGCGGCGCGTCGGCCACCGCGGCGGGCATGTAGATCGCCTGGAGGGTGGTCGTGAACCGTCCGGATGGACCGGCGTCGCCCGTGGGCGGCGAGGCCAGCGTCTGCAGACCGGGCTTGAGCTTCTGCGCGTACCGGTTGGGCAGCGGCGTCTCCAGCGCGGGATCCGTGGCGAAGCCCAGGTCGTGGATGTTGGACACCTGGTCCTGGATGATCTGGTCGCCGCCCTGGGGGCCGACGCTGAAGATGAGATGGTCGGAGTTGTAGAGCTCCGGAAACGCGTAGTCGTAGGAGGGGAAGAAGTACCCGAAGTCGTCCTGCCCCTTGGACAGCGCCATGACGGCCTGGGCTCCTGACGCCCGGGCTATGGCCAGCCGAACCTCCGGGAAGGGCTCGCCGGGCATCGATACGTACGCGAGGTTGCCGATGCGTAGGGCGGTCAGCCAGCTGCCCAGGACATTTCCGGCCCGATAGGGCGGGGTGTTGGCCCGGTCGATCGGATAGATGCCTGACATCTCCGCCTCCTGCTCCCGCTGCGCGGGCGGCAGCGACCAGGCGTCGTTCAGGGCCAGGAGCGCAGCGTTGGCGGCTGGAATCTGGACCGTCTGCTGCACGCCGGCGATGTCCCGCGAGGTGACCCAGTGCGGGTGGCCGAGCGCGTCCAGCACGTCATTGGCGATCACGCGGGAGATCCATTTCATGTTCGCCAGACCAGTCGTCTCCACGGGGCTCTCCAGGCGGCCGAGCGATGCTGGACCCACCACGCTCACTCCGCCGAGCTGGCGGTCCAGCTGCGCCCTGACCGCCCCGAAGTAGTCGGCGCTCAGCAGCTTGAGGCACTGCCCGCACACGTGGGCGCCGTGGGTGGGGATGTTGGCGAACACTCCGATCGTCCTCCCGGTCCCGGGGCTCACCCCGCGCAGGACAGAGAGCTGCGGGTCTGTGATCCAGCCCTGGTAGTTGTCCTGGTTGACATTGACGCTGGCGATGTTCCGGTCCCTCAGCGTCGCGAACTGCAGGTGGGCCGGCTGGGCGTGCCGGGCGGCTGCGGTCACCGCGGCGACCGCCTGGCGGTGGACCAGCCGCAGGTAGGACTTCGGGACCGGTCCCCAGATGCCCTCGAGCGTCGGGCCGGCGTGCGTGTGGGTGGCCTGGACGATGATGTCCGCCGAGGTCATCCGGACGTGGCCGGCGGCGCTGCCCGCTCGCGCGGCGTCCCGGCGGTCCGCCGTCGTCCCCAGGTCCGGGCCCTCCTGATAGCCCGAGAAATACCCCTGGGCATCGATCACCACGAAGGCCACGGCATGGGAGCCGCCCGACACGTAGAAGGCCCGGACCTGGAGGGGGTCGTGGATCCGGGTGATCGGCGGGCTGAGGGAGAAGCCGCCGGCGTAGACCGGGGTGCTGGGGTCGATGCTGCGCGCTGCCGCACCCACCCTGAAAAGCGCCGGGCGGGCCGCCTGGGCGGCCGGAGCAGGCGCCAGGACGATGGTCAAAGCCATCATGACCGCGGCACGCACTCCCGCCCGGATTCCCGCCACGGGCGGCAGGATACCCCCGCCGGTGAGCCCTCGGGCCGGTAGCCTGAGGCCATCGTCAATCGCCGCCCGCAACTCCAGATCGTGGCCCCGGACGCCTCTCCTGAGGAGGCGGCGGCGGTGGTGGCCGCGCTGGAGCGGTTCATGCGCGAGACCGCCCCGCGGCCCATGCCCGAGCCTCCGGGACCCACGGCGTGGCAGCGCGCCGCGCTGCACGAGGGGGTGACCCGGGAGCCCGAGCGTCCCCCTCCGTGGGGTTAGAACCACGGGTCTTGACATAGGGCGTCCGTTGTGGGAGCTTCCTATTTCAATGGAGGGGCCGCACCGGGGGCCCCCACCCAAGGCCTGTGTGCGACAGGCAGCAAAGGGGCCATCACGATGAAGCTGTGGGGCATTTAGGCACGTGAGCAGCGGAGTAGAAAGCTTCCCTTGCCCGTCACAGCACGTTGACGGGCACGAAGACGCGCTCGCCCATACGCCGGAAGTCGCCGGCATCGTGACGCCCCCTCACCCGATGTCGGCCTGCCATATAGGCGCCGGCTGAGAGCGCGCCGGCTGCCGCGGCGGAGCCCCCACCGCCGCGGCGCCGGACCCTTTTCCTGAGAACCCATGGCGCACCCGAATGTTTCGGTGTAGCGCCGTGGGTTTGTCGTTTTCAGCGGGAGCGTGCTCGGTTTTACTGAAATAGTCAGCATTTTTCGACACGCTCCGCGGGGTCATCGCCGCACCACTCCGGCCCCCCTGATCCGCCCCTCTCTAAAAATTCCCGATATTCCGATTGGGTTTTGCTAGATTGATCGGACTCCACTATCGGAAGGAAAGTAATGGAGCCCGCGACCCCCGTCAGCCAGTCGACAGCAGGCGAGCAGTCAAGCAACGGAGCGCACGCGCGAACCGGAAGCCTGGAGAACCCGGAGGTGCTCGAGAACGTCCCCGGGCACATCATCCCGATCCTGGCCCGGGAGTTCGACGATTTCGACACCGAGTCGACCCGCTTCCTCAAGGGTGAGCTGGAGGACGACGAGTTCATCAAGTTCAGGCTCAAGCAGGGCGTCTACGGCCAGCGCCAGGCAGACGTTCAGATGATCCGGGTCAAGCTGCCCTTCGGCGGCGTGACGCCGGAGCAGCTGGAGGCGTTCGCGGACGGGATCGACAAGTACGTTCCCCTGCGCAAAGGCCACATCACCACGCGCCAGAACATCCAGATGCACCACGTTCCCCTGCCTGAGGCGGCCAAGCTCATCCGGGACCTGGGCGATGCGGGCCTCTCCTCCCGCGAGGGCTGCGGCAACACCATGCGCAACGTCACCGGCGATCCGCGAGCCGGCGTGCTGCCGGGCGAGCTGTTCGACATCACCCCCTACGCGGGCGCGTACGTGCGGTACTTCGTGCGCCATCCCACGACGCAGGCCATGCCGCGGAAGGTCAAGACTGCGTTTGCCTCCACCGACGAGGACAACGCAATCACCCGGATCCACGACGTCGCCTTCCTGCCCCGCCTCAAGGACGGCGTGCGCGGGGTGGAGATGCGCGTGGGCGGCGGGACCTCGATCATGCCCCGCCTGGCCCCGACCCTGTACGAGTTCGTGGAGCTGGACAACGGGGATTACCTGAAGATCACCGAGGCCTGCATGCGGATCTTCGATCGCCAGGAATGGCTCCGGGTCAACCGGGCCCGAGCCCGGATCAAGGTCCTGGTCGACAAGATCGGGATCGACGCCTTCCGGGAGATGGTGGAGGAGGAGCTACAGGGCGATTGGGTGGCCGAGCGCGACTTCTCGCTGGACCCGATCCTGTTCGAGCACGACGAGGAGGCCAACGCTCCCCAACCGCTGGAGCACCATGAGAGCCCCAACGGTGACCTGGCCGCCTACAAGCGTTTCTGGGAGACCAACGTCCAGGCTCAGCGCCAGACCGGATTCTCCACCGTGGAGGTGAAGGTGATCCGCGGCGACCTGACTCCCGAGCAGCTCCACGGCCTGGCGGCCATCATGCGCCAGTACAGCGGAGGCTATGCCCGGACCACCGTGCACCAGAACCTCATCCTGCGCTGGGTGCGCGACGACTCGGTGTACGAGATCTGGCAGCGCCTGCACGAGCTCGGCCTGGGGGAGGCCGGCGCGGATGAGATCACCGACGTCGTGAGCTGCCCCGGCACCGACTCCTGCAAGCTCGGAATCACCAGCTCCATGGGCCTTAACCAGGCCATAACTGAGCGCCTGGCGGGCATGGGCATCGAGGATGGGCTGACCCGGCGGATCCACGTGAAGATGAGCGGCTGCCCCAACGGCTGCGGCCAGCACCACATCGCAAACATCGGGTTCTACGGGGCTTCGATCAAGGTGGGCAAGAACACGATTCCCGCCTACATCCCCCACCTCGGCGGCGCATACGAGGGCGGTGACGTGCGCTACGGGCACCGGCTGAAGGCCCGTCTGCCGGCCAAGAGGGTGCCCGAGGCA
This sequence comes from Solirubrobacteraceae bacterium, assembly GCA_045805485.1. Lineage (GTDB taxonomy): Bacteria > Actinomycetota > Thermoleophilia > Solirubrobacterales > Solirubrobacteraceae > Palsa-465. The sequence goes on along the minus strand of JBJMLC010000166.1, from coordinate 51,711 downwards.
GTGGAGCGCTGGGTACGCTTCTACGAGTCCGACCGAGGCGACGGCGAGGAGTTCAACGACTTCGTGGAGAGGGTCGGCACGCAGGAGTTCGAAACTCGAGTCAAGGACCTGGTCATGCCGATCGAATTCAACCTCGAGAACATGAACTACTTCATCGATTGGACGAAGAACGCTCCCTTCGAGGTGGTTCGTGGCGAGGGCGAGTGCGCGGTATGACCGCGATCGCCTTCCAGGATCTCCAGGATTCCGCGGCCGAAGACGTCGTGGGCTATGCCGTCGAGCGCTTCCATCCCCGCCTGACCATGGCCTGCTCCTTCCAGAAGGAGGAGTCGGTTCTTCTGCACATGCTGTTGGGCGTCTGCGAGGAGCCCCGGGTGTTCACGATCGACACGGGCGTTCTGTTTCCGGAGACGCTCGAGACGTGGAAGCGCTTCGAGGACCACTTCGGCGTCCGCATCGAGGTCTTCGACGCCCAGTCTCCCGGCGAGCCCTGGACGATCAACCGGTGCTGCTCAGAGGCCAAGGTGACGGCTGTCAACAGCGCCCTGCAGGACGTCGACGCCTGGATCACCGGGATCCGGCGGGAGCAGGCGGCCACCCGCTCCTCGGCGGCCAAGCTGGAGCGTGACGAGGCCCACGACGTGTGGAAGGTCAACCCGCTCGCCGACTGGAGCGAGGCCGACGTGTGGCGCTACATCTTCCGCCACAAGCTCCCCTACAACCCGCTGCACGACCAGGGCTACGCATCGATCGGGTGCCAGCCCTGCACGCTGCCGGGCAACGGGCGCGAGGGCCGCTGGGCCGGCCTCGACAAGACCGAGTGCGGCATCCACGAGTAGGGCTCCGCACCCGGCCCATCCCGATCAGGCTGCAGCCACTCCTAAGCGAGCGTCATGAACCCATACCACCACGAGCTGTCCTATCTGGAGACCCTGGAGGCGGAGTCGATCCACATCTTCCGGGAGGTGGCCGCCGAGCGCGAGCGCCCGGTGCTGCTGTTCAGCGGGGGCAAGGACTCGCTGGTCCTCCTGCGCCTGGCTGAGAAGGCCTTTCGGCCCGGCCGGTTCCCGTTCCCGATCATGCACGTGGACACGGGGCACAACTTCCCGGAGGTGATGGAGTTCCGGGACCGGCTGATCGGCGAGCTGGGAGAGCGGCTGATCGTGGCCAGCGTCCAGGACTCCATCGACTCAGGCCGCGTGGCGGAGGAGACGGGTCCCCGCGCCTCGCGCAACCGTCTCCAGACGACCACTCTGCTGGACGCGATCGCCGAGCATCGATTCGACGCCGCCTTCGGCGGCGCCCGGCGCGACGAGGAGCGGGCCCGGGCCAAGGAGCGCGTGTTCTCCTTCCGGGACGACTTCGGACAATGGGATCCCAAGCGCCAGCGTCCAGAGCCCTGGAACCTGTACAACGGCCGGATCCGCCAGGGAGAGCACGTCCGCGTCTTCCCGCTGTCCAACTGGACGGAGCTCGACGTGTGGCAGTACATCGCCGAGGAGGAGCTCGAGGTGCCCTCGATCTACTACGCCCACAGGCGCGACGTGTTCGAGCGGGACGGCATGCTCTACGCCCACAGCCCGTTCGTGGAGCTGATGGACGGTGAGGAGGTGTTCGAGACCTCGGTGCGCTACCGGACCGTGGGCGACATGACGTGCACCGGGGCGGTGCGCTCTGAGGCCAGCACCCTCCCGGAGGTGGTGGCTGAGATCGCCGCCACGCGCGTGACCGAGCGGGGCGAGACCCGGGCGGATGACCGGGTGACCGAGGCGGCCATGGAGGATCGCAAGCGCGAGGGCTACTTCTAGTGGCGGGCGCAGACCGTACCCGCGGGGGAGACCACTAGTGGCTGGCCCGGCAACCAACGGCCACGCGGTGGCCACCCGGCCCGGCGAGCTGCTGCGGCTGGCCACGGCGGGTTCGGTGGACGACGGAAAGTCGACCCTGATCGGGCGGCTGCTCCATGACTCCAAGGCGATCCTGGACGACCAGATGGCTCATGTCATCGACCTCTCAGAGCGCCGCGGAGACGGCTACGTGAACCTGGCGCTCCTGACCGACGGGTTGCGCGCCGAGCGTGAGCAGGGAATCACGATCGACGTCGCCTACCGCTACTTCTCCACCGGCACGGCCGCCGGCCCGCCGCGGGCCGAGGGGCGGTGCGGGCGGAAGTTCATCATCGCCGACACCCCGGGGCACGAGCAGTACACCCGCAACATGGTCACCGGCGCGTCCACCGCGGACCTGTCGATCGTCCTGGTCGACGCTCGCAAGGGCGTCCTGGAGCAGACCCGGCGCCACGCCTACATCTCATCTCTGCTGCGGATCCCCCACCTGGTGGTGTGCGTGAACAAGATGGACCTGGTCGACTACGACGAGGCGGTGTTCGACCGGATCGTCGACGAGCTGACCGACTGGGCCGCGCGCCTGGACATCGGCGACGTGACGTTCATCCCCATCTCGGCCCTGCATGGCGACAACGTGGTGGATCGCTCGGAGGAGATGTCGTGGTACGGCGGCCCCCCGCTGCTCTATCACCTTGAGCACGTGGTCATCGCCACCGATCGCAATCTCTCCGACGTGCGCTTCCCCGTCCAGTGGGTGATCCGGCCAAACAACGACCAGCACCACGACTACCGGGGCTACGCCGGTCAGGTCGCGGGGGGCGTCCTGCGCCCCGGAACGGACGTGGTGGTCCTGCCCGGGGGCCAGCGGAGCCGGATCGCGGCGATCGATTCACACGACGGCGAGCTCGAGGCCGCCTTCCCCACCATGTCGGTGTCCGTGCGCCTGCAGGACGACCTCGACGTCTCCCGGGGCGACATGATCGTGGAGCCCGACGACCAGCCGATCGTGGCTCGGGAGCTTGACGCCATGGTTTGCTGGATGAGCCAGGAGCCGCTTCGCCCCGGAGGGCGGTACGCGATCAAGCACACCACGCGCACAGCCCGCGCAGCCGTGGGGGAGATCGAGTACCGGGTCGACGTCAACACCCTGGAGCACGAGCAGGCCGATCGGCTTGAGCTCAATGGCATCGGCCGGATCAGCCTGCGCACCAGCGCGCCCCTGATGGTCGACCGCTACCGCCGCAACCGGGCCACCGGCAGCTTCATCCTGATCGATGAGGCCAGCAACGACACGGTGGCCGCGGGGATGGTCGTCGGCGCTGCGGGCTGACAGGCCGCGCGCGGCCGAGCCCCCCGTGCCGCAGTAAAGTCACGACGCCATGTTCTCGAAGGTGCTGATCGCCAATCGTGGCGAGATCGCTGTGCGTGTCATCCGGGCCTGCCAGGAGCTGGGAGTCGCCACGGTCGCCGTGTACTCGGAGATCGACCGCGACGCACCGCACGTGCGCCGGGCCGACGAGGCGTTCCTGCTGGGGCCAGGGCCGGCCAGCGAGAGCTACCTGGTGATCGAGAAGCTGATCGAGGTGGCCAAGCGCTCGGGCGCCGAGGCCGTGCATCCCGGATACGGATTTCTGGCCGAGAACGCCGCGTTCGCGGCGGCGCTCGGAGACCACGGGATCACGTTCATCGGACCGCCGGCTTCGGCCATCGAGGCCATGGGGTCAAAGACCCGGGCCCGCGAGCTGATGTCCGAGGCGGGCGTGCCGATCGTCCCCGGAACGACCGAGCCCGTCGCCACGGTGCAAGAGGCCCGGAAGGTCATCTCCAAGACGATCGGCTACCCGGTGGCCGTGAAGGCCGCTGGCGGCGGGGGCGGCAAGGGCTTCCGCGTGGCTGCCTCCGAGGACGAGCTCGAGGCGGCCTTCGAGGGCTCCTCTCGGGAGGGCGAGAAGTTCTTCTCGGATCCGACCGTCTACCTGGAGCGCTACCTCCCTGACCCGCGCCACGTGGAGGTGCAGGTCCTGGCTGACCAGCACGGGAACGTGATCCACCTGGGAGAGCGCGACTGCTCCATCCAGCGCCGGCACCAGAAGCTGATTGAGGAGGCTCCCGCCCCGGCGGTGGACGAGGAGCTCCGGGCCCGGATCGGCAAGATCGCCACCGACGCCGCGGCGGCCGTCTCCTATACGGGAGCCGGGACGGTGGAGGGGCTGCTGGTGACCGACGAGGGCGCGGAGAAGGCCGAGTACTTCTTCCTGGAGATGAACACGCGGGTCCAGGTCGAGCATCCGGTGACCGAGCTCGTGACCGGGCTTGACATCGTCAAGGAGGGGATCAGGGTGGCGGCCGGGGAGCCGCTCTCGGTGTCCCAGGAGGACGTGGAGCTGCACGGCCATGCCATCGAATGCCGGATCAACGCCGAGGACGCCAGCAAGAACTTCGCCCCCGCTCCGGGCACGATCGGCGCCTATCAGGAGCCCACCGGGCCGGGCGTTCGCGTTGACTCGGGCGTGGAGTCAGGCTCCGAGATCTCGCCCATGTACGACCCGATGGTGGCCAAGCTGATCGTGTGGGATGTGGACCGTGAGCAGGCGACGGCCCGCATGCTCCGAGCGCTGCGCGAGTACCGGATCGAGGGCCTGAAGACGCTGCTGCCCTTTCACGAGGCCATCCTCCAGACCAAGCAATGGGCCCGGGCCGAGACCTGCCGCGACCTGATCTCCGACCGGGCGTGGTTGAAGTCGCTGGCTGTCCCGGCGCCTGAGAAGCCTGCCTCGGAGGCGGATGAGGAGGCTGAGAAGGTCCAGCAGGACTACACGGTGGAGGTGTCAGGCAAGCGCTTCGACGTGCGCGTGATCGGGCCGCCGATGGCGGCGGCCAACGGGGTCGTGGCGGCGGCGCCGGCCGCCACAGGGGCGGCCCGCAAGGCGCCCCGGCGCCCCGGCCGAGCCGGCGGATCAAGTGACGGCAAGGGCGACGCGCTGACCTCTCCGCTTCAGGGGACCATCCTCAAGGTGGCCGTGGAGAAGGGGGCCGCCGTGGAGGAGGGCGCGCTGATTGCGGTGATCGAGGCCATGAAGATGGAGAACGAGATCACGGCCCACAAGGCCGGAACCGTGTCCGAGCTGCCCATCGCCGCGGGCGCATCCGTGGCCACCGGCGACACGCTCGTGGTCATCACCTCTGGGGAGTAGCTGGCGGGTCGGGCCGCCTACGACACGCCGACCAGCTTCATGGCCTCCCGCAGGTTGTGCACCTCGGCGTCAGGCTTGCGCTGACCCTGCTCCAGCTGCTGGCGGGAGCGATTGACCCAGATCACGGGGATCTTCTTCTTCAGGCAGGGCTCGACGTCGTAGTAGTAGCTCTCGGCGACGTGGACCCAGCCCTTCTTGCCTCCGATTCGGCGCTCGCACTCGGTGAAGTGGGCCGGGTCAGGCTTGTAGGAGCGGACCTGCTGGGCGGTCACCACGAGGTCGAAGTCCAGCGGGATGTGGCGCCTGGTGTGGCCCAGGAGCTTGTCGTCGATGTTCGAGATCAGGCCGACCCGGTGCTTCTTGGACGCCTTCGTGAGCACCGAATTGGTCTCCTTGAAGGGCTTCCAGCGCTGCACCGAGTCAGGCAGAAACCCCGAGCGGGATGGCTCCAGTGGCCAGCCGAGCTTCTTGGCGATCTGGACCGCCGTGCGGCGCAGCACCTCGGCATACAGCTCGTAGGAGCCGGCCTGGATCTGCTTCTGGGTCTCGTGGAACAGCGGAATCAGCTCGTCACGCTCGATCGTGAATCCGTCGCGCTCGGCCTCGGCCTGGAAGGCGTCGTAAACGCCGGTCTCCCAGTCGATGAGGGTGCCGTAGACGTCGAAGGTCACGAACGAGACAGTCTTTGGGATGGCCATGGGGCGGGCATGATGCCACGGCAGGCGATGAAATAGAGTGCTCACGGCCGATGGATCTACTCGAGTACCAGGGGAAGCAGCTGTTTGCGCGCCATGGCGTACCGGTCCCGCCGGGGCGTCATGCCACCACGGTGGAGGAGGCCGTCCAGGCCGCCGAGGAGATCGGCTATCCCTGCGTGGTCAAGGCCCAGGTGCAGATCGGAGGGCGCGGGAAGGCCGGCGGAATCAAGGTGGCTCAGGACTCAGGCGAGGCCTCCGAACACGCCGAGGCCATCCTGGGAATGGACATCCGGGGGCTCACCGTCCACGAGCTCTGGATCGAGTCGGCCTCGGAGATCGCGGCTGAGTACTACGCCTCGGTGGTCTTCGATCGCTCCGCCAAGGCCCCGCTGTTGATGCTCTCCACCAAGGGCGGGATGGACATCGAGGAGGTGGCGGACGAGGATCCGCAGGCCATCGCCCGGCTGCACGTCGATCCCCTGCTCGGCTTCCAGGACTTCCATGGGCGGCGACTGGCCTACGAGGCGGGGGTCGATGCCGACGTGGTGAGGCCGGTGGGGGCCATGCTGGCCAAGCTGTATGAGGTCTTCGTGGCCGAGGAGGCGACGCTCGTGGAGGTCAACCCCCTGATCGTCACCCCGGACGCGGACGGTGGAGCGGCCGGCGGCCAGGGCCGTCAGGTCAAGGCTCTGGACGCCAAGGTGACGCTAGACGGCAACGCCCTCTACCGGCACGCGGATAACGCCGAGCTCCGCGATATCTCCGCCGAGGATCCCCAGGAGCGCATGGCCAAGGAGCGGGGACTCATCTACGTCAAGCTGGACGGGGACATCGGCGTGCTGGGCAACGGGGCCGGCCTGGTCATGTCGACGCTTGACGTGGTGGCGGAGGCCGGGGGGTCTCCGGCCAACTTCCTGGACGCGGGCGGCGGGTCGAAGGCCGAGGCGATCACCAGCGCGGTCGAGGTGATCCTGTCCAACCCGAAGGTCAAGGCGGTCCTGTTCAACATCTTCGGCGGCATCACGCGCTGCGATGAGGTGGCCCGCGGCCTGATCGAGGCCTTCGACAAGATCAAGCCCACGGTTCCCTTCGTGGTCAGGTTGGATGGGACCAACGATGAGGAGGGGCGCCGGCTGCTCGCCGACGCCGACCTGCCCAACGTGCACACCGAGGCCACGATGGACGGCGCCGCAGCCAAGGTGGTCGAGCTGGCGGCGGCGGAGCGCGCGGCGGCGGAGCGTCCGGCGGCCGTATGAGCATCCTGGTGGATGCGGACACGCGGCTCTGCGTGTCGGGGATCACCGGGCGCGAGGGCACGTTCCATTCGCTGCGCAACCGCGACTACGGAACAAACGTCGTGGCGGGAGTGACCCCCGGGAAGGGCGGGCAGGACGTGGAGGGCATCCCGGTGTTCGACACCTTCCACGGGGCCGTGGAGGAGACCGCGGCCAACACGGCGATGATCTTCGTGCCGCCCCGGTTCGCAGCCGACTCGATCCTGGAGGCCGAGGATGCCGGGATCGATTTGATCGTGGCCATCACCGAGGGCATCCCGGCTCACGACGAGTTGCGGGTGTTCAACGCGCTCCGGCGCAACGGCCGAGCCCGTCTCATCGGTCCCAACTGTCCGGGCATCCTCTCGCCCGGCAAGTCCAATGTCGGCATCATCCCGGCCGCCTTCTTCCGGGAGGGGAACGTGGGCGTCGTCTCGCGCTCGGGCACGCTGACCTACCAGATCGGCAATGTCATCGCCCAGCAGGGCTTCGGCAACTCCACGATCGTGGGAATCGGCGGCGATCCGGTGCCGGGAACTGACTTCGTCGACGTCATCGGCATGTTCGAGCAGGATCCGGAGACCGAGCTCATCGTGATGTGCGGTGAGATCGGGGGAGACTCCGAGGAGCGGGCGGCCGATTTCATCGCCGCCGAGGTGTCCAAGCCCGTGGTCGGTTACATCGCCGGCTTCACCGCCCCGCCGGGCAAGACCATGGGCCACGCCGGAGCGATCGTCTCAGGCTCTCGCGGGACGGCCAAGGCCAAGGCCGAGGCGCTGGAGAGCAAGGGCGTGAGGGTGGGGCGCACTCCGACTCAGGTGGCCGAACTGGCCGTAGAGCTTCTCGGCGCCGCGGCGTAGCTCGCCGGGCCACGGCACCGGCTCGGCGCGTCGCCGGGCCCACGTATGATCGGCCGACTGCCGTGAGCGTCATCAGTCCGCCTCGCAACAGGCCCGGCTCGGGTGGCTCAGGTCGCGCCGGGGGTCCGTTGGTTCCCCCGCCCGCAGCCCCGCCGCCCGGTGCCCCGCCTCCCGAGCCCCCTCTGGGACCCCGCCGCCGTTTCGGGCTGCGGTGGATGCTCCTGGGCTGCCTGATCGCGCTGCTGGCGGCGGCGGGGGCCGCGGCCGTGTTCACGCTGGAGGAGGTCCACACCCTGCGGGACGCCCTGAACCAGAACGCGCCGCTCGACCTCTCAGCCGGCTCCCTGGCCAGCGCGGGCTGGGGCGACCCCCAGACGTTGCTGCTGGTGGGTAACGACCAGCGCAAGCACACGACGACGACGGCCGTGCTGCCGCACTCCAACGAGATGCTGCTGGTGCGGCTGGATCCCAACAAGCCCTGGATCTCGATGATGTCCGTCCCCCGTGAACTGATGGTGACCATCCACACCCCGGGCGGCCGGGTCACCACCCGGCTGAACGCCGCCCTGACCTACGGCGGGATCCCGCTGCTGGTGAAGACGATCCAGCGGCTGACGGGGCTGCCGGTCAACCACGTGGTGGAGATCGACTTCAACAACTTCGTCAAGGCGGTCGACAACATCGGCTGCGTGTACTCCACGGTCGACCGGCGGTACTACCACGTCAATGTCCCCGGCGGCCCGCAGTATCAGGAGATCAACCTCGAGCCGGGCTACCAGAGGCTGTGTGGTCTGCGGGCGCTGCAATTCGTCTCCTACCGGCACGGCGACACCTCGCTGGTTCGCGACTCCCGAGACCAGGACTTCCTGCTTGACGTCAAGAAGCAGTACGGCCCCACGCTGGTCGGCGACGCTCACAAGTTCGAGCGGATCTTCGGCCGCACCGTCCAGACCGACGTCGGGCTGCACGGCACGAACGGCCTCCTGAATCTGCTCGGCACCCTGGTCTCATCGGTCTCCAAGCCGGTCCGCCAGGTCAAGTTCCAGGTCACGCTCCAGCCCACGGGGGCCAACCCATGCTCGTGTGACACGGCCACCCCCAAGCAGGTCAGGGCCAGCGTGCACTCGTTCCTGTACGGCGCCGGCAAGCCGTCCAAGGCCGCGACGGCCGCCGTGGCCCACTCCGTGCACAGCCGCCGGACCATCAAGCGGCTTCCGCTGACGGCGGTGTCGCATTCACAGCTCGGCCGGGCTCACGCCGTGGCCAGAACGGTTCCCTTCCCCTTCGAATATCCGCGGGTCCAGAACAAGTCAGGGAGCGATGTCGCGCCATACCTGCTCAGCTACGTGATCAAGGCTCCGGGCGGCGCGCGCTACCCGGCCTACGTGGCCTCCTTCTCCGCGGGGGTGCTGGGGCAGTACTACGACGTCCAGGGGTCGCCGTGGACGACGCAGCCGCAACTAGACAACCCTGACCAGACGGTGACCGTGGGCGCTCGCCGCTACTACCTGTACTACTCGGGCCAGCATCTGCGGATGGTCGCCTGGTATGACCGGGGCAACGCCTACTGGGTGCACAACAGTCTCAGCGACTCGGTGGGCAACGGCGAGCTGCTGGCCATCGCCCAGCAGACGGTTCCGATCTCGCGCTCCGATGTCCTGGCGGCCCGCGCCCGGGTGTCGCTCCGGGCGGCCAGGGTGCCCATCCGGCTCAGCACGACGTCCTCGCCCACGCTGCACCAGACGATCGGCGCGATCGCCGGCCTGGTGGCCGCGATCCTCCTGTTCCCGCTGCTGGCCTTCCTGCTCTTCAGGCGGCGGCGGGATCTGCGTCAGGTGCGCGAGTCGGTGACCGCCACGCTCAGCTCGAGCGTCAGGTTCGCCACCCCCACGGCGATGAGCGCCTTGGCATCGCCGTCTGGGGCGGGACGGGCGCCAGGCGCTCCCGTGACGACCGATCGCGGCGCGGGAGGGCGGCGCGGCATCCGGGGTCGGCTGTCGCGCGGCCCGCGTCCCTCGGTCATCCTGGGCGCGGTCCTGGTGCTGCTCGCCGGGGCGGCGCTGGGGCTCGCTCTGACGTTTGCCGGGTCGCATGTCGTTCACGACAGCTCGTCTGCCAAGCACAAGCACGGACACCGAGTGACGGCAGGTGGGCTGACCGTGCCCTCGGTCCCGGTGGTCGTCCTGAACGCCACGCCGGTGTCCGACGCGGCCCACCGACTCTCGGCCACCCTTCGGTCCAAAGGCGTACGGATCGACAGCGTGGGCAACCTGGCCGGGACTCGCCCGCCGGGGCTGGCGGTTCTCTATCGGCCCGGGGAGCGACTCCAGGCCGAGCGCCTGGCCGCCCTCTTGGTGCGGCAGCGACCCACCCTGGCCCCCGTGGACCCTGAGGCCGCCGGCGCTGCAGGGAGCCGTGCCAAGTTGGTCGTGGTCATCGGTTAACATCCGGGGCGGGAGGTCGCCCTGTCTGAGAGCGCCACAATCCGCCTTGATCCGAGTGTCCGGGACCGGCTGAGCGCGCTCGCCGCGGCCCGGGGGATTAAGCCCGCCGACCTGGTGGCCGAGCTCGTGCTCGAAGCCGAGACGGCCCAGGTGGTGGACGAGGTGAACGCCGAGTTGGAGAAGCTGGCCCAGCGGCCCCTCGCGCCGGGCGCCACGGGAGCTCGGGAGCGTGACGAGTTGCGTCGGGCGGAGGCGACTGTGGCCGGCTGGATGCAGGGCTAGCGCGGGCGCTCCCGGGCCCCGGCTGAAGCCCTCTGTCGGCCTTTGCTGGCGTTCCGTCGTCCGGCGCCCCGAATACGTACTCTGTAGGCAATGGCCGAAACGATCTCCTTCGCCCGCGGTGCCCCCTCGCTGGACATCATCGACGTCGATGGGCTGCGCGCCGCAGCCGAGGCTGCATTCGCCGAGGACGCGGCTGGTGTGACGGCCTACGGCACGGCGGTGGGCTACCCGCCGCTGCGCCGCTGGATCGCCGAGCATCACGGCGTGGAGCTGGAGCAGGTCATGGTGACCAACGGCTCCATGCAGGCCGACGCCTTCCTGTTCGAGGCCCTGGTGGAGCCCTCGGACGTTGTGATCGTGGAGCGCCCGACCTACGACCGGACGCTCCTCTCACTCCGCCAGCGGGGCGCCGACGTGCGCATGGTGGAGCTGGAGCCTGACGGGATCGATGTGGCGGCGCTGGAGCGCGTGCTGGCCGCCGGGGCCCGACCCAAGCTGGCCCACATCATCCCCAACTTCCAGAATCCGGCCGGCTGCACGCTGTCGCTCCAGAAGCGCCAGGCGCTGCTGGAGCTGGCCCGGACGCACGAGTTCACGATCTTTGAGGACGACCCGTACGTGGCCCTGCGCTTTGAGGGCGAGCCTCTGCCCAGCATGCTGTCGATGGACTCCGGGTCCGTGGTGTACGCGTCCTCCTTCTCCAAGACCGTCTGCCCCGGGATTCGGGTCGGCTACCTGGTCGGTTCCTCGGATCTGATCAAGCGAATCGTCAAGATCGCCACCAGCACGTACATCTCGCCCAGCATGGTCTCCCAGGCCATCGTCCACCAGTTCTGCGCCTCCGGGGCGCTGGAGAGGTCGATCGAAACCGTCAAGGAGGCGCTGGGGGAGCGCGCCCACACCCTGTGCTCAGCGCTCGCCGAGGAACTGCCCGAGGCCAGGTTCGTGGCTCCCCAGGGGGGATATTTCCTGTGGCTCGATCTGCCCAAGGGCACGGACGTGGACGCGCTGTTCACAGCCGCCGCGGACCGCAACGTGCAGTTCGTCAAGGGATCTGACTTCGTCCTGGAGGGTGCCGAGTCCAGCCTCCGTCTGGCCTACTCCGGTGTGACGCCACCCCAGATCGAGGAGGGCGTCCGCCGGCTGGCCGACGCCTACCGCGAGGTCTCGGCGGGCGTGGTCAGCGCCGACGTCGCCTGAGCCCGGGCGTGAGCGAGGGCGGGGCGCTTCAGCGCCGTAGCGCTCGCGGAGCGCCTCAGCGGCCGTAGCGCTCGCGGCCCAGAACCAGCTGCTCCGGCAGCGCCGTCCGGGGTGGGGGCGAGGGATCGGCCAGCACCGACACCGTTTCGGCCACGCTGGTCGTGACGGTGGCCGTGACCTGATTGGCCAGCACCGCGACCATCTCCCCGTCGTTGGACTGGACCTCGCCCTTCAGGCCGGGCTCGATACCCGCCTCCTTCAGGTAGTGGAGGAGGTCCTCGGCTTCGTTCTCCAGGCGCAGGATGGTCACGTGCGCTCCGGGTTGGCAGTCGGCGAGCGGGACGCCGTCGATCCGGTCGCCCACCCTGATGGGATGCCCGTGCGGGCAGGTCTGGGCGTCTCCGACGGCCGAGCGCACGTAGGCCTCAAAGCGGGGCGTCATGGCGTACTCCAGGTGCTCGGCCTCCTCGTGGACGTCATCCCAAGGCACTCCCACGACGTCGGTGAGGAAGCGCTCGATCATGCGATGCCGGCTCACCAGCCGCTCGGCGTGCGCCCGCCCGTCGCCGGTGAACTCGATCATCCGGTCGGCATTCCGGGTGATGTAGCCGTCGCGCTCCAGCCGCCCGAGCATCTCGTGGACCGTGGGAGCTGACAGCTGCATCGCCCGGGCCAGGTTGGCGGCGGTCATCGGAAGCCCGGCTTCCAGGAGCCAAAACAACCGCTCCAGGTACTCCTCCTCGGCCTGAGTGGCGGGCTCATGGGCCATGCGCTGATCGTAGCCTGAGGCCCGGGGATCCCCGGGGGCCTGGGGCCTGGGTGCGGGTCGACCAGCTTGCGAAACTTTGCCAGCCGTCACGATCGCCGCCAAGCCTCACGATCACCTAGGATCGCCAAATCGTGCCTCTTCCCCTGAAGCCCCCGATCCAGCCCCAGTTGGCTCGCTCCAAAGCCGACCTGCCGGTGGGCGAGCAGTGGGCGTATGAGCCCAAGTACGACGGCTTCCGGGCGATCGTGTTCGTGGACGGCGGGGAGACGACGATCCAGTCTCGGGGAGGCAAGGGCCTGTCCCGATACTTTCCGGAGCTGACGTTCGCCCCGGGCCGTTACGTCCTGGACGGGGAGATCGTCATCGACGGGGCAGACGGGCTCCAGGACTTCGATGCCCTGTCGCAGCGCATCCACCCGGCCGAGAGCCGGATCAACATGCTGGCCGACCAGACCCCCGCCCGCTACATCGCATTTGATCTCCTGGCCTTGGAGGACGAATCGTGGCTGGATCGACCGCTGAGCGAGCGGCGGTCCAAGCTCGAGCAGCTGGTGGCCGATGGCCCCGTCGACCCCACCCCGCTGACGCGTGATCCTGAGCAGGCCCGACCCTGGCTGGGCAGCGGCGAGGGGGTCGTGGCCAAGGACGTGACGGCGCCGTACCGGCCCGGGCAGCGGACCGGGATGGTCAAGGTCAAGCGGGTGCGCACGATCGATGCCGTGGTCGTGGGATACCGGCCCGGCAAGGAGCCTGACACCGTGGGCTCGCTCATCCTGGGGCTGTACGACGAGCAGGGCGAGCTGCACGTGGTCGGTCACTCCTCCGGCCTCAAGGCTTCGGAGAAGCGAGCGCTGGTGGGCAAGCTCCAGGCGTACGAGACGGGCAAGCGCGGTCATGGGGATGCCAGCCGGTGGAAGAGCGAGAAGGAGCTCGAATGGATCGAGCTACGCCCTGAGCTGGTGGTGGAGGTGCGCTTCGACCATTCGAGCGGCGGGCGCATCCGTCACGGCACCCGGATCCTGCGCTGGCGAGATGACAAGCCGCCGCGCGAGTGCCGCATCGAACAGATGCAGGCGTAGCCGTCCCTGGGCGGGGCGCCGTGAAGATTCCTGAAACCGTGCTGGTGGCCCCTGACTCCTTCAAGGGGACCCTGAGCTCGCCCCAGGTCGCGGAGGCGGTTGCCGAGGGGCTGACGTCGGCAGGTCGCCCGGTGGACGTGTGCCCGGTGGCCGATGGCGGCGAGGGCACGATGGAGGTCCTGGTGAAGGCTCTGGAGGGCGAGGTGCGTCGCACCCGCGTGTCGGACCCGCTGGGGCGTCCGATCATGGCGCCGTTTGGCCTCTGCAGGGTGAGACGCAGACTGCTGGGAGTCATCGAAACGGCCGCTGCCAGCGGCCTCGGCCTCGTGGGCGAGGATGAGCTCGACCCCCTGGCGGCCAGCACCCGGGGAACGGGTGAGCTGATGCTGGCCGCGCTGACCGCCGGCGCCGAGGCCATCTGCCTCGGTGTCGGGGGCAGCGCCACGACGGACGGGGGCGCCGGCGCGATCAGGGCAATCCGCACGGGAGGCGGGCTGGGGGGCGCCTCACTCACGGTCCTGTGCGATGTGCGCACGCCGTTTGAAGAGGCGGCCCGCGTGTTCGGGCCTCAGAAGGGTGCGGGTCCAGAGGAGGTCAGGCGCCTGACGGCACGGCTTCACCGCCAAGCTCGGGCGATGGCGCGCGATCCCCGAGGCCGGCCGTTCACCGGCGCCGCGGGCGGACTCTCGGGTGGCCTGTGGGCCGAGCTGGGCGCGGAACTCGTGCCGGGCGCGAGCTTCGTCCTGGACCATCTGGACTTCGACGCCCGCATGAGGGATGCCCGGGCGGTCGTGGCCGGCGAGGGCCGTCTGGACGAGCAGAGCCTGGCCGGCAAGGCTCTGTCCGAGGTGGCCACGAGGGCTCGGCAGCGTGGTGTGCCCTGCCACGCCATCGTGGGCCGCAACGAACTCGATTCCTTCGGACTGCGCATCCTGGATCTGCAGGTCGTGCTTCAGGCAGGCGATCCGGCGGCGATCGCGGCGGCTGCGGAGCAGCTGGCAGCGATGCTGTAGTCGCCCCAGGGCCGCGGAGGACCTTTACGCGCAGCGGCCGCCCTGCGGTGCCCTGGGCCCGCGGCCGGGACGGTTGTAGACGTGTGCGCCCAGGGACATCATGAAGCGAGCCATCTCCTTGCCCGCGCGCGTCTGCTTGCCGTCGACGTCGTAACAGGGATAGGCCACCGGGGAGCCGTAGCTTGTGGCCCACCCCCACTCGGTCCAGGGATAGCCCGGCAGCGCGGTGGCGATTCGCTGACCCGCCCGCACGAAACGCCCGGCGGGCAGGAGCTTTCGCAGGTGCTCGGCCACGTAGATGATGTCCCCGGCGTGGCTGCCGTCCAGGAGCTGGTACCAGATGATGTGGTGGCCCTCCCAATGGGCGTGGGAGTCCGAGCCCAGGATGACGGCGTCTCCGATCGCCAGCACCGGAAGCTTGTGAGCGGGTATCCAATCCACGCCCATGTCCGTGCGGGCCGGTCCCCAGGCAGAATTCTTGAACGGGTTGATGTACCGGTGCGGGTGCTTGAACGGGTTGGCCGGCACCGGCGGCCCGTACTGCGGTACCCGGGCCGACGCAGCGGTGACCAGGACGAATGCGATGGCGCAGGCGACGAGCGCGGCCGCAGTCCCCCGAATGGCATTAGGCACCCCCATACGACCGTCGGTATCGGCTGAGCGGGGCCACCGTTGAGCGCCCCAGCCGCTGGCGGACGGAGCGCCTAGAACAGGCGTCCGGCCGAACTGGGCGGGTGGGCGAACTAGCCGGCCGGTGGCTGGCAGCCCAGGGCGACGAGATGGGCCAGGTAGCCCGCTCGATCCCGCTGGGGGTGAAACGGCTCGCCCCCGTCCCGCAGCAGCGCGGCCACCCGCTCCAGGTCATAGAGCAGGGCCAACTTTCCCGGTGGGTCATCCCACTCGCCCGAGTCGTAGCGCGCCACCCACGAGGCCAGCGCAGCCAGGGCTTCGACCTGGATCTGGTCGGACCACCAACCTGATCGGATCGCCAGGTGGTAGCGCTCCCGGAGCTTGCACACGTCACTCCACAGCTGCTCGAACCACAGCCACCGCTCGCGGGGGTAGAGTCCCTGCCACACCAGTGGCCAGTGCGGACCGTCAGGTTCCTCCCAATCGTCACCGGTCCCGTCCCCACCCCACGGTCCCTCCGAGAGTCCCCCGTGCCCGTTTCCCGCGCCCTCCCAGAGCCCCCCGGGCTCGTCCTCTGGACCCTCCCAGCTCATGTCATCGCCTCGGGGGCGGGAGGAGGCGCCTCGGGGGCGGAAGGGGGCGCCTCGGGGGCGGGAAGGAGCGCCTCGGGGACGGGAAGGGGCGGAGATCCCGTTTCCTTGACGCGCGCCAGTCTTCGCAGCCGACGATCCTCGAACCACAGGCGCAGGCGGATGCGCGCCGGTGCCAGCCTGCCGTACACGAGCAGGGCGTGCCGATCAGGTAGCTGGCGCAGGGCCTCGGGGGCCACCAGGGGCCGCCGGCGGCTGGCGCTGGAGCGGGTCGTGCCGCTGCTGCCGGTGGTGCGCGTCACCTCCCGGATCTCCTCCTCGCCCAGCAGCGCTCCGAAGTAGCGGAGGGTCTCCAGATCGGCCACTCCGGGCAGCAGCATCCTGGCTCGGTGGCTGTTGATCACCGTCTCGGCCTGCTTTCCGTACCGGCTGCGGGCCTGGGAGAGATCGTGGAAGATGGAGATCAGCTGGATGTTGTGGCTGGGGGCCGTCGAGGCGATCTCCGCCAGGTTGGGCAGCGGGGCCACGTTCCCCGCCTCGTCGAGGCACAGGAGGAGGGGCAGCTCAAGCTGCCCTCCGGCCAACGTGGCCCGTTCGTAGGCCCGATCGACGATCTCACCCAGCAGAGCCAGAAAGATCGGGCGCAGGAGCTTGGAGGCCTTGGCGTCGCCGATCAGGTACAGCGTGGCTGGTTCGTCCAGCAGCCGATCCGGGGCGATCTCGGCGCCCTGAGCCGACCTGGCCACCCGCGCGAAGCGGTAAGCCCGGAGCAGCGCCTGCGCTGTGGCCTCTATCGAGCTGCGGGTGCGATCGGCCTGGCCCTCGAAGGCCCGCACGGCGTCATACGCGGAGTGGGCATCGGCCAGCTCGGACTCGTCGCGGGCCTCGCCCGCCACCTGGGCCAGGACGGCGTCCAGCTCGCGAGCTCCCTGGCCGTACGTCCAGCGGACCAGCGCGTCCACGCCCGCTCCGCTCTTGGCGGCGGCGTACAGAAGGGGGGCCAGCCGCTGCTCGGCAGCAATGGCCCAGAAATCACCGCCCTCGCTGGTCCGGTGATCGACCTCCGCCGCGCCGGCCAACCTCCACGCCACCTCGAGTGCGCCGTCCCAGGTGAGCGCTCCTGGAAGCGGGGACCAGGTGTGGGAGGCCTGACCGGAGAGTCCGAACGGGTCAAACACGAACACCGGACCAAGCTCCCGCCGTCGTTTCACGCTCACGGCCAGGAGGTCCGACTTGACCGAGGAGGCCACCGCCGGCCCCTGCCACTCCAACAGCGCCGGTACGGCGAGACCGGCCGATTTTCCGGACTGAGGTGGTCCGAAGGCCACCACCGCGTGACGGTGCTCGGCATACAGCCGCCTTCCGCGGTGATGGCCAAGCGTCAGCCTGAGCGTGCGCTGCGATCGCCGGCCCGGCCTCAGTGCCCGCAGCTCGGAGCCGCCGGCCCATCGCGCGCCGCCGCGTCCATAGCCGAACGTGGCCAGGCCGCCCGCGCGGCGCGCGAGCAGCACGACAGCACCCAGGAGGCACACCAGCACGCCCAGCGCGGCATAGAAGCCCAGAGGCCCAGGGAGATCAGACCGTGCCTTCACGGGCCAGGCGGCGGCCGGATCGTCCAGCCTGGCGGGCAGCCGCTCGAGAATGCCCAGGAGGGAGGTCCCGCCGGCGTCCGGCCATCCCCGCCCGAAGATCGCTCCGGCCAGTCCGCCCCACACCCAGACGAGGGCACAGATCATGACCGCGGACCCGATCACGATCAGGACCGCGGCGTCAGACACCGCGGCGGTCGATCCCGTCCGGCGGCTCATCCCCGGGCCAGCCGAGACTCGCTGACCCGCATACCCGTGTCGGTGTTGGTCAGCTGTGCCTCGATCCGCGATCGGTGGTGCTGGACCACGAAGGACCGACTGCCCACGCGCCACAGCGCCTGGCCGGCTGAGAGCATGGAGATGAGCTGGGCCTCGTTCTGCGAAAGCCCCAGAAGTTGCCTGGTCACCTCGATCTGGCTCTCGTCCTGGTGGTAGATGACGCGCGTCGAGGCATCCGCCACCAGGCCCTCGGCGATCCGGGAGGCCCGCGATCCCGCGTCGCCGGCCGTCTGGAGATCGGCCAGCTTATGCAGGACCACCACGTTCATCACGCCGAACTGCCGGGCCAGTTTGAAGTTCGACTGAAACCACTCACCCAGCCCCGCGTGCTGGATGATCTTCCACGACTCGTCGGCCACGTTGATGAGCCGCTCGCGTCCGGGTCGCTCCGCCATCTGGGCCAGAAGGGCGCTCATCCAGGCCGTGGCGCAGGCCATCAGGATGCCCACCGCCGGTGAGTCGCGCACCGCCTGCAGGTCCAGCACGACCAGCCTCCCGTCCAGGTCGAGCCCGGGGGTGGTGGGGCCGTCAAACATTCCCCGAAGGGGGCCCTCGCACAGGTCCTGGAGCGCCAGCGCGGCCCGTCGTGCGTCGGCGGCCAGGCCGGCCACGGTGGTGCGCAGCCGCTCGGCCATCTCGGTGGGTGGCGAGAACAACGTGGCCGCTATGTCCGGAATGGTCGGCTCAGATACGCCGCTGAGGCGGACCGTCCGCAGAGCCTCCCGCAGCGCAGCGCCTTCGATCTGCGTCAGCGGCCCGCCCACCGCCGTGATCGTGACCGCCCGCAGAAGCTCCAGTTGGGCGTGTTCCTCAGGGCGTGAGGCCAGCGGGTTCAGCCGCAGAGTGCCTCCGGGCACCAGGGAGATCGGGTTGACGCCCACCGCCCGGCACAACGGTCCGTACTCGCGCTTGACGTCCAGGACGAACGCCCGCCGCCCGAACAGCAGCATCCTCCAGAGCAGCGTCTTGATCAGAGCGCTCTTGCCCTGGCCGAGCTTGCCCAACACGATCACGTTCGGGTCGTCAAGCAGGCCGTCGCCGTACAGGACCCACGGGTCGAAGCAGAAGGCCTCACCGCTGGCATCACGCCCAATGAAGGCGCCCCGACCCCCGAGCCCGCCCGCGGCGATGAACGGATACACCGCCTGGGCGTGCCGGGTGGTGCATCTATGCGCGGGCCGTTCCACGGTGCGGAGTGTCATCGCAGCCCCCGGCACAGGGGGAGCGTGAACGTGAAGGCGTCGGCCTGCTGCCCGTACATGCGGTGGAGTTCCAGCCGGGCCCGCGCCGCGTGCTCCAGCACCTCGGCGCAGGAGCGCCCCAGGTCCTGCGGGGTTCTTCCGCTCACGGTTACGAACCCGGCCATTCGCACCTCGCTGTGCCCGGCGGCCAACTCGGCCTCGCGGCGCAGGGTCGCCTCCTCGGCCTGGCGCCGGCGGGCGGTATCCGACTGGCCGACGCGATGGCGAAGCTCGCGGTCTGCCCGATCCCGGGTGACGGCCGCCTCGACCTCTCGGGTGGAGCGCTCCGGTGGAACGGCCTCGAAAGTCACCGCCACCGTGCGAACGGTGCTGGATCGGCCCAGGAGGGCATCCATGAACATCGGCGAGACATCCACGCGCGGCCAGGCTCCGATCCAGTACGTGGCGTGGAGCGCGCCGTCGCTCACGTAATGGTCCCATTTCTCATCCGCGCCCACGGGCCAGGCTCCGCTTTCGCTCACTCCGTCGTGCTCCGGGTCGGCCGCCTGGAGCGCGGCCAGCTCGGCCTCCGCGTAGGGATCGAACGCCGTTCGCAGAGCCCGCGCCACCTGCCCCGGACTGAGAGCGCCCAGGACCCTGACCTCGGCGGCCTCCAGGCCCTGGGCCACCCGCTCGGTCTGCTCGATCAGTGCGCTCGTCGCGGCCGCCCTGCCCCGGTCACGAACCCGCCGAGCGTCGATCTGAATCGCCATCAGAATCTCGTGCTCATGGCTGACTCGGGCCGTGGTGCCGATCAGCTCCAGGTAGGACTCGACCATCGGGGTGCCCCGGAGCGGGATCGCCGGATCGCGCTCCGCGGCGACCCAGCGGGCGAGCTCGTCCACCTGCGCCGGGGCCGTGCGCTCGATCCACTGGATGCGCCTGATGGGCGTGCCCGCCGCGCTGCTCAGAACGAGTCCCCAGCGGGCCAGCCGCCGCTCCTGTGCCTCTGGGTCAAGCAGCGCAAAGGCCAGGACGCGGCAGGCCAGGACGGCGGTCATGCAGCGCCCCCGGCGATCCGAGATGACCCCGATCGTGCGCCGGCCGTAGCGCTCCTCCAGGATGCGCAGGCCCTGTAGCGCCCGGGGCGGGTGGGGGATGACGTCAGTGCCTGGCAGGCGATGGCCACGCGACGGCGCGTGGGACCTGAAGCGTGCCGTGCCCCGGACACCGCGCAGCAGGAATGCACACGCTACCGGCACCCACTCGTCTGCCGTCCGCCGGGCCACGGGGAAGAAGGCCAGTACCGCGGCAGAAATTGCCACGAGCATGGCGGTGAACGCGCCGCCCACCGTCGGCGCGATGTCAAGGATGCCCACGCACGCAGCGAGCCCTGCCCCCATGACCACGATCTGTCTCCCTCGGGCGGCGCCGAAGATCCCCCGCCGCTCCAGCGGCCCGAACCGGTAGGTGAGGCGGTCAGGCATCGTTTGGGCTGTCGTCCGAGACGGGGGGTGGGAGCGGGTCGTCATGCACAGAGGCGGACGGTGGCGGTGGAGTCTCCGCGGCGAGGCCCGGCGGTGGGGTCTCCGGGGCGAGGCCGGGCGGCCTGGCGCCTGAGTCGTCGTCCGGAGGTGGTTGGGACGGGGGCAGGAGGCTGGCCTGTTCGGCGGCCTCGTCGCCGGGAGGCTCCGAGGGACCCGCGTCAGCCTGCGGTGGCCAGAGGCGAGGTGGCCATCCCTCCTCTGTCCCCAGGACAAGAGGTCGCCATGTCAGGTCATCAGCCTGGAACATCTCCGGGAGACCTGGGGCGCGCTGAGCACGGCCCTCTGCGGCTGGGCCACGCCCCGCGCCGCCGCCTGCGACCGCGATTCCAGCGCCTCCAGACGGCCCGGGTGCCGGAGGTTCAGGTTCCGGAACCTGCGCCTGACCGGCCGCCCCGGGTGGCTCTGGGCCCTCATCTGGAGACCTGTCGGGGCCACCATCTGGTTCTGCGGAGCTGCCGGAGGTGGGTTCGGAGGGCCCCGGGAGGAGGGCCGGGGCGGCCTCATCGGCCGCGCGTCGCATGTCCGACGTGGCCCGGGCCGCCCACGCCTCGCCTCCCGCGGCGATCGCGAAGGGCCGCTCGGCGTGGGCCAGCAGGCGAGCCTCGCCCCGGATGGAGCCCACCGCCGCGCTGGCCAGGTCGGCCAGCGGCACGAGCCGCAGCAGCACCCACGGCGCAAACGCCCCCATCATGACCAGCACGAGGCCGACGAGAGGCGCGGTGAGACCATGGCCGAAGGCCTGGTCCATGGCCGCTCCGCCCAGTGACAGGACGGCCACGATCGCGAACTTGGAGAGGATCAGCGCGACGAGCACCTCGACGGCCCGTACCGCCCACGCCCGTCGAGCCGGCCAGACAAGCGCGGCGAAGGCCAGCGGCAGCATCAGGACGACGACGTACACCGCCGCCTCCCGGATGAGCAGCTCCAGCCAGAGTGTGATCGCTCCGGCCACCGTGAGCAGTCCCAGGAAGAACAGCAGGAACGGGGACCCGGCCAGGGCGGAGATGCCGGCCAGCGCGCCCCCCAGGCCGAGCGCGCCCGCGCCTGGCTGGCCCGCGGCCGACCCGACGAGCCTCGAGAGCTCATCGGAGGCCGATAGCAGCAGCGTCGTGACGGGCGCGGCAACGCTCACGGTGAGCAGGGCCAGGGGCAGGTAGCCGAGCACCGTTCGCAGCAGCAGGGCCAGATCCGAGCGGACCAGAGCCTGAATGGCCGCTGCAAACAGGAACGGGAGGGTCAGGAGAGCGGCGATCCCGGCCACGCGCCAGTACGTGGCGGAGAACCAACTCGATCCCAGTTGCGGCGTCGTCGTCTCCGAGATCACCTTCGCCGTTTCTCGGAGGGCGAACTTGGCTCCTCCGAGGACCCAGGCGCCGATGGCCGCCAAGCTCAGGGCGACGGCGCCGTGTGAGGCCACAGCTCTTCCCGCGCCCCCGAGCGCCGTCTTGAGCGCGCTACCCACGTGGCCGGTCAGGAGCCGCTTGGCGGCGGTGACGAACCGGCCACCGTTCTGGAGGACGCCGCACGCCTTGCCAAGCACCGAGCTGCCGAGCGAGACGACGCTGCACATCGCCCCGAGTGGGTTGAAGGCAGCCGCCGGGGTGGCGCGAACGCCCAGGATGCACACCAGCCCGATCAGGACGAGGGCTACGCGTCTACGGCTCACCGGGCCGTCGTGCCGAGGTGCTGGAAGAAGTTGACCAGGCCTGGGGCGGCCCCCACGACCAGCGCGGACGCGCCGGAAATCAAGGCGGCCATGCGGCCCCGAGCCGCGTAGTGATGGTTCTGGGTGTGCGAGGCCACGGCCCAGATCGCCGCGCCCACAAACGCTCCGAGCAAGGCGACCGCCAGGGCCCACGCCTCGGCTCCGTCGACGAGCTGTTGCAGGACGTTGCTGCCCGGCAGGCCCTTGGGATTCGGATGTGCGGATACGGCACCGAGCAAGAACATCTGGGTCCCCCAAGCGGTTGATCAGAGTGAGCCGCAGGCTAGCATCTCCAGTTCTATTCTGATAGCTTCTATTGCATCAATTTAGTCTCAATTAGAGTCGCTCCACAGGGAGGAGTAACCATGCCGGCCCCCACGCCCGCCCGCCCAATCGCCGACTGCCCCGTGCCCGCCCGCCCCGTCGCCACCCGCCCCATCGCCGCTCGCCCCATCGCCGACCGCTCGGCGGATTCCGCCGCCGCGGGCCCGATGAGATCAGGCGATGTGGTGTCGCTGTTCGTGGAGTTCGGCGGGCGCCTGGCCGAGATCGTTGCCGGCTGCGTGGGTACGTCCGATGCCGTGATCGAGGACGCGTGCCAGGCGGCCTGGACACGGCTGATCCGCAATCGGGACCGCGTGGCCCTCCAGACGGCGCCCGGCTGGCTGGTGAGAACCGCGCTCCACGAGGCCCGCCGGCTCAGCCGGCTGGAGGCCCGCGAGCGGTCGCTGGAGCTTGAGGTGCAGGGGAGGTCGGATCATCTCGTGGATTTCTCGCAGCCAGCGGCCGATGAGGTGATGGCCCAGCGGGAGTGTCTGGGCGCGATCGGCGCTCTCCCGATTCGCCAGCAGCGCCTGGTTTGGCTACGCGCTCTCGGACTCACCTACGACGAGATGGCCGGGCACGAGCGCTGCACAAGCCGGACGGTCCGCCGTCAGCTGGAGAGAGCGCGCCGCCGGCTGCGAGTGGTGGAGCAGCTCGGCCTCAGCAGGCCGGCGCCTACCGGGCCCGTCCGCGCTTGCGACGCTTCCGCTCAGCCGGGCTGAGCTTCCGGCTCTTCTGGCGCTGTCGCGCTGAGCCGGGGACCGTGGCGGCGGCGGCACGGTGTCGCACCGGAGCCCGCTTTCGAGCGTCTCTCCAGATGTACAGCGAGATGCCACCGAGGACGACGATGGCCCCGACGGCGATGGCCACGGCCGCGCCGCCGCCCAGGCCGCCGCCCGAACCCGAGGTCGGAGTGGTGGCCACGGTCGGTGTGGTGACCGGGGGACTCGGCGCGGGCTGGGGTTCAAATGGGGTCAGCGGGCTCCCGGGGGCCTGCTGGAGGGGGTTGGCCGAGTTCTGGGCCAGGGCCTGGGGCGTCAGTAGCACCAACAGCGTGAGCGCCAGGGCGACCAGTGGGGGCAGTCTCATCATGCCAGCGGCTTCTCCATGGTCGGGGTATCGGGCGCGTCGACGTACGGATGCTCTTCCTCGACGTCCTCCTCGTGATACACGCTCTCGGCGTTGACCGCCCAGATGTCGTGCCCTGATCCCTCCAGGATGTTTTCCACGGCTCGCATGGCGGTGAGCATCGAATGGTCTGAGTTGTTGTAACGGTGCAGGCCGTTTCGTCCCACCTGGATCAGGTTCGGGATGCCCTCCAGCCATCCTCTGATGGCGGATACGCGCTCGGCGTACTGGGCGTCGTACATGGGATAGGCCTTGTGTACCCGGACGACAAATCCCATCTTGACCTTCTCGGCCCGGGCCAGTCCCAGCGCCTGGATCTCTCGGGTGGCCAGGGCCACCAGGTCTTGGTCGGCCATGCTCCAAACCTCATCGCCCTCAAAGCAGAAGTACTCCATGCCGATCGAGGCGTCCCTGTCATTGGGCACCATCCACGGGCTCCAGGAGCGGAAGTTCTGGATGCGCCCGACCCTGACCGTCGGGTCGTGGATGTAGATCCAGTTGTCAGGAAACATCTCCTCGTCCTCGATGACCAGTGCGACGGTGAGGAAGTCTCGGTATCTGAGTCCCCGGGCGGCGTCACGCACCTCTGCCGGTGGCTCAGGCTCGGTGATGCCCACCGTGGTGCGTAGCGGCAGCGACGAGATCACATAGGACGGTGTGATTGTCTCGCCGCCGGCCACGACCTCGACTACCCCGTGCGGCCCAACGCGAAGCCGCGTCACCGGAGCATTCAGTCGCACCTCGCCGCCGTGGGCCTGGATCTCGTCCCGCATCCGCTCCCACATCTGGCCCGGGCCGTACCTGGGGTAGTTGAACTCTGAGATCAGTGACTTGATCTCGTTGCCTCGATTGCCGAAGAAGGCCGACTTCGCGGCGGAAATGAAGGACAGGCCCTTGATGCGTTGCGCTGCCCACTCGGAGCGGATCTCTGCGGTGGACACGCCCCACACCTTCTCCGTGTAGGACTTGAAGTACTGGTTGAACAGCCAGCGCCCGAACCGGTTGCACACCCACTCCTCAAAGGTGTCCTCCCGTCCGCGTGGCTTGATCGCGGCCACGAGATAGGACAGCACCGCCTTCGTCAGGTCGACCGGACCGAGTTTGCGGACGACGTCCATCCCCTGGAGCGGGTACTCCAGGAACTTGTGGTTCCAGTAGATGCGTGACTGGCGGGGCCGCTTGAGGAACTCATCGCCCAAAACCTCATGCCACAGATCGTCGACCTCACGCGATTTGGTGAAGAAGCGATGACCCCCGAGGTCGAAGCGGAAGCCGTCCCGCACCTCGGTCCGCGCGATGCCCCCCACCTGGTCGGTGGACTCCAGCACGATCACGGGGTGCCCGCGCTTGGCCAGCAGGTAGCCGGTGGTCAGGCCCGCCGGCCCGCCGCCCAGCGCCAGGACAGGATGTTCACGGTCGATCTGGGGCAACTCTCAGGACACCTTTCGGTACAGGATGGCGCTGTCGCCCACGCAGCACACCGTTCGATAGTTGTGCGGCGCCCACGCGACCGGTCTGAGGCCGGGGTCGGAGGCCAGCAGTGCTCCCCACTGGGCCGAGCGACGCCGGACCAGGCGGGTCCACGGAGCCCGCCAATTCTGGGCGCCCTCGGTCAGCGGGCGCACGTAGAGCAGTTGCTGGCCGGGCCTCAGGCTGGCCAGCAGGGGTCGCAGCCTGGCTGCCGGGTTGGCACGGCGCAGCCGGTCAAGCGCGTAGACCCAGTTCATGTACGTGGGATCGGACACAGCTCCCAGTGTGCTGGCGTAGCGCAGGCCATTGGGCAGGTAGTACCACGACAGGGGCACCTGCTCAGGCTGACCCACCACCACCAGGTCACCCCGATGAAGCAATGGAG
Organism: Solirubrobacteraceae bacterium; assembly: GCA_045805485.1. Lineage (GTDB taxonomy): Bacteria > Actinomycetota > Thermoleophilia > Solirubrobacterales > Solirubrobacteraceae > Palsa-465. The sequence goes on along the minus strand of JBJMLC010000166.1, from coordinate 26,223 downwards.
CCATCTCGGCCCCGACATCTCGCATGTCGCTCTTGTATGGATGCGCGTAGGGCGCCTCGTGGAGCACGAAGACCACGGAGAGCAGGAGCGCCAGCCACCCGATGATCCCGGCTCGCGCGCATCCCCAGGCCGCGAGCAGGAGGATCGCGGCCAGCACCGGGGCGAAGTACCGTGAGACGAAGGCCGGGGTGATCTGGGAGGACAGCCAGGCCAGGGCCAGGGTGCCCACGACAAGCACGACCAGCGTCCATAGGACGGTGGCCTGGCGAGTGCGGCGATACCGCCGCGTGACGAGCGGACCCAGACCCACCAGCGTGGCCAGCAGCAGCGCCACGCTGACCCGGTCCCCGCCGAGCAGGTCCTGGGAGATCAGGACTGGCGCCCCGAACCGGGGTGAGGGAGCCCAGGGCGCACCGGTGTGCGTGGACTGGTAGATGAAGTTGGGCAACCAGGGCGAGAAGAGGAGCACCGCGCCACCGAATGCCATGAGGGCATCACGGATCAGCCCACGGCGGTCGTCGCTGGCCATCCAGATGGGGATGAGCGCCAGGACGGCGCCGGCTCCGAAGAATAGGCCCCAGGCGTGGGTGTAGAGCATCAACGCCTCGGCCACCGCGAACACGATCAGGTACTTGCGCCGGCGGTTGACGAAGGCGTGGACGAACGCCGCAGTGGCGATCAGGCCCAGGAGGGCCATGAGCTCGTACATCCGCGTCTCCTGGGCGTACAGGGTGAGCCAGGCGTTGAACGCGAACAGGGTGGCGGCCATGAGCCCGGCGCGGCGGCCGAACAGGCTCCAACCCGCCCACATGCCCGCGGGGATCGTGAGCAAGCCGAAGAGGAGCGGAAGAGCATGCGCGGCCGACTCGCTGGCGCCGAACGCCTTGATCCAGAAGTGCAGGAGGAAATAGAAGAGCGGCGGCGAGCCGTCGTGCCGGAGCAGGCCGGGAATGACGCTCAGGGGATGGGAGGCAATGCCCGTGGTGATCGCCTCGTCCATCCAGAACTGCCCCGAGATGTACCGGGTGCGCATGTAGGCCGATGCCCCAACCAGCACCACCAGGGCCACGACGGCAATGGCCCAGTTGGGGACTCGCTGGAGCCAGCGGGGCCGGCCGACGTCCAGCACCTGGGGCCATCTCCGGGCCGGGGCGGTCGTCGTGGCCATCACGGGCCCCCCACGCCGGATGCCGGGTGCCGGCGGCAGGCCGCCAGCACCGTGAAGGTGCGGGCACGGGTCAGGGGCGTGAACTGCGCGCCCTGCTCGGCCCAGGCCCGCACCTGGGCGGGGCTCGGCAGCAGTGGCGAGCTGGCATGTGCCCTTGCCTGGAGGATCACGTTCGGCCATCGCCCTTCGGTGATCTGGCCCGGTGGGGACTGCACCCGGTCGATGGGCTGCCCGAGCGTCCAGGCCACCATGGGCACCTGATAGGTCTCGGTCATCGCAGTCCCACAGCGCGATAAGGCCGCCGCGCCCCCCGAGCCCCTCACCGCAGCGACGAGGTCATCTCGCAGGTGCGCCTGGTACAGCAGCGTCCGATGTGTCGCCGGGAGGCTGATCATGGTCCGGCCGATCCACGGGGGCACGGCCAGGAACAGGGCCAAGGACAGGACGGTGCCGGCGGCTGGGGCCAGGGCGGGCCAGCCGGGCGCGCTCAGAGAACTCGTGAAGCGACGCAGCCCAGCGGCCACAGCGCCCGCCAGCCAGCCCCACGCCACGCCTCCAGCTATGGCCACGCATGCGGTTCCCAGCATGAGATAGCGAATGCTGCCTGAGAGGCCGGCCTCGGTCTCGATCGCGATCCCGAGCCACCACAGCAGCCCGAAGGATCCGATCGCCAGCAGCCAGGCCCGAGCCCGCGTCCTGCCGTCAACGTTCGGGTGACGCCACCACGAGCCACGGGTGGCCCATAACCCCCACGCAGCCACGAGCAGACCGAGGATCCCGGCCACCTTCACGCGATTGAGCACGCTCTGCCAGGCGGTCTTTTGGAACTCCGTGCACACCGGGCACTGGCTGAGAGCGGCCGTGCCGGCCCGCGGCCGCTGGGCTCGCGTGAGCGCTCGGAACAGATGTCCCGAGCCCCACAATTCGGGCAGAAACCAAAGCGCCGGCACGAGCACGAACAGCCCCAGCACGAGCCGGCGAGACCCAGGGTCCCGCCACCACAGGTAGGCGCCGTAGGGCGCCCAGAAGAACCACAGCTCAGGCCGATCCAGCGCGGCGAAGAAGCCGACCACGAAAGCCTGACGCAGAGCCCCGTCCATGCACCGGTCCACCGCGACAAGCATCAGGGCCGCCGCCAGTCCCTCGGAGTACCCCAGGGCGTTGTCAGTGATGAAGCTCGTTGAATTGATCAGGCTGACGGCGGCGATCAGGCCGGCGAGCACCGCCGGGAGAACCGACCCGATGCGTGGTGCCGTGGGCTGCGTGGAGCCGGCCGCCTCGGTGAGCTGACGGGTGATGCGATAGGCGAGTCTGAACACCATGGCCACGGCCATGAACGCCCCTGCCCGGGCCACCACCAGCCACAGGTCAGGCTGCCCACCGCCGAACACGGCCAGGACCGTGGTGAACATCACGGGCAGTGGCTTCCAGCTTGGTCCGCCCGTGGTGTGGAGGTCCAGGTGGAGGATCTCCCGTCCCCAGATGAGCCAGGACCAGGGGTCATAGCTGGGTGTGGAGGGGAGCAGGAGGGAGAGGGCGGCGACGGCCAGCGCCACGGCTCCGAGGGCGACATAGAACCTTCCGCTGCCCAACCGTTCCCAGAGCCGCTGGGGTGGAAGCCGGCGTGGTCCGAGGCGTGCCTGGATGTCCTCGGGCGGGGGATCGGCTACGCCGACCGCCTGCCCGACGGGCGCACGCGCAGCCGGAAGCTGTGCGGTGGGCGCGGGCACGGGCGGAAGCCTAGCCCTTGGGTTCCTTGACATCGACGGACAGGCAATCCTCGATCGCCGTCAGTTCCGAGTTGGATGCCTGATGGGGATATAGGAGCGCGGCCCCGATCAACTCGGCTCCCTGAGCGGGGTGCGTCCCCTCGATCTGGAGCGCCTCGGCCGCTCCGGGCGTCGGTTCGAACTTGACCGTCGGTCCACTGGGCAGCGGTCCGATCTGCAGCTGGGTGGGATCCACGACCTGCACGGGCAGGTGTGCCGCCCGCAGGCAGGCCACGCGGTCCGGGCTTCCGGTCAGCGGGCTATCAAGGAGCCCGTGACCGCGAGGCGGCTTGACGACGCCGCTGCAACCACAGAGCAGGGTCACGGTGCCCAGGACGGTGACCAGCCGCTTCGCGTGGGGCATTGATTTAGAAGGTAGTGGATCATGCGTGCGTGATTGCTTTCGCCCTGGTTAACGGTCCGTTGCCCAAGGTCGGGGTGATCGTGGCCGCAGCGCTGGTCGCGCTGGCCGTTCTGACCGGTGGGCAGCGGGTGCGTGCGGGCGCCATGCTCGGTCTACTGGTCCTGGCGCCACTCCTGTTGCTCTCGGATATCTGGAGCTCACCTCAGCTGCGCGCGGTCCACCACCACCCGCTCGGCGCCGGCGTGGTGGTCGCCGCCGGACTGGCTTTGGTCGTGGTCATGGCCGTCGTGCTGCGGGGTCGTCCCTGGCTCCTGGCGCCCCTGGTGGTCGCGACGCTGCCCTTCCGGATACCCATCTCCGCCGGAGGGACGACATCCAACCTGCTCGTACCGCTCTACGTCGTCCTGGCGGCGGGGACGCTGGCCTACGCGGTCCCCGCCCTGGGCCTCAGACTCGGCAGGTTCGGCGGCGCTGCCGCCGGCTCGCCGGACGGGGGTTTACCCGCCGAGGCCGACGCAGGATCTGCTGCCGGCGCGTCCGACGGGCGTGAGCGGCCACGCCGGCTTCCAGCCTCGGCCGCCAGGTTGGTGGAGTGGCTGCTCGTGGCGTACATCGTGCTCTACGCGCTCCAATCGGCGTACTCGCTTGACTTTCAGCGGGCGCTCCAGCAGGTGGTCTTCTTCTATGTCCCGTTCGCATTGGGGTTCTGCCTGCTCCGGCGCCTGGAGTGGAACTCTCGACTGATCAGGACATGCCTTCTCCTGGCGGTTGGGCTGGCCATCGTGTTCTCGCTGGTCGGGGTCGCCGAATACGCCATCAAAACCCTCTTCCTGAATCCAAAGCTGATCGCGACCAATCAGGACCACGCGTATTTCGCCGTCAACTCGGTCTTTTTTGACTCGAACATCTTTGGGCGATTCCTGTCCCTGGTGATGGTTCTGCTGGCTGTGACGATGCTTCACGAGCGGCCGCTCCGGGAGCAGGTCGCCGCCGCGATCGCCCTGGCCATCCTCTGGGTCGGCCTCGTCCTCACGCTCTCCCGCTCGAGCCTCGGCGCCCTGCTGGCGGGGCTGGCCGTGCTGGCAGCGCTGCGCTGGAAGGTCTCACGAGCCGTGGTGATCGCAGCCGGGGTGGTGGCCGTGGGAGCGGCCGCGGTGGCCATCTCGCCCCATACCTTCGGACTGGAACAGGGGTTCAACGGCGTGTTCAGCGGCCGGGGCAGCCTGGTGAGCGGGGGCTGGCACATGTTTGGCCAGCGGCCCGTTTGGGGCTACGGCTCGGGCTCGTTCCGGGTCGAATACCTGCGCCAGAACCCGAACAGCCCGGGGGGAGTGGGCGATTCGCACACCCTGCCGGTGACCATCGCGGCGGAGCAGGGCGCGCTTGGCGAATTGCTCTACGTGGGCCTGCTCGCGGCCGCGCTCGTCATGCTCCTGAGCAGTGCCCGGCGAGATCCGGCGCGGGCCGCGGTGGGGGCGGCGTTCGTGGCCCTGATCGTGCACACGGTGGCCTACGACGACTTCCTGAGCGATCCGATCACCTGGACGCTCCTGGGGGTCGGCGTCGCGCTGGCCCGTGATCGGCGGCGCGTCCCGGAGACGCAGCCAGCCCTGGTGGTCAGGCAGGAAGCCGTCCCGGCCTACGGCTCAGGCTAACGGCTGCTCGTCTGCCGCTGGCAGCGCCCGCAGATGCAATGGTGGCCGTGCACCGGCTGCACGGCTATTCCCATTCCGCGCTGCCGGGCGGCTTCAGGCGACTGGGCCGGCGCGGGGCTGGCGGCGATCCGGCGCCGGCGATGGCCGGTCCGGGAAGAAGTTCGGGTGAACGGTGAGAATGGCATCGGCGACTACGCTCCCGACGATAGAAACCCCATCGGCAGAATCCGTTACGTTCTCAATAGGTTAGGTCCCCCTGCGGGGCGTTTCTTACGCCTTTTGCGTTAGATATCTACGTCTGGTCGGGTCGCCGCGGGGTTTCGTCGGCTTGGCGGGGGCCGGGCCGGTCCTTTGCGGGCCCCCGGCGGGCGGCTTCATTGCGGCGGCGCACCCGCTCCTCACGGTGTTGCTCCTCCCGGGCCTGCCTGAGGGAATTCGAGCGCTTGGCCGCCGCGCCCCGTAATCCCACGGTGAAGGGCCCCGCGAAGCCCGTGAGGAGCCGCTCAGCACCCGGTTCACCGCAGGCCGGACAGGCTGGGAGCTCGTCGACCGCCGTTCGAGCCTCAAAGGGCTCGCCGCACGATCGGCAGACGAAGTCGTAGAGCGGCATCGGGTCGGAAGCCAAGATAGCCTCCCGCGTCATGTCGGTCACAGTTGTGGGATCGATCGCCTTCGATGCGGTCACCACTCCCTTCGGGAGCCGCGAGCGGATGCTGGGCGGTTCGGCGGTCCACTTCGCGCTGGCGGCCTCGTTCTTCGACGAGATCCATGTGGTGGGACCGGTGGGCGATGACTTCGGCGAGGAGGAGTACGCGGTGCTCCGCCAGCGCGGCGTGCGGACCGGGGACATCGAGACGGTGCCGGGCGGGCGGACGTTCTTCTGGCGCGGCGAGTACGGCTGGGATTTGAACGACCGCCGGACCCTTGACACGCAGCTGGGTGTGTTCGCCGACTTCGTGCCCAAGCTCTCGCCGGCCTCGGCCTCGTCAGATCTGGTCTTCCTGGCCAACATCCAGCCTGACCTCCAGCGGGCGGTGCGCGAGCAATGCGTGGACGCCCGGTTCGTGGCCCTGGATTCGATGAACCTGTGGATCGAGTCCGCACGGTCGGCTCTGATCGAGACGGTCTCCACCGTCGACTGCCTGATGCTCAACGACTCCGAGCTCCTCCAGCTGACGGAGGAGCCGAATGTGATTCGCGCCGCTCGCCGGGTTCGGGAATGGGGCCCGCGCGTCGTCGTGGCCAAGCAGGGCCAGTACGGGGCCGCGATGATGAGTGACGAGGGCTTCTTTGCCCTGCCGGCGTTTCCGCTGGAGGACGTGGTCGACCCCACCGGGGCCGGCGACTGCTTCGCCGGCGGATTCATCGGCTACATCGCCGCCCATCCAGACGCGGATCTGGACCACGAGCTGTTCGCCCGGGCGATGGCCTATGGCACGGCGATCGCGTCGTTCAACGTCGAGGCGTTCGGGGTTGAGCGGCTCACCCGACTGACCAGCGACGAGATCTCCGAGCGCGTCGCTGAGCTGAGCCGGATCACACATTTCATCCACGTCCCGATCGCTCTGCGGGCGTAGGGCGTGCGTTGGCGGGGCGGTCCGCCTGGCGGTGGCGCGCCGGAGGCCCTGAGGGCACCTTCCGCTCGCCGAGGCCCGGTTTGCGGCCTGCGACCTTTTTCAGGACAGTTGACCGTGGCAGGACGGGACGATTCGGGGTAGGATCGACGGGTCGTGACCTGGGGATTTGTGTGGTTGATGCTGGCTTTGAAGATCCCCCTGATTGGGCTGATCGCCATTGTCTGGTGGGCGGTCAGGCAGAAGCCGGAAGACGACGCCTCCTCCGAGGGCGACGGCGGGGTGAAGCGCCAGCATCCGCATTCCCCGAAGCCGTTCCCCCGTAAGCCGCGCCGCGGGCCTCACGGCGATCCGGCTCCCATGCCCCCCGCTCGGGTGCGATCGGTCAGGGCGCGGGCACGAAGCCTCGGTCACTAGCTGCCCTCACGCGGGAAACGCCGTCCAATGTGACGCCAGCCGTCCGCGCTGGCAGACTTGCGTCCATGGAGCGCGAACCGGCGTCAGTTCTCTCCGACGGCACCATCCTGGAGCTGGTCGAGCAGGGTCGGATCCGCATCGATCCCTGGGACCCGAGCCTGGTGCAGCCGGCCAGCGTGGATCTCCGGCTGGGCGACTCGTTCCGGGTGTTCCATAACCACCGGGCCTCGGCCATCGACCTGCGCCGGCCGCCGGAAAACCTCACGGAGGAGGTGAACGTCGCGGCCGATGACTCGTTCGTCATCCATCCCGGGGAGTTCTGCCTGGGGCGCACGCTCGAGTGGGTCGAGCTGCCGGACGACATCGTGGCTCGCATAGAGGGCAAGAGCTCGCTGGGCAGGCTCGGCCTGATCGTCCACGCCACGGCGGGCTTCTGTGACCCCGGGTGGAAGGGGACGCTGACGCTGGAGCTCAACAACCTGACCCGAGTGCCGATCAAGCTCTACCCCGGGTTGCTGATCGCCCAGCTGTCCTTCATGGCCCTGGACCGGCCAGCCCGGCGGCCGTATGGAAGCCCTGAGCTGGGCAGCCACTACCAGGGGCAGCGCGCGGCTACGGAGAGCCGTTACGAGGGAGCTCGGGAGGCCGGGGCGGGGCAGCCGGATCCGTCCGGCATTCGGTAGGCTCGCGCCCGTGATCTCCCTGCTGGCCGAGGTATCCGAGCCGTCCAAGGTGCCCTTCTATGTGGCTGGGGGCGTGTTCGTGGGCTGGGCGGTGGTGCTGGCGGCCGTCGGGCTGACGGTGCCCGCCTTCCCGTACAACAAACGCGGTTATACGGTCGTGATCGCGATCAGCATGCTGCTGGCCGCCACGGCCATCGCCATGGCGATCGCCACAAGCAAGTAGTCCCCGCGCGCCCGGTCGGTCGGCGCGTCCCCGTCGGCGCTTTCACAGCGGGGCTTCCCTCTTGAACACCAGGGGTATCTTGTGTCTGGCCCCACCCGCCACAGATGATCCGGCAAGCGCCAGAGGGAGTGTCATGACCACTGAGGCCCAGCAGCAGGACGGCGCAGGCGTAGCCACGTCGAACGAGACCCTGAGCATCACCGACAACCGGACCGGCAAGCAGTACAAGGTGCCGATCGAGGACGGCGCGATCAGGGCCACCGAGCTGCGCAACATCAAGACGCACGAGGACGACTTCGGACTGCTGAGCTACGACCCGGCCTACATGGCCACCGCATCCTGCCGCTCGGCGGTCACGTTCATCGACGGCGAGAAGGGCATCCTGGAGTACCGCGGCTATCCCATCGAGCAGCTGGCCGAGCGCTCAAGCTTCCTGGAGGTGGCCTACCTCCTGATTCATGGGGAGCTGCCGACCCAGCCACAGCTCGACCAGTGGATCCACGAGATCACGATCCACACGTTCGTGCATGAGAACGTCAAGGAGTTCATGCAGGGCTTCCGCTACGACGCGCACCCCATGGGCATGCTGCTGGCCTCGGTGGGCGCGCTGTCGACGTTCTATCCCGAGGCAAACGCGATCAAGGACGAGGAGATGAGATACCTCCAGATCATCCGGCTGCTGGCCAAGATGCCGACGTTGTCTGCGTTCTCATACCGCCACAACCGCGGGATGCCGTACGTGTACCCGGACAACGACCTGAGCTATCCGGGCAACTTCCTGTCGATGATCTACCGGATGACCGAGCTCAAGTACGACCCCGACCCGCGGCTGGAGCACGCGCTGGACGTCCTGTTCATCCTCCACGCCGACCACGAGCAGAACTGCTCCACCAGCGCGGTGCGGAGCGTGGGCTCATCCCAGGTCGATCCCTACTCGGCGGTGGCGGCGGGTGTGGCGGCGCTCTACGGGCCTCTGCACGGCGGGGCCAACGAGCAGGTCCTCCGGATGCTCCGCCGGATCGAGCGCAAGGAGAACATCCCTGACTTCCTGGACGGCGTGAAGGACGGGAAGGAGAAACTGATGGGCTTTGGCCATCGGGTGTACAAGAACTACGACCCCAGGGCCAAGATCATCCAGAAGGCCACCTACGAGGTGTTCGAGGTCACGGGCACCAACCCGCTGCTCGACATCGCGCTGGAACTGGAGAAGATCGCGCTGAACGAGGACTACTTCGTGGAGCGCAAGCTCTACCCCAACGTCGACTTCTACTCCGGGATCATCTACGAGGCGCTGGGCATGCCGGTCGAGATGTTCCCGGTGCTGTTCGCCATCGGACGGACAGCGGGGTGGATCGCGCAATGGCTCGAGATGATCGACGACTCCGAGCAGAAGATCGCCCGCCCGCGGCAGATCTACACGGGTGAGCGCGAGCGGGACTACGTGCCCCTGGGGGAGCGCTCCTAGTCGCTTCCAGCACGGCGTGCCCTGGCGGCTGACCGTCCGATCCGGGCCCCGGGTGACCCGGACCCGCTTCGACGGCCTGGATCAGGCGCTCCAGGCGCTTCAGGTCAGTGCCGAGGACCTGAGGCGGGACGCTCCCCGCCGCCCCCTGGACGCCAAGATCCGGCAATTCGCTCCCGTGCAGCAGGTGGCGGCCCGCTTGGAGCTGGCCGGTCCGCAGCGGCTGTCCCCGAGTGTGCAGGCCGGGCTCGACATCCGGGGTGATGGCTCCACCGAGGCGTTCATGGGGCGGGTGCGGCGACGGGTGGTGGAGCAGAAACGGGGTGAGGACGCCTATAGGGCACTGAGTCGCGCGGTCCGAGCCAGGCTCTAGCACAGCACGAGCGTGGCCCCGTTACGACGTAGCCAGTTGACCTGCTGACGGTAGGAGGGGCAGCGCTTCGCCACCAGTTTCCAGAACCGGCGAGAGTGGTCCATGACCTCGAGGTGGCACACCTCGTGCCAGATCACGTAGTCCAGCACGGCCGCGGGCGCCAGGAGCAGCCGCCAGTTGAAGCTCATCGTGCCACTGCGTGAGCAGCTGGCCCACCGGCTGCGCTGCCCGCGGATGCTCAGGCGGGCGTAGGAGACCCCGATCTGGGCGCAGGCCTGATCCAGCCGGGTGGAGATCTCCTGATGGGCGGCGCGCCGGTAGAAACGCTCCAGCGCCGGCAGTTGGGCGGTCCCGTCCGGGACGAGCAGCTGGGATCCCCGGCGGTGGACCCGGGTGCGCCCGGGCTGGACGACGAGGGTTAGCGTCTCATCCAGGTATGGCACCGTCCCCCGTCGGGCTGCCACCGACTGCCGGGCACGCTCGAGCTCGGCCAGGCGCCGCTCGATCCACGGCCGTAGCTCGGCCACCACGGCGGCCGCCTCGCGCTCCGGAGCGCGATCCGGAAGCACAACCTCGACGCCAGTGAGGGGATCGACGGTGACCCGGGCCCGCCGCGCTCGGCTCGAGCGGCGGATGCGGTAGGAGACGTCGGGCGCGCGCAGCTCGGCGGACAGCTTGGCGGCCAGCGGTGGCATGCCTGACACAGTACGTTGCGGGTCCGATGCCTTTCCTGCCTCTTCTGGAGGAGCCACTGAGCGACGGGGTGGTCACGCTCCGGGCCTCGGCGGAGCGAGACATTCCTGAGGTCCTGATCGCCTATCAGGATGATCCTGAGCTGCACGGGGCGCTGGGCGAGCAGCGCCCGCCCAGCGGAGCGGCCCTGGGGCGGCGGGCCGAGCGGGCCGAGGATGACCGCCTGGCGGGACTGGCCATCACGCTCGCGATCCTGGAGAGCGGCTCCGATCTCTGCCGCGGCGAGGTCAGGGTGGATGAGGTGGACTGGGGGAGCCGAACCGCCGCCCTGCGGGTGTGGGTGGCGCCCCAAGCGAGGGGCCAGGGCCTGGGGCGGCGCGCTCACGAGCTGGTTCGCGAGTGGCTCGGCGAGCGGTGCCACCTGGAGGTCCGGTGCGTGGCAACCGCGCCGCCCGGGCCGGCGGGCTGACCGTCGTGCCGTACTGGCGGGTCAAGCTTCCCTCGGGTGTGCGGACGCCGTTTGAGGTCTATGTCAACGGCGTGCCCCAGGAGCTGGGCGTGGACTACGAGGTCTCAGCGGGAGAGCTCCTATTCGAGCGTGAGCTGGTTCGCGAGAAGCTTGGACGCTGGGCGTGGTTCCTGGGCTTCTGGGGAATCGGGACCTACAAGCGCAACGACGAAGTCGACGTAAGGTACGAGGCCGCCGGCCAGCCCCGGGTGGCCCACGCACTGGAGATCACGCCGCCAGATGGGGGTGCAGACGCGTGAGCTACGCCGGGGCGGTCCTGACGACCTCGCGCCGGACCCACGGCCGCAGCAGCTTCAACGCGGCCAGGATGGCCCGGGTTCCCGGAGAGCGGTTGAGGGTGTAGAAGTGGATCCCGGGGGCCCCCCTGGCCAGCAGCTCCGCGCACTGGAGAGTGGCGTAGGAGGCGCCCAGCTGGAGAACCGCGTCCGGGTCCTCCGCGCGGACCTCCAGCTCGTCGAGCAGGGCCTGGGGGATGGTGGCGCCGCACATCCCGGTGATCGTCTTGATCTGCCTGACATCGGTTATGGGCATGACGCCCGGGATGATCGGAACGTCGATGCCGGCTGAGCGGGCCTCCTCCACGAAGCGGAAGTACAGCTCGTTGTCGAAGAACATCTGAGTGATCAGGAACGAGACGCCGGACCGGACCTTCTCACGCAGGAAGCGCAGGTCGTGCGCCAGGTCGGGCGCGTCAGGGTGGACCTCAGGGAAACACGCCGCGCCGACGCAGAACGAGTACCGCGAGGAGATCAGCTCGGCCAGCTCGGTGGAGTAGCTCAGCCCCTCCGGATGCGGGCGCCACTCGGCGTCGCCCCGGGGCGGGTCGCCCCGCAGGGCGAGCACGTTGTCGATGCCTGCCGACTCGATGTCATCCAGGATCCCGTGCAGCTCCTCACGGCTCGAGCCCACGCAGCTGAGGTGGGCCATGGCCTCGATCCCCAGCTCCTGCTTGATCCACTTTGTGATCTCCACGGTGCGGTCGCGGGTAGTTCCGCCCGCCCCGTAGGTCACGGAGGCAAAGTCGGGGCCCAGGGACCGCAGGGCCTCCAGCGAGGTGCGCAACGTCTCCTCGCCCTGAGGAGTCTTCGGAGGGAAAAACTCAAACGAGAAAACCGGCCCCTCGGCCGCGGCGAGGATCTCATCGATGCGCACGGTGGCGGGCAATGTAGCAACCTTGACACGAGCGTGTCAAGGTTGGCCTCGCCGCTACGCCGCCCGCCAACGAACCGCCTCGCCGTCCTCCAGACGCACCACGCGCCCCGCCCGCTCCAGGTGCTGGAGGTAGCACAGGGTCTCCTGCAGGAACCAGGACGCGTTGGTCTCACTCAGAGGCTCGCCGTGAACGGCAGGTGCGATCTCCACCGCCGGCCGGGGACCGTCGCCCAGGGCGGCGAGCGCTGCGTCGAGACGCTCGAGCACCAGCCGTCGCGACCCGGCGATGTGACCGGCGACGTCCACGAACGGGCGGCCGTGGCCTGAGAGGCCCAGCCGGGCCCCCAGCCCGTCCACGGTATCCAGCGAGTCCAGGAACTCGCCCACGGGATCGGGCGTCCATCCATAGTCGTAGAACAGGGAGATCCGGCCGAGCACGTGGTCTCCGGAGATCAGGAGGCGTCGCTGGGGTTGGTAGAAGCACACGTGCGACGGCGCGTGCCCCGGTGTCTCATAGGTGATCCAGGTCCCCAGGTCAGTCTCGATCTCCACGCCGCTGAGGAGCGGACGATCTGGCTCGATCACCCGGGCGACCCCGGACATGCGGTTCTCCGCCGAGAAACGCTCGGCATAGCGCTCCAGGGCCGTAGCGGGCACCCCGCTCTGACGCCCCACCTCCAGCCGCTGGGCCAGGACGGCGTCCCAATCGGTGGCCGCCCTGATCGCGTGTTCGTGGTTGGGGTGCATCCAGAGCTCGCATCCGGCCCGGTCGATGATCGGTCCGGCCTGCCCCCAGTGGTCGGAGTGGGCGTGTGTGCACGCCAGGAGCCGTACGTGCTCCAGCCTCAGGTTGACCTGGGCCATGGCCCGCTCAAGCTGGGCCAACGAGCCCGGCTCGTGGTAGCCGGTGTCGATCAGCACCACCCCTGATCCGGCGGCGATCGCCCAGGCATTGCCGTGAGGCACCCCCGGCCACGGCAAGGGCAGCCGCAGCCGCCAAAGCCCTGGAAGCACGCGCTCACCACGCCCCAGCTCGCGCTGGGCTCTCATGTCCGGCCGCTCGCCATCAGGCAGGACGATATTGGCGGCGCGTAGACTGCGCCGCTCCGATGGCCTCCGCCACAGATATCGCCAAGCAGTACTTCTCCGCGCTGAACGAGCACGACCTGGAGCGGGCCGGCGCGCTGTGGGCGCCGGACGGTGTCGATCGTTTCGTGGGCAACCAGGAGGTGATCGGGCCCGCCGGCGTGCGGGCGTACTTCGGCGCGATCTTCGAGGCCTTCCCTGATTTCTCGCTTGAGGTCCTGGAGTGCACCTCAGCCCGCCAGCGCACCGCTGTGCGATGGCGAGCCCGCGGCACGTTTGCCGGGCCAGGGGCGTTTGAGGGGTTTGCCGCCAACGGCGCTCAGATCGAGATCGAGGGCTGCGATGTCCTCACCGTGGTCGATGAGAAGATCCAGCACAACGACGCCTATCTGGACAGCGGCCTGATCGCCCGCCAGCTGGGCTTCCTCCCCCCGGCGGGATCCAAGGCCGAGGAGCGTCTGCGAAAGGTGGCCAACCTGCGGACGCGCTTGGTGGCCCGCACCCAGGGCGCCGAGCCCGAGCGGATCGCGGACAGGGTGTGGCTCGTCCGGGGTGGGTTCCCGTCCAAGACGATGAACGTCTACCTGATCGAGGACGACGGCGGGGTGACCGTCTTCGACGCCGGGATCGCCTCCATGTCGGCGGCCATCCGCTCGGCCGCGGCGCGGCTGGGGGGAATCCGCCGGGTCGTCCTGGGACACGCCGACGCCGATCACCGCGGCGCCGCACCCGCCCTCGGTCTGGCCGTGTACTGCCACCAGGCCGAGCGCCAGGCGGCGGAGTCCTCGGACTCGGCCCGGCCGTATCACGACTTCAGCAAGCTCGCGCCGCACGGCCGCCTCCTGCTGCCGCGCCTGATGCCGGTGTGGGATGGCGGGGCGGTGCCCGTGGCCGGCACGGTGAGCGAGGGCGAGGAGGTCGCGGGATTCCGGGTGATCGACCTTCCCGGTCACGCGCCGGGCCTGATCGGCCTGTTCCGCGAATCCGACCGGGTGGCTCTGGTGTCCGACTGCATATACACGCTGGATCCTCAGACCGGGATGAAGGGTCCGGCGCGGGTGCCGCACCCGGCGTTCAACATCGACACCGAGCAGGCCCGCGAGTCGATCCGCAAGCTGGCCGGGCTGGAGCCCAGCGTCGCCTGGCCCGGGCACGCCGACCCCGTGCGGGGCGATGTCGTGGCCGAGCTGAATCGCGCCGCGGCGGCTTAATCGGCTCCCCGGTGAGCTGGTACCGGCGACATTGATCGACCCGGACGCCTTCGCCCGGCTGCTCTGTGACTGGTGCCTGGAGGTGCGGCCGGGGCAGCAGGTGATGGTCATCTCCAGCACCCTGGCCGAGCCACTCGTGCTGGCGCTGCATCGGGCGGTTCTGGACGCAGACGCCTGGCCGCTGCTGCGACTCTCCCCGCCTCGCACGGCGGAGCAGTTCTTCGCGCACGCCCACGAGAGGCATCTCGATGAGCACGCGCCGGTGGAGCTTGATGAGCTAAACGGGATCGACGCCTGGCTCCGGGTCGACGCTCCGGCCAACACCCAGGCTCTGGCCGGCGTCGATCCGGCGCGCCTGGCCAGGGTGGCCCGGGCGACGGCCGCCCTCCGGGAGGCTCGGCTGGGCCTGCGCTGGTGCGGAACCCTGTGGCCCACGGCCGCCCTGGCCCAGCAGGCGGGCATGGGCCAGGAGGAGTACGAGCGGTTCCTGGCGGGTGCACTGTTCCTGGATCGGGCTGACCCGGTGGACGCCTGGCGAGAGCTCTCAGCGCGCCAGGCCAAGCTCGTGGAGCGGCTGGCCGATGTCTCGGAGATCCGCATTGAGGCCGACGGCACCGATCTCCGTCTTCGAGTGGCCGGGCGCCGGTGGATCAACTCCGACGGCCGGCGCAACATGCCCAGCGGCGAGGTGTTCACGGGACCCCACGAGGATTCGGCCGAGGGCACCGTCCGGTTCACCGTGCCCTCAAACCACCGCGGCAGTCTGGTGCAGGACGTCAGCCTGACCTTCCGCAACGGCGAGGTTGTGAAAGCCCGAGCGCAGCGCGGCGATGCGGGACTCCAGGCCGCCCTGGCCACCGACCGCGGATCGCGGCGCCTGGGCGAGCTCGGGATCGGCACCAATTCGGGGATCGACCGGGCCACGGGCGCCACCCTCCTGGATGAGAAGATGGCCGGCACGGTGCACCTGGCCCTGGGGCGCTCCTATCCGGAGACCGGGGGCGGCAACTCCTCGGCTCTGCACTGGGACCTGATCTGCGATCTCCGCCAGGGGGGTCGGGTGACGGCGGACGGCGAGGCGATCGAGCTGGTTCAGTAGCGTCCCGCCCCGTGCGCCGCACCAAGATCGTCGCCACCATCGGCCCCGCCTCACGAGATCCGGAGACGTTGGCGCGCATGGTCGAGGCGGGCATGGATGTGGCCCGCCTGAACTTCTCGCATGCCAATCGGGACATCCACGCCGAGAACGCTGAGCGTGTGAGCGAGGCCGCATCACGAGCCGGACGCCACGTGGCCATCCTCCAGGACCTGCCCGGGCCCAAGATAAGGATCGGGCAGCTGAGCGACGACATCGCAGAGCTCAAGCCCGGCGATCAGCTGATTCTGGTCTGCGGCAGCGACGAGGTGGGAAATGAGGACCGCATCTCGGTCACCTGGCACGGCCTGGTGTCAGCCGTCGACGTTGGCGATGTGATCTATCTGGCCGACGGAGCGATCCGCCTACGGGTCAACCGGATCGACGAGGCCGCGGGTGAGCTTCACACCGCGGTGGAGATCGGAGGCTCGGTGGCCTCCCGCCAGGGCCTGAATATCCCCGGCTCCACCCGAGGGCTGGACGCGGTGCCCCAGGAGGACCTGGACATGCTGGCCTTCGGTGAGTCGCTGGGGGTGGATCTGATCGCCCTGTCATTCGTGCGCACCGCCGAGGATGTGACCAACGTGCGCAAGCACACGCGGCTGCCGCTGGTGGCCAAGATCGAGAAGCCCCAGGCGGTGGACAGCGCGGAGGAGATCATCCGGGCGGCGGACTGCGTGATGGTCGCGCGGGGCGACCTGGGGATAGAGCTCCCGATCGAGGATGTCCCGATCGTGCAGAAGCGCCTTCTGCAGGTGGCCGGCCGGCTGGCCCGTCCGTCGATCACGGCCACCCAGATGCTTGACTCGATGGTTGCCTCCACCCGGCCGACCCGCGCGGAGGTGGCCGACGTGGCGAACGCCATCCTGGATGGCACCGACGCCGTGATGCTCTCTCAGGAGACCGCCGTGGGGGCGTATCCGGTGCTCGCGGTGGAGATGATGGCCTCAATTGCGCAGCGCACCGAAGGCTCGGCTGATTACCGGTCCTGGAATGAGGACCGGGTCCGCCGCGATGCCCGCGACCCCGCGTACACCGTCGCCTACATGGCCTGCGCGGCGGCTCGGGAGCTGCACCTGGCGGCGCTGGTCGTGCCCACGCTCTCCGGGCGCTCGGCCCGGCTCATCTCCGCACACCGGCCGGAGGTCCCGATCTACGCCCTGTCGCCCGGGCGGGAGACGGTGAGACGATGCAGCCTGATGTGGGGGGTGCAGGCCGCCTCGATGCCGCGCCACGAGGTCACCGAAGCCCTGATCGCCGACGCGGCGCGCCGGGTGGTGGAGCTGGGCTGGGTCAAGCCCGGCGCACGGGTGGGCGTCACCGCGGGCCTGCCCAGTGGACGACCCGGAACCACCAGCCTGATCCAGATACAGGAGGTTTAGAGGCCGTCCGCGCCGCTCGTGAGGCTCGGGCCCTTGTCGGCGGGCGGCTGGCCGACTAGAGTCCTTGAGGCGGGGCTGTGGGGTTGCGGACTCGAGCCCAGGGGCTAACCGTTCAGGTGACGGATGGGCTCGTGCGGCCGTAGAAGCCCGCTTCGTGGCGCCCGAGCTCGGTGTCCGGATCATCGCCGTAGAACCACTCCCGGGCGATCCGGTGGAAGTTTCCGCGGGCGTGCAGCTGAGAGAGGACGGCCAGCGTGAGGACCTCCATGCGCCTTCCGAAGATGTGATCGGGCGGCGCCGACTCGTGGCGCAGTTGGCCGAAGTACTCCGAACGCGGATCGCTCATGTCGATCAGCACCTGAGTCGCGTACTCCGGGGTCAACTCCACGTACTGGTCCACCGTGTACCACGACGTGGCGGCCCGGAAGTGCTCCAGCACCCGCTCAGGCTCGAATCTCTCAGGCTGGGGAAAGAACCCGGTCTCGGTGCCGATACGCATGATCGTGTCCCGGTCGCCCTCGATCACCGCCCGGGCCACCTCCATCTCCAACTCCACCGTCCCCGGTGGCATGCGCTTGAACAACCCGAAGTCCAGGAAGGCCATCCGGCCGTCGGCCAGCAGCAGCGAGTTACCAGGATGGGGGTCGCCGGAGAACTGGCGGTGCCGGTACAGGCAGCCAAAGTAGAAGCGGAACAGGATCTCGCCCACCCGATCACGCTCCTCCTGGTCATAGCCCTTGAGCTCCTCGAACTTCACGCCCTCGACGTACTCGGAGACCATCACGCGCTGGCGGGACAGTGGGCCGACGACCTCAGGGATGGCGATGAACGGGTGCCCGCGGAAGATGCGCGCCAGGGTGCGCTGGTTGGCGGCCTCGAGCTCGTAATCGAGCTCCTCCTCGATCCGGTCGCGGATCTCCTCTCCGATCGCCTTGGGATCCATCCCCGGGGCGATGCGCCTGAGCACGCGCAGGATCAGCCCCAGGTTCTGCATGTCGGCCCGGACAGCGGCGTCCACACCTGGGTACTGGACCTTCACCGCCACCTGCCCTCCGGCCAGGGCCGAGCTGTCCGAGTCCCGGTCGGCCCGCAGGCGAGCCCGGTAAACCTGGCCGATGGAGGCGGCCGCGATCGGCTCCTCGTCGAAGTCCTCGAAGACGTCCTTCAGGCGTTCGCCGAGCTCGCTCTCGATCACCTTGCGCATGTCCTTGAACGTCACCGTGGGCGCGGCGTCGCGCAGCTTTCCCAGCTTGCGCTGAAACTCCTCCCGGTACTCCTCGGGCACGAGACCGACGTCCAAGAAGCTCATCACCTGGCCGAGCTTCATGGCGGCGCCCTTCATGTTCCCCAGAGCGTCGACGATCTGCTCGGCCGCCTCGATGTGCCTCCGCTCCAGGGCCGCCCGGCGCCCGTCCGGGGTCCGGGCCACGTTGGTCACATGGGTTCCGGCCTGCCGGATCGCCTGTCCGGCCGCCAGGCTTCCGATCCTGGCCGTTCGCCCCACGCGCGAGGTGGGGATCTTGTCCTTCGCCATCTGCCCCCCTAGTTGTGCTCCCCGTCGTCCCCGGTCTGGCTCCCCGTTTCGTCTGCCCTCTGGACCTGCGAACCGGGCACTATGTCGTCGCTGCCGTCGGGCCAGCGGATCCATGCCTTGTGGCCGCCGTCGTAGTCGGTGGCGAACAGGATCAGCGTTGCCGGGCGCCCGAACGCGGTGCAGGCCTCATCGCCCTCCGGATCGTCCCCCCGCCAGATGCGCACGAACGGGTTGCGGGCCAGCTCGTCGGCCACCGTCGTGGGATCGGTGTGCCCGGGATGGATCCGGGTGGCGGGAGGGAGTGCCAGCAGCGTGTCCATGATCGAAGCCTTGAGGTCTGAGTAGGTGGTGTGCCCCGGCGCCCTGACCCCACCCACGGAGCCCTTGAAGAGCGTATCGCCGGTGAACACGTCGGCCTCGCCGAGGAGCAGGGACAGCATGCCGGCAGTGTGCCCCGGGGTGTGGAGAGGCTGGAGCTCCAGTGCGCCACTGAGAATGGGCCGCCCCGGCTCCATCGTTCCCGTGGCCTGAGGCACGGAGTCACGCTCGGCGGGGTGGATCAGGACCTCGGCATCAGGGTGACGTTCCAGCACCGCGTCCAGGTCGGCCACGTGGTCGTGGTGGTGATGGGTGAGCAGCACGTGCGTCAGCTCCAGCCGCATCCGGCCGACAACGTCCAGCAGAGGAGCGGCCGGTCCGCCGGCATCGATCATCACCGCGCCCGCACCCAGCTCGTCGGCCACGAGATAGGTGTTGGACAGCCACTGATCGTTCATCGAGCGCTCGATGATCACCACGCCAGAGGCTATCGGGGTAGCCTGTGCCGGGCCGATGAGTTTGATTCACACCTGCTACCGGATTACCGACGTCGACCGCTCGGTCAGCTTCTACCGGGCTCTCGGCTTCAACGAGATCGGCCGGATCCCCATCCGCGACGAGGCGATCAACGTGTTTATGGGCCTCCCGGACGACGGCCCAGAGCCGCGCCTGGAGTTGACCTACAACTTCGGCGTCGACAGCTACGACCTCGGCACGGGCTACAACCACATCGCGATGACGGCTCCCGACCTGGACGCCACCCTGGAGCGCCTCAAGGAGCAGGGAATCGAGCCTGAGAAGCCGCCGTACTCCATCCGGGAGGGCGGGAACCGGCTGTGCTTCGTGCGCGATCCTGACGGTTACCGGATCGAGCTCATCGAGCGTCAGTAGAGCGCGGGTAGGCTCTAACAGGATGGCCTCGCCGACCAAGATCGCCGCTCTTCTGGAACGGGTCAGCCAGGGAGTCGCCGCCCACGACCGGGAAAACCCGGACCACCACACCTGGGGTATCGGCATGGCCCACTTCGACATCGAGCGCCTGGGGCTGGAGGAGGGCGAGGAGCTCCTGCCCGGAATCGTGCTCCAGGCCGATGGCGGCATGACGGGACAGTTCCGGATCCTGTGTGACGGGCGCCACGGCGAGGAGGCCGAGGAGGCCGAGGAGGAGATCGTCGAGGCGGTCGCCCAGCCGCAGGAGGAGGAGCCGGTCCATGCCCCGGGGCCTCCCGGGCCACTCACCCCGCCGCTCTAGCCGAGCCTTCGGAGCCGTCCAGCGCTGAGTCGGGCGCCGGCATTCCGGCTCGCCGAGACACCTCGACGGTCAGGCGAGCAATCGTGGGACATTGGATTCCATGGCGCCCGGCGGCTCGGAGCACCGCCCCCGGGATGGCGTCGATCTCCGGGGTGCGCCCGGCGGCGATATCGCGCTGCATCGAGGACCCCAGATCGGGATGGGCGTCGTCCAGCTCGGCCAGCCGGGCGCCGGGATCGATCTGCGCTCCGTCGGCTCCCGCCACGGCAGCCGCCTCCTCGATGCAGCCCTGCAGGGCGGCCCGCCACGACGGGTCCGAGCGGATGAACCCGATCGGCCGATCGGCCGCGCTGGTGGTCAGAGCCAGGGCGTTCAGGCGCACGAGCTTTGACCACAGGATCTGGGCCTCGCCGGAGTACACCTCCGCCGGAACCTCCGCCCGCTCCAGGATCTCGGCCAGCTGCTGCAACCGCGAGCGCAGCTCGCTCAGCCCGGAGGCCAGGTCGATACGCAGGAACGGGCTGGTCTGGACGACCTTTCCCGGCGCCGGGCGGTCGGCCTCGATGCGGATCGTGCCTGCCGCCACGCTCTGCGGTCCGAACCGGTCCCGCAGAATCTCCATGTGGTCGAGACCGTTGAGCAGCGGCACGACCAGCCCCGGGCGCGCGTGTATCCGGTCCAGTCCGTCCTGGAGCCCGCTGGCCTTCGTGGCCACCATCAGGGCGTCGACCTGCTGGCTGAGGGCCGGCACGGCGGCCGGGCGGCCCGTGAACTTCCCCAGCCGCCGGCTCTGAACCTCGATCCCGTGGTCAGCGATGTGCTCGGCCGTGGTCTCTTGGGCCACCACCGTGACCGGTGTCCCGGCGCGGGCCAGGGCCGCGGCCAGAAAGCCGCCCACTCCTCCGGGGCCGAGGACGGCGATCGAGCGCATCCTCAAGACAGAGTCGCACAGTAGGGTGCGGCCATGACCTACTCGATCCTGGGTCGCGATCCGGAAACGGGCGCGTTGGGCGTGGCCGTCCAGTCGCACTGGTTCTCGGTGGGATCCGTCGTCACCTGGGGGGCTCCCGGCGTGGGGGTGGTGGCCACCCAGGCCAACGCAGAGGTGTCCTATGGCCCCCGGGCGCTGGAGCTCCTCCAGGCGGGCCGAGGCGCCCAGGACGCTCTCGCCGAGCTGGTGGGCCAGGACCCCAGCGCCGCCAGCCGGCAGGTGGCGGTCATGGATGGCCAGGGCCAGGCGGCCGTCCACACCGGCAGCGAGTGCATGCCGCTGGCCGGTCACGTGGTCGGAGCTCACGCGTGCTGCCAGGCCAACATCATGGCCTCCGGGGACGTGTGGCCGGCCATGCTCGAGGCGTTCGATCAAGCCGCCGGTCCACTGCCGGGGCGGCTGCTCGATGCGCTTGACGCCGGCGAGCAGGCAGGCGGCGATCTCCGAGGCCGGCAGTCGGCCGCCCTCCTGGTTGTGGAAGCTCAGGGTCCACCGTGGCAGACCGCGGTGTCGCTGCGCGTGGAGGACGACCCCGAGCCGCTGGTGGAGCTGAGACGGCTGCTGGCCGTGCACGACGCCTATAGGCTGGCCGGCGAGGCCGACGAGCTGGTGGGGCAGGGACGACACGATGAGGCAGCGCGTCTTTATCGCCAGGCCAGCGCGCTGGACGCCGACAATCATGAGCTGCGCTTCTGGGCGGGCCTCGGCGCGGCGCAGGGGGGCGATCTGGAGCTGGCCGTCGCCGAGATCCAGGCGGCCATTGCCGCCCATCCGCCGTGGCGGGAGTTTCTGGAACGCATACCGGCGCCGGTGGCGCCTTCGGCGCCGAGCGTGCTGGCGCGCCTGCGGGCCGATCCTGGGTAGGCGGCTCTGGACTCGATGCGCGCCGAGGTCATGCCGGTCCAGGGTCTGCGCGACCTGCGCGCCTTTGTGTCCCTCCCCTACCGACTGCACGCCGGCACGCCCTGGATCCCACCGCTGCGGCTGGAGCGCTATCTGTTCCTCAGCCGACGGCTGAACCCGTACTTCACCCACGGGGAGGCGGAGTACTTCCTGGCTCGGCGAGGGGGTCGGATCGTTGGACGCATCAGCGCCCAGATCGACCACGCGTTCAACGAGTACCACAAGAGCCGATCCGGGATGTTCGGGTTCCTGGAGTTCGAGGAGGATGAGGGGGTGGTGCGGGCGCTGCTGGACGCCGCGGCCCTCTGGCTGGCCGAGCGGGGGTGCGAGCGCATGGTGGGGCCGATGGACTTTCAGATGAACGACGAGAGCGGGGTCCTGATCGAGGGTTTCGAGCTGGAGCCGATGGTGCGCCAGCCCTGGCATCCGCCCTATTACCAGCGCTGCTGCGAGGCCGCCGGGCTCAGCAAGGCGATGGATCTCTCAAGCTGGACCCTGCACCTCTCAGAGCGGGACAAGGTCCTGCCGATCCTGCCTGAGCTGGCGGAGCGGGCGCGGAAGGAGCACGGCACCACGGTGCGCAAGATGACCCGGCGCGGGCTGCGGCGCGACCTCGACGAGTTCGCCAAGGTCTACAACGCCGCCTGGTCAGACAACTGGGGCTTTGTTCCGTACTCGAAGGAGGATCTCGACGAGTACGCCCGGATGCTCCAGCTCGTGTACCGGCGCGAGTGGTTCATGGTGGCCGAGGTCGACGGCCAGACGGCTGGGGTGACGATCTCCATCCCCGACATAAACCAGGTCTATAAGAGGATGAAGGGCCGGGTGCTGCCGGTGGGCTGGTGGCATTACCTGAACCGCAACCGCATCATCGACCACGTTCGCGTTGGCTTCCTGGGCGTCCTGCCGGAATACCAGCACACGGGTGCCGCCGCCCTGTTGTACATGGAGTGCTACGACGCCGCCGCTTCCACGCCGCAGACCTGGGCGGAGGCGGGTTGGATCCTGGAGACCAACCGAGCCATGAACCGGGCGCTGGAGGCCATGGGCGGCCAGATCGTCAAGCGCTACCGGGTGTACGAGCGACGTCTGTGAGGGTTGGGGCGCCGGCACGGACCGGTCGGTCCGGGTCGATCAGCACCCCGGGGTTGAGCAGGCCGGCCGGATCGACCGCCGCCTTGGCCGCCCGCAACGCGGCCGCGAATCGGTCCGGACGCTGCCGGTCATACCACGGCCGGTGGTCGCGGCCGACCGCGTGGTGGTGGGTGATCGTACCTCCCGCCGACAGCAAGGCCTCCGAGGCGGCGCTCTTGATCTCCGCCCACTGCTGAAGCTCAGAGCCGCGCCGGGCGGGAGCCAGAATGGTGTAGTACGGCGCTGGCCCGTCCGGATACACGTGCGTGAACCGGCAGGTCACCGTGCCGGCGCCGCACACCTCGCGCACCGCCTCCGACGCCGCGCCCACGACCGCCTCGTGGAAGGCCTCGAACCGATCCCAGGTGATCGCAGTCTCGAACGTCTCGGAGAGAACTCCGATGGCCACAAAGGTGTCACGCAGATAGGGCGCGCGCAAAAAGGCCTCGCGCCAGCTCCCCACGGCCCCACCTCCGGGGGCCTCCTGGGCGGAGCCACCGCGCCCCCGGCGCTCCCAGCTCCCGCCGTGGTCGGCGCAGCATTCCAGGGCCAGCGACATCCAGGGCTCGACGTCGTGGCCCGGTGATTCGAACCCCAGCACCAGAAGCGTCTTCGACCCGTCGCCGGCGCCCGTGACCGCCGCCTCGCGAGCATCGATCAGGCGGCAGTTGGTGGGATACAGAGCGCTTTGCGACAGCGCCCGCACGGCAGCCGCCCCAGCGGAGAAGCTGTCGAATTCCACCGCGGCCGAGGCCCGTCGCTGCGGCCGGGGTCGTACGCGCACCCACGCCTCGGTGATCACGCCCAGCGCGCC
Source organism: Solirubrobacteraceae bacterium (assembly GCA_045805485.1). Classification (GTDB taxonomy): domain Bacteria; phylum Actinomycetota; class Thermoleophilia; order Solirubrobacterales; family Solirubrobacteraceae; genus Palsa-465. The sequence goes on along the minus strand of JBJMLC010000166.1, from coordinate 2,401 downwards.
CTCGGAACCGATCAGCATGCGATCCGGTGAGACGCCCGCGCCGGAGCCAGGCAGCCGGCGCGACTCCCAGATGCCGGTCGGCGTCACCGCTCGGACCGACTCCACTAGATCGTCGATGTGCGTGTACAGCGTGGCGAAGTGGCCACCGGACCGCGTGGCGATCCAGCCTCCCAGCGTGGAGAACTGGAATGACTGCGGGAAGTGGCGCAGGGTCAGGCCATGCTCGCCGAGCTCCTTCTCCAGGGCGGGGCCCAGGGCTCCTCCCTGGATCCTGGCGGCCTGCGAGCCTGCGTCGATTTCCAGGACGGCTCCGAGCCCCTTCAGATCAATCGTGACCACCCCGGTGAAATCGTCGGGAACCGCCCCCTCAACGCCTCCGACGACGCTTGTGCCGCCGCCGAAGGGGATCACGGCGGCACCTGCCTCTCCCGCCCATTCCAGGACGGCCTGGACCTCAGCCTCGTCCCGCGGGTGGGACACCACATCCGGGGGGTGGTCAAACCGGCCGCGGAAGGCGCGGACGACGTCGCGGTAGGAGCGTCCATAGGTGTGCAGGGCTCGCTCGTAGGGATCCTGGTGGCAGATGTGCTCCAGCGCTCCGGGCGGACTGAGGCGGGGATCGGGCAGGGAGACCTCGCCGATCGGCACCGGCAGCTCCGGGTCAGGGGGGCCGAACCCCAGACGCTCCACCAGGAAGGCGGCAGCCTGGCGGAGCTCCGCGGGGGACGGCTGCTCGTCCTCGTAACCCCATCCCCAGTGCTTCAACCGCCGTGTCACGGGTGGGAGCCTATTGGCTCGGTTGCATGTGCCGAGCGGCTGTGTTGCGTGTGCCGAGTGGCCCTGTTGCGTGTGCCGAGCGGCCCGGCCAGCGAACGCCCGCGCGGTACCGTCTACCGACGTGGTCCAAGCACCCGGCATCCTGGCCCGCGGACCCTGGCCCCCACAGGCAGTCGAGGTCTCCTGGCGCGGCGATGAGTTTGAACCGACCGCGAGTGCCTCCCGGGAGGCCGACGTCGTTCTGGAGGCGCTGCGGGCCAGGGGCTCACCCTCCCACGACGGCCTGGCGGCCCGGCTGGCCGACTTCGACGTCCGGGAGGACACGCTGCGCCTGGAGCTCCAGCCCGCTCGGTGGGCGTTGCGACTGCTGAGCGATGACGCCGCCCGGAGCCTGTCCGTCCTGTGCGTGGTGCGAGCGGCCGATGGGTCCTGGCTGGCCGGCCGGCGTGCGGCCTGGCTGGCCTCCTGGGCTGGGCGGTGGGCGCTGGGCGCGGGAGGCTCCGTGGAGGTCGACGAGAATCCGACCCACGCCATGGGGCGAGAGCTGAAGGAGGAGTGGTCGGTGGAGCCCGAGCGGATGAGGATCGAAGCCCTCGTCCTGCTCCCCAGCGACGTCGTCCTGCTCGTGGGCCAGGCGTGGTTGCCGGAGGGCGCGGCGGTTCAGCCTGACCACGAGCACGACGAGTTCGCGTGGTGGCCACGCGAAATAGATCGCTGGCCGGCCGAGGCCGACGAGCCTCTCCGGCGGATGGCCAGCCTGCTCGCGAGCTCCGGGGGGTGAGCGTCCTCACGCCGCCGGAAGGCGAGCGTCAGGCTGTGGCGCCGCCTCGGCCGGCGTGGCTGGGAGGCTTGGTCACGTTCGGACGGCTGGAGGTGCTCTCGTTCCTCCACTCGGGGGTGTACCTGGCCCTCCTCATCTGCGCCTTCGCGGCCGACAAACCCGAGCCCGTGACGTTCATCCTGGGGCTCGCCCACGGCCTGCTATGGATCGGCATGTCGCTGGTCTGCATCTGGGCCGCCCGGGCGCGCGTCATCCCATACTGGCTGGCCGTGACGGTGGTCGTGCTGGGAGGCCTGGGGCCCTTCGCAGGGACGATCGGATTCGTATACGAGAGCCGTCGCCGTCGCCGGAATGCGGCGTTTCAAGCGTTAGAGTTGCGTTGAATGTCAGTCGCTCGCGGCACCGTCCAGGTTGTCATGCCTGCGATGGGCGATTCCGTCGCCGAAGGCACCGTGCTCGAGTGGCGCAAGAACGTGGGCGACCAGGTTCAGGTCGACGAGACGATCGTGGAGATCTCCACGGACAAGGTCGATGCGGAGGTGCCCTCCCCAGTGGCTGGAACGCTGGCCAAGGTCAACTTCGCCGAGGGCGACACCGTCTCGGTGGGCGCCGTCCTGGCCGAGGTCGAGCCCGACGGGGATGGCGGGTCCGCTTCCGTTGAGGACAACGGCGCCCGGGCCAGCCAGGGCGATGGGGCTGCCGTCGCGGGCGATGGGGCTGCGGCGGGCGATGGGGCTGCCGCGGGCGATGGGGGCGCGGCGGGCGATGGGGGCGCGGCGGGCGATGGGGCCGCCGCCTCGGCGGGCCCCGTGTCAGGCGAGTCCCCTCCGGCCACCGCCGAGG
>JBJMLC010000165.1:0-17713 GCA_045805485.1 Solirubrobacteraceae bacterium | reverse complement strand
CACAGCCTGTGGGCGCCCGAATGGCTGGCCACAAGCGGGCCGGTTTCGATCCGGGCCACGTCCCAGAACCCGGCGTCGTTCAGATGGCTGAGGTCGACCAGGATCCCCAGATCGGCACAGCGCCGGACCAGCGCCCGTCCTGCGTCGGTCAACCCGGGGCCGATGTCAGGCGACGACGGGGACACGAATTGGACGCCGTGAGCAAACGCGTTCGGCCGGCTCCAGACCGGTCCCAGCGAGCGCAGCCCGGCGGCGTACCACAGCTCAAGCGCCTCAAGCGATGGGCTGATGGCCTCAGCGCCTTCCAGATGCAAAACCGCGACCGGTGGGCCGTCATCGGAAAGCGCCACGTCCAGGTCCTCGATCTCCCGGCCGACCCGGATGTGTCCGGCGCGTTCCCATGCCATCAGGCGCCCGGCAGCATCGCTTGACTCAGCCGCGGCTCGATGCGGGCTCACCCGGGACGCCAGCTCGAATTCGAACCCCCCGTCTTTTCGCGGGACCGGCGTCATCGGCGCGTGTCGCGACTCGGTGAACACGGCGAAGATGCCCCCGCGCACCCCGCCGAACCGCATCCGAGGTAGATCCAGATGGCCACCCGCCCGGCCGCTCACAAAGGCCCCGTGGTCCTCCCGCGTCAACACGTCATTGTGGCCGTCAAAAACAGGTAACACCCACCCGACCCAACCCACCACTACAGTGAAACGCCGCCAGTCAAGCTCCGCCTCATGAGCCTGCTGCCCGACTACTCCCGCCAGGCCGAGCACTACGACGAGACGCGCAGCGCCAGCCCCTCCGTGCTGGGACCCCTGCGCCAGGCGCTCCACGGAGCCCCCGGACGGCGCGTGGCCGACATCGGGGGCGGCACGGGCAACTACGCGCTGGCCCTCAAACAGGAGGGCTGGGACCCCGTGGTGGTCGACCGTTCACCGGACATGCTCGCCAGAGCGGCCGCCAAGGGCCTCCAGACCGTGCAGGCCGACGCGCAGCATCTCCCCTTCGACGAGGCCACGTTTGACGCGGCGACGCTCATCTCGATGCTTCATCACGTCGAGGACCGCGCCCGGGCGATCGCCGAGGCGCAGCGAATCCTTGTGCCCGGTGGTCGGCTCGTCCTGGTGGGGTTCACCGGCGAGGACGCGGCCTCGCTATGGGTGCTGGACTACTTTCCCAGCAGCCGGCCCTGGATGGAGGCCACCCACCCGCCGCGGTCGGATTTCCTGAACGCCCTGCCGGGCGCGGAGATGGTGGAGTTCAGGTTCGAGGACATGGACGACGCCTCGATGGCCGCCCTGTCAGCCGATCCGGAGGAGCTGCTGGCGGCTGCCGAGCATGGGCGAACGAGCTATTTCGAGCGAATGCTCCGCGACCACCCGGACGAGCTCCGGGCCGGGGTGGCGCGCCTTCGGGAGGACATCGCCGCCGGTCGCGCGCCTCGACGAGCCGGCACGGCCACGGTGCTGGGCTGGACGAAGAACTCCTGACCCCGGCGGCCGCTACCGTGACCCGGCGTGCGGATTGCGACCTGGAATGTCAACTCGGTCAAGCAGCGCGTCCCGCGGCTCCTGCCCTGGCTGGACGAGCGGCGACCGGACGTGGTCTGCCTGCAGGAGACCAAGCTGACCGACGAGGCCTTCATGGACCTCCTGAGCAATGAGCTGGCCGAGCGCGATTACGCCGTGGCACTCCACGGGGAGCCGACGTGGAACGGGGTGGCGATCCTGTCCCGCGTCGGCCTGGACGACGTCGCGGCCGGGATTCCCGGAGCGCCCGGATTCCCCCACCCGGAAGCTCGTGCGGTGTCGGCCACCTGCGATGGGGTCAGGGTGGTCTCGGTGTACGTACCCAATGGCCGGGCGCCGGACTCCGACCACTACCGCTACAAGCTGGACTGGCTGGCCTCGCTGCGGGACATGCTGGCCGGCGGTCCCGACGCGACGGTCGTGTGCGGTGACATGAACATCGCGCCCACCGACGCCGACGTGTTCAACCCGGAGGCCTACGTGGGCCATACGCACGTCACGCCGGCCGAAAGAGCGGCTCTGGCCGAGCTGCAGAAAGTCGGCCTGCACGACGTGGTGCGGGACCGCTGGCCTGACGAGCGAGTGTTCTCGTATTGGGATTACCGAGCCGGGATGTTCCACCAGGACCTGGGGATGCGCATCGACCTGATCCTGGCCAGCGCCCCTGTGGCGGCGCGGGTGCGCGCCGCGTGGGTGGACCGCCAGGCTCGCAAGGGAAGCGGGCCGAGCGATCACGCGCCGGTCATCGTCGACCTTGACGAGGCCCCGGACGGGGATATCGGACCGGTCGTCCCCCCACCCTCACGGCCGGCATCGAGGAGCGCAAAGGCGAAGCTGCCGCAGTCGGAGCTGACGCCGGGCGGGGGCTGAGCCTCAGCGCGGCCGGTCGCGGTCCCGGGAGGGCTGAACGCGCTTGGGCTCTCCGGGCATCTTCGGGTAGTCGGGCGGATACGGCATGTCGCCGACCCCCTCGGCCTCGTCTCGCTCATACATCTCCAGCAGCGGCTCCAGTGAGTGGGCCACGTCGTCGATGCCGGCGTGACGATCGCCCACCTCGGCGAAGCGAGCCGGCATCGTGGCCACGCTGAAATCCTCCGGTACGACCTCCGTCAACTCGTCCCAGTGCAGCGGAGCCGAGACGGGCGCCCCGGGCTTTGGTCGCACACTGTACGCCGACGCGATCGTGCGATCCCGGGCGTTCTGGTTGTAGTCCACGAAGATTCGCTCTCCGCGCTCCTCCTTCCACCACTTGGTCGTCACGCGTCCCGGCAGGCGCCGCTCCAGCTCACGGCCGAAGGCGATCGCCGCGTGGCGGACGTCGGTGAACGTCCAGTGGGGCTCGATGCGGACGTAGATGTGAACGCCCCGCCCTCCGGAGGTCTTGGGGAAGCCGGTGTAGCCCAGCTCTCCCAGGAGCGTCCGGGCCTCACCCGCCACCTGCACCGCGTCGCCGAAATCGGTCCCCGGCTGAGGATCAAGATCGAGCCGGAGCTCGTCCGGATGATCCACGTCATCGCTTCGGACCGGCCAGGGGTGGAATGTGATCGTGCCCATCTGGGCCGCCCAGGCCACCACGGCGATCTCCGTGGGGCAGATCTCGTCGGCGCTCCGGCCTGACGGGAACTGGATCTGAGCTGTCTCCACGTAATCCGGCGCCCCCCTGGGGATGCGCTTTTGAAAGAACGCGTCTCCCCCACCCTTCTCCCGCGTGGAGAGCACGATCCCCGGGTGCACACCCTTCGGCCAGCGCTCCAGCGTCGTCGGCCGCGTGGACAGCGCGCGCATGATTCCGTCGCTCACCGCCAGGTAGTAGTTGACGATGTCCAGCTTGGACACCGGGCCTGAGCGCTCGGTCTCCGGGAAGATCACCCGGTCAGGATTGGAGACGCGGACCTCCCGGCCCCCGGCGTCGACTGTGGTCGCCTCGGATGGCGGCATATGCCCCAAGTTCTACGCCAGCGGCGGCTCACCTACCCGGCAGGCGTCGCGCCGGGGTCGAGCGTCCGGGTCGCCGCATTCGCGCCCAGCGTCCGGGCCTCCGCGCGCCGGGCCGCGCGCGTTCGCGCCAGGACGCCCACTTTGTTGCGCTCGCCGCGGGCCGCCCGGACTACGCGCAGAAAGGTGCGTATCTCGCCCCTTTCTGCGCGTTCGACGTCCAGAGCAGATCGAAAGCGCAGAAGGGGGCGCGGACTCCGGGGCGCCCGTCCGGGGTCTGCGCGCCGGTTAGACTCGCCACCCGTGGCAGCGACGCCGCGCACCGTGCAGACTGCGGATGGGGCCGAGATCGGCGTCTGGGAGTTCGGCGACCCGACGGGCTCCCCTGTTCTGGCCCTCCATGGGGTACCGGCATGCGGGGCTGGGTTCTCGTTCGCGGACGAGTCGGCGAAGCGACGAAAGATTCGACTGCTGGCGCCGGACCGCCCGGGCGTGGGTCTGTCAGCTCCTCTCGATGGCTGGACCGTGGGCTCCTACCCGGCCCAGGTCGAGCGTTTCGCCGATGCGCTCGACCTGGGCCGCTTCGCGGTGTGGGGCTATTCCGGCGGCGGCCCCTACGCCGTGGCCTGCGCCGCCGTCCTGACCGATCGGCTCACCCGAGTGGCCGTGGTGGCAGGAATGGGCGAAATGGGAGAGTGGGCTGAGGCGGATGACTTCGAGAAGGCCGACCGCATGCTGCTGAAGATGTCCCGAAAACGGCCGTGGCTGGCCCGAACCCTGCTGAGCACGTTCGCCCGCCTGGCGCGATTGAGTCCGAAGTCAGCCATCAAGAGCTTTTCAGGGGAGCTCTCACCCGCTGACCGGGAGGTGGTGCCCACTCTGGGTTCCCCGGCCGAGGCAATGGCCCTGTTCACCGGCGCCTTCCTGCGGGGGGCCCGCGGCGTGGTGGACGACTACCGAGCAATCGGCGAGCCGTGGGGCGTGGACCTGGCATCGATCACGGTGCCGGTGCGGATCTACCAGGGCGACAGCGACACGATGGTGCCGCTGCGTCACGCCGAGGAGCTGGCGCGCCGCATACCCGGCTCCGAGCTCATCACGTGGCCCGGCGAGGGCCACCTGGGCACGGTCACGCACGTGGACGACATCCTTGACTGGCTGACTCAGCCGGCCGAAGCGGCCGCGTAGGCGCCGTGGGCACCGCCTGGCGCTACCGGCTGTTTCGCGCGGGGAGGATGCCGGCAGAGCTGAAGACGGCTGGCGCGCAGCCCGGCGTCCTCCTGGCGGTGGAAGGCGTGTCGCTGAAGATCTCTGGCCGGTCGATCGCGCTTCCGGGTGTCAGGTCGGGGCGGTCTGTGAACCTGGCCGTCGGCTCGATCGTGCTCAGCCCGGACCGCCTGCTGACCAGCTACGGAAAATGGCCGATTCTCAATGCTGACCTGGCCGAGACGCCTGAGAGCGAACACGAACTCACGATCAGCCCGGACGGGGTGCATCTCCACGTCAGCGTGCCCGAGATCTACGAGGGTGGACGCGGCACATTCGAGCTCCACTACCGGACGCCGATCAAGCCGTCGATCCTGACCCAGATTCCCTCCAGCCCGCGTCCCGTCCGCCTACCGGAGGGGATCGCGCCACTGGCTCGGCGCTGGGCCTGAGGTCGCGCCTTACCCCTGCTCGTCGCGGGCGCCGAGGATGGCCTCGCGCTCGGCCAGACGGTTGTTGCGGCGGAGCTGGGCCTCCTGTTCCCGCCGCCGCTCGGCCGGAGTCTGCGGCGCCAGCGGCGGCACGCGCGCCGGCTTGCCCTGATCGTCGAGCGCCACCATCGTCAGGTACGCCGTGGAGGTGTGAGCCACCTCCCGGCTGCGAACGTGCTCGGACTCCACGCGCACCCCGACCTCCATCGAGGTTCGCCAGGCCGCGTTGACGGTGGCGAGAAACGTCACCAGCTGGCCCACGTGCACCGGGTCCATGAACGTCATGCGGTCCATGCCCGCCGTGACCACACGCACCCCGCAGTGCCGGATGGCCGCGATCCCGGCCACCTCATCGCACAACCGCATGATCACCCCTCCGTGCACGTAGCCGGCCGTGTTTGCATCCTCAATGCCCATCCACCGCGTCAGGACGGAGCTGGAGTCAGAGGGCAGCCGCGGCTCCATCGCGGCGGACTCTACGTGGTTGCGCCCGGGGGGCGGCAGGCTCGCTGGTGCGGCCGGCTAACCGGCGAGCATGGGCGAAGGCGGGATGCGCGTGCTTCCGGTGATCTCAGCGATCAGCATCGCCACCTCGTCCACGTAGCACCAGGTCCAGTCCTCGCCCGGCTCCAGAGAGCGGATCAGCGGATGCCCTGAAGCGTGGTAGTGCGCGGTGGAGTGGCGGTTGGGCGAATCGTCGCAGCACCCCACATGGCCGCAGCCCAGGCAGATACGCAGATGCAGCCATACCCCACCCTCGCGCAGGCAATCCTCGCAACCGGCCACGCTCTCTGGGAGCTCCAGAACGGTGATCGTGTCCAGATGGGTGCAGGTCGTCATCCCAGCCAGACGATACGACGAGGCGGACCTCAGCCGATAACCGGCACCGATCGCTCGTGGCTCAGCCTGGTCAGTGTCCGCTGCATCGTGGAGGTGACCAGGCGGTACCCCTCCTCCACGTCCGGCCGGCGGCCCAGGCGCTGTCGCAGATCGATCGGCTTGAGGACCCGGATCGAGACCTTGGCCGGGATCGGGATGCGCAGGGGAAGGTCCATGACGGTCAGGCCGACGGGCGGCCCGAGCACCGGCGGCAGGACCTTGAGGCGCATCAGCCGGTCCAGACCCAGCCCGCGGGCGAGCCTCCGGCCCCGCCCCAGGAAGAGTCCTGTCTCCTGGCCTCCGATGGCCACGATCGGGATGACCGAAACGCCGTGCTCCAGGGCCAGCTTGACAAATCCCTTGCGCTCCGCGAAGTCGATCCGGTCCGACTCCCAGCTCGGCCTGAACGTCTCCTGATCGCCGCCCGGATACACGAGCAGCGCCGCGTCGCGTTCCAGCGCCTCACCCATGTTGGACGGTGATGCCGGCACCGTGCCGAACCGCTGGACGAGCGAGCGCAGGCCGGGCATCTTGAAGACCAGATCGTGGGCCAGCTGGTAGAAGGGACGCACCGGACCGAAGTGGTCATAGAAGGCCTGCGCGAACACAAACGTGTCCGCGATCATCGTGCCTCCCGAGTGATTTCCCACCAGCAGCACGGGCCCCTCCTGGGGGATTTTCTCCAGGCCCGTCACGTCGGCCCGGAAGTAGAAGTCGGAGGCCAGCCGGAGGGCGGGGAGCGTGCGCTGGATGTACTGGGGATCCCTGAGCTCGAATGGATCAGAGCCGTTCCGGCCCCGCAGCGTGTCGGCCACATCCTCCGCCGCGGCCGAGAACATCCGGATGTAGGCCGTGAGGACCGCAGCTGCCCTGGCTGCCGCGGGTGTCGGGTTTGCCGTGGTCTGAGTCATGTCCGAGTCCGATTCACCTCCGATCTGATTGCCTACCCGCGGCCGCAGGCGGGCATGCATGCGCGCGGCATGTACGCTCATCTGACAGACGGGGAGTCTGCTGCGCCATGAGTGACACGGAATCGCCACGGATTGGGCTCGTCCTGGGGGCCGGCGGCATCCTGGGGGGTGCCTGGCTGGTCGGTGCGCTGCACGCCATCGCCAGCGAGAGCGGCTGGGATCCCGGAAGCGCCAGTTACGTCGTCGGAACCTCGGCGGGATCAATGATCGGGGCGCTCGTGGCCTCTGGCGTTCCGCCGTGGTTCATGGTCGCCCACTCAGCCGGCGAGGAGCTGGAGGGCCTGGCGGACGCGCGTGGGCGCGCCGCGTCCACGGCCGATCGCTCCGCGGGGGCGACGTTCAGGCTGGATCGGTCCGGGATCGCGTTCGGGCCGGGATCGTGGCGGCTGGCTGCGGCCTCCCTGGCCCGGCCCTACCGGTATTCGCCGGCGGCGGTCATCTCGGGCTGGCTGCCGCGCGGCCTGGTCTCCACCGAGCCATTGAAGGACACGATCCGGAGAGCCTGTGCCGACCCTTGGGCACCTCACCCAAACTACTGGGCCATGGCCGTCGACTACCGGACCGGGCGGCGGGTTGCCTTCGGCCGGGCAGATGCCCCCAGGGCTGAGCTGCCCGATGCCGTCGCGGCCTCGTGTGCGATCCCCGGCTTCTACCGGGCGGTGGAGATCGGAGGGCGGCCATACGTGGACGGTGGCGTGTACTCCACCTCCAACCTGGACGTGCTCCGCGACCAGGCTGTGGATCTGGTGGTGGCGCTGAACCCCATGTCGTCGCTCCACGTCGGGGGCCCGCGCACCCTGGGCGAGCGCGTTGCCTTCTCGATGCGACAGGCCGCCGGGCGTAGGCTCGGTTCTGAGGCCAAGCGTCTCCGGGCCAACGGAATCGAGGTCGCCCTCATCCAGCCCACGGTCCAGGACCTCGATGTCATGGGCGGCAACCTCATGAGCGCCCGCCGGCGCCACGACGTCATTCAAACGGCTGTGCGCACCGTCACCGAGCAGCTGCGCGAATCAGGGCTGGGTGAGCGGCTGTCCCGGCTGCCAGCCGGTCACCCATATCTTGTGGACCGACCGCCGGGAGCGCCCGCCACCTGGCCGAACCTCCGCATGGTGGCTCGCGAGCGGTGGGAGAGTGAAGCCGCGGCCTGACATGAAACGGACCCGGGCATCGGCGTGGGGAACTAGAGGGGCCCCGGGGCTCACCACCGGCCCCGGTGCACCACCTCTTCGAAGGGCCGCCGGTCGGGTCGCCTGATCGGCTTGAGCGGCCGGTCAGCGGGATATCCCAGATCGATCAGATAAACCACCACCCGGTCCTCCGGCAATCCCAGCACCGAGCGTGCCTTGACCTGATCCTCCACCGCCGAGTGGCCACTGCCGATTCCCTGGTCCGAGGCGGCGATCATCATGGCCATCGTGGCCTGGCCCAGGTCGTACTGTGCGCGGGCCCGCGTCTGGTCATCGCCCTTCACCACGAGCGCGATCGTGGCTGCAGAGTCCGCCACATGTCCCGCACCCCGCCACACCTCCGAGAGCTTCTTGAGCTGATCTCGGTCGGTGACGACGACGAAGTCCCAGGGCTGCCAATTGCGTGAGGACGGCGCGCGCCGCCCCGCCTCCAGGATGCGGTCCAGGGCATCCTTCGGGATGGGCTCTGACGTGAACTGACGGACGTTGCGCCGGGAGGTGATTGCGTCCCAGGTCTCCATGCTCAGCCACCTTTCTGTCGACGGTCTCTTGATCCGGCGCGCGGCCCGGCGGCGGGCTGGGTGCGTTTGGCCCAGCGCTTGGCCCACGTGTCGATTGGCCCCAGCGCATCGAGCAGCGAGTGCCCTTCCCCGGTCAGGCCGTAGCCTGCCTCCCCGCTGGCGTGCACGATCCCTGCCTCCCGCAGCTCCCGTAGGCGGTCGCTCAGGACGCTGGAGGAGATCCCGCCGCACCTCACCTGCAGCTCCCTGAAGGTGGGGCTCGTCCCGTCCCGGAGCTCCCAGAGCACGCGCAGCGCCCAGCGGCGCCCGAGCAGGTCCAGCAGGGCCATCGTGGGACGTCCCGTACGGGAGCCGCGGACCGGCTGTCCGGGCACCGGGGTGGTCCGGCGCTTGCGTGCTTTGGAATCCGAAGCTAACATGTTCGTGCTCTGATTTCCGAAGCAGGAGGATATCCCATGACCGAGACCTACATCCAGCCCCGCATCAGCCCGATCAAGCCGCCGTATGACCCTGACACCGAGGCCCAGCTGGCGAAATGGATGCCGCCGGGGTCGCCGGTTGAGCCGCTGGCCCTGTTCCGCACGCTGCTGGTCCATCCAGAATTGGCCGCGCGCATGCGGCCACTCGGCTCTGCCATTCTCGGCCACGGCCTCCTGGATGCCCGCACCCGTGAGCTCATGATCCTGCGCACGTGCGCGCTGTGCGGCGCCGAGTACGAGTGGGGCGTCCACGCGGTGGCCTTCGGGAGCGGAGTGGGCCTGACCGAGGAGGAGATCGCCGCCACGGCCGGCGCCGACGGCGACTGGCCCGGTGAGGACCGGCTGGTGATCCGCCTGGCCGATGAGCTCCATGACGGCGACTCCGTGAGCCAGGAGCTGTGGGACGAGCTGGCCCGCGTGTGGACATCGGACCAGCTCCTGGAACTCCTCGTCACCGCCGGCTGGTACCGGACCCTGTCCTACGTGATCAACGCCGCGCAGATCGAGCTCGAGCCGTGGGCGGCTCGGTTTCCGGCTGCCTAGGTGGCAGTGGAGGTCAGGCTGCCGATCAGCTGGTGCGTCGTCGCGTCGAACCTCGACGTGTCCCCGTACGGCCGGGCGACCAGCATCGCCCCCTCCAGAGTGCCGAGGATGCTCTGGGCGGTCTCGTCGATAGACCCGGTGATGTTGAGCGTGTGGTCCGCCTGCCCTTGGGAGAGGACGCCGACCAACCACTCGTGGTTGTCGTCAAAGAAGCGGATGACCGCTGTCCGCATGTCCTCAGGGAGCGTCTGGTATTCGGCGGCCAGGATGCCGCACATGCACATCCGCCGTCCGCGCAGGACCTCGGCGTACAGCCCCGCGTAGGCCTCGAGCTTGGCCCGCGCGTCGGGCAGATCTCGGTCGATCTGATCAAGCGCGGCGGCAAACCGCTCCGCGTAGCGCTGAATCAGTGCCTGCCCGAGCTCGGCCTTTCCCGGGAAGTGGTAGTGGAGGCTCGCCTTGGTGATCCCCAATTCATTGGCAACGTCGGCGTAGCTGAAGCTGTTGAAGCCGCGGTCTTGGACCAGGCGCTCGGCGCTGTCGAGGATTCGCTCGGCGGTTCCGGGGGGTTTGTTCGGCTCGGCGGTTCGCCGGGGTTTGTTCGGCTCGGCGGTTCGCGGGGGTTTGTTCGGAGGGGCGGTGGCCATGGATTTTGATGCCGTTGGTCTTGACATCTTACCTACTAGAAGGTAGGTTGCCTATTAGACAGCTTACCTACTGGTAGGTAAGCACCCGGCGCAGCGGCACTCACCGCCCCGCGCTCCCCGATCAAGGAGGGATCCATGAGCACCATCACGTCGTTTGATCTGGACGCATTCACGCGCGCCGCGGAGGAACGTGACGCAGCGACGCAGCTGTCCATGTACGGCCAGGACGCCACGGTCACGATCGTCGACAAGCTCTCAATGCCTGGCTCACCGCGGGTCCTGAGCACCCGGGCAGAGATCAAGGACTGGCTGGAGGACACATTCGCCCGGGACATGACCCATTCGGTCAGGCAAACGGTCAAGGACGACACGGGCGCGGCCTTCACGCAGGCGTGCCGCTATCCGGACGGCACCAACGTGTTGTGCGCGACGGTGATCGGTCTCGACGGTGGCCTGATCTCCGATCAGACCGTCGTTCAGGTTTGGGACGAAGGCTGACCCGGGGCCCTGCCCTGGTCCAGGAACGAGAGAGAGGATGAGATGACGCAAGAGACCCAGCACAAGAGCTTTGGAGAGCCTGAGGAAACGCGTGAGTTCCCCAACGGAAGGGCCGAGATCCTGAGCATCGGCGAGGCTGAGATCGGCAGGATGACCTTCCAACCCGGCTGGCGGTGGTCCAACGACGTCAGGCCGATTGCCGGGACCGAGAGCTGCGAGGCGCCGCACTTCCAGTACCACGTGTCCGGCCAGCTGGCCATCCGCATGGATGACGGCAGCGAGATGGTCGCAGGGCCCGGCGATGTGACGTCTCTCCCCAAGGGACACGACGCCTGGGTCGTCGGCGACGAGCCGGTCGTCGTGGTCGACTGGTTCGGAGCCAGCAGCTATGCCAAGACCGACTGAGGCGCCGCCGGGCGAGCTGGCGCCATCCGATCGCCGGCGTTACGTGCCCAGCCGGGCGATGATCGTCGCCCTGGTGGCCCTGCTGGTGGCGATGAGCGGAAGCGCGTACGCGGTCAGCTCCACGATCAACGGGAGCCAGCTCACGAACCGCTCCGTGGCCGCCATCAAGCTCACGCAGCACACGCTGACCGGGATCGAGATCAACAAGTCCAGGCTGGGTCTGGTGCCGAGCGCGGGGGTGGCCAGGAACGCCCATGCGCTCGGCGGCATCGGTCCCACCGGCTTTGTCCACGGCCCGGGGCGCCGATCGCTCGCGCACCTGACCCTTACGCCCTCTAGCCTCAGTGACCACGAGCTGCTGAAGGTCCCGGGATTGGTCGACGTTCACGCGAGTTGCGTCAGCGGCACAGACCCACCACAGCTCGGTCTCGGGTACACGAACATCAGCGGGACCACGCTGGACGTGGTGAGGTCGATTCTGACTCACGACACGGCTCCCATTGCGACCGATGGGTTTTCGCTGGCACCGCTCGCGCAGGCGGAAAACACCGGCAACGCGGCCCTGTCGGACGTGATGCGGTTTGGCGCGGGCAGCGGGGCGGGAGCCAGGGTCGCAGTCGTCACGACGTGGGCGAACAACGCCGGCGGCAACTGTCAAGTGGGTGCGGAGGCCGATTACAGCCACTGACGGAGTAGCCGACAGGCGGCCAGCCGGCCCGGGCTGCCGGAGCGCGGCTGCGGCGGCCAGCCGACGGTGGTGCTGCGCAGCGGGCACCGACCTGACCCCCGGCCTGCCCTTTTTGTCACACTCGATCACGGCAGGCTGGACTGGGTAACAAAAGGGGTCATATATGCACCTTTTGTAGCCCTCGATCTCGAGCGTGATCGAGTGTTACGAAAAGAACATCTGCGCTGCGCCGGCCTGCCGCGGCGACCGGGCACACGCGCCGCGCCGACGGCCTGCCGCGGCAACCGGCCACACGCCCCCGCGCCGACGGCCCACCGCGGCGACCAACCACGCCGCCACAAACCGCGCGGCAAAAAATGGTACATGCCTTGACAGCTATATGCCTCTTTGGTTATTCTCCCGCGAATGTCGACGTTCGAGGTGCTGGCCGAGCCTCACCGCAGGCGCATCCTTGACCTCCTAAGAGAGGACGAACTGCCGGTTGGGGACCTGGTGCAGCAGCTGAACATGAGCCAGCCGGCTGTCTCCAAGCACCTTCGGAGACTGCGGGAGTCCGGCCTGGTGGACGTGCGCGTCGATGCCCAGCGGCGTCTGTATCGCGTTCGTCCCGAGCCCCTGCGATCCATCGACGAGTGGCTTCAGCCATATCGCCGCCTGTGGTCGGCGCGCCTCGACGATCTGGAAGACCATCTGGCGACCATGGCCGCAGACGAGAAGGAGGATTGATGTACGGAACCCTTGAGCAGCGCGACGACGGGCGCTGGCAGCTGCGCTTCACCCGCAATCTCGCCCACCCGATCGAGCGAGTCTGGCGCGCCGTCACCGAACCCGAGCACCTGGCCAAGTGGTTTCCATCCACGATCGAGGGAGAGCGAGCCACGGGCGCGACGCTGCGATTCTCCTTCCCGGTCGAAGGCGTCGAACCGATCGACGGGGAGATGCTGGCCTACGAGCCGCCGACGCTGATGAGGTTGAGCTGGGGCGCGGACATCCTGGAGCTCAACCTGCGCTCCACGTCCGAAGGCACGGAGCTGACGCTGATCGACATTCTGGACGAGCATGGCAAGGCGGCCCGCGACGGGGCCGGCTGGCACAAGTGCCTGGACGCACTGGAGTCGGCACTCCAGGGCGAGCCTGACGCGCGGGAGCGGCTCGGCGACTGGAGCGAAGTTCATGCCGTCTATGTCGAGCGCTTCGGTCCCGAGGCGGCGACCATCGGGCCTCCCGAAGGAGTCAACTGAACCCAGGGGGCGTTGGCCCCCGGATAGCCTCAGGCGGCGATGCGCCGCTCACCGTCCCTGCGCCTGCTGATCGGGGTCGCCATCGCCGCCTCAGCGGTGTTCGTGGCGTTGACCGTCGCGGTCACGACCAACCCCTCGGTGGGGATTGACTCCCGCGCATTCGACCTGGCCAACGACCTGCGCGAGCCTTGGCTTGACCATGTCGTCCGCGTAATCACCACGCTGGGGCTGATCGTGGTCGTGGGACCCGCGGTGCTCCTGGCCGCCGTACTCCTGCTCCGCCACCAGCACCGGGCCCGGGCCACCGCCCTGGTCAGCGGAGCGGCTCTCGCCTGGGTGACCGTGTGGATCACCAAGCGAGTGGTCGACCGGCCGCGGCCGCCTGGTCCGCTCGTCCACACGGGCGGGCAGAGCTACCCCTCAGCCCACGCTGCCAACTCGGTGGGCTGGTTCGCGCTGGCCCTCGCGGTGACGGTCCTGATCCCCCGCCGAGGCATCCGGACTGCTGCAGTGGCCGCCGGGGCGCTGCTGGCCCTGCTGGTAGGACTGAGCCGCATCTACCTGCGCGCCCACTACGCCACCGACGTCCTGGGCGGAGAGGCGTTGGCCATCTCGATGTACTCGCTGACGGCGATTGCCGTCCTCGGCTGGCGATCCCGGCGAGCCTCGGCCGGCGTCCCGAGTCCCTCAGCGCATGCCGGCCAGTGACGGGGCCTCGAGATCGGAGCAGGCGATCAGACGGGAGTCGGCCAGCGCGGCCTCCCGATGGGCGTGGATCTTCTGGTACTGAGGGTTAGCGGCCATCTCCAGGAACTTCTGCCGCGACGGGTACTCGACGAGCAGGACGAGGTCCCACTCACGGTCCGCCGGCCCTATCACGCACTCCCCCGCCCGGACCGCCGCTCGCAGCTTTCCCCCCACGGCGCGCAGAAACGGCTCAGTGGCCACGCTGTAGCGGGCATAGGCCTCCGCCCCGCTGATGCCCTCGTCGATGCCGTCGGCCTGCGGCTTGAAGCGGAGCAGGTTGAGCATCACCAGCGGGCCATCGTCTTCCGAGGCGGCGAGCGCCTGCAACTGTTCGGCGGTGGGGTGAATCGGCATTTGACTGCTCCTTATCTGGCCCGAAAACCTGCCGCCCCCACCCTACCGTCGGGTCGCCTCGCGCTCTTGGCGGAACAGCGATGATTTTCGTCTCAGGCCGGAGTCTTAGATCCTTGAATGCCGACCCCAGGAGGTTGAAGCAGTGAGCACAAGCGCCACCGCAGCCGGAAAGTTCGTTTGGCACGAGCAGGTCTCCTCAGAGCCCGGGCAGGCGGAGGACTTCTACACCCAGCTGTTCGGCTGGGGCACAGAGGTCTTCAAGCCGGGGGAGATCGACTACACGATGATCTCCAGCGGAGGACGGAGCCACGGTGCCTTCGCGACCGCCATGGAGGGTGCGCCGCCCCCGCATTGGCTCAGTCACATCGCTGTCGAGAACCTCGACGAGACGATCGAGAAGGCGACAGCCGCCGGAGGGCGGATCGCCGCCGGCCCGTTCGAGATGGGCGACGTTGGCCGGATGGCCATCATCGGCGATCCCCAGGGCGCCTACGTGAGCGCCTACCAGCCGCTCAACGACGGTCCGGTGCCTGAGGGCGTCTTCATCTGGGATGAGCTGGGCACGACCGACGCCGATGGAGCCCAGCGGTTCTATGAGGAGGTGTTCGGCTGGACGACCCAGGACATGGGGCCTGACTATGGCGGCTACAGGGTGTTCAATCGCGGAGAGACCGGCATCGCGGGGCTGATGACGCTTCCCGACGCCTCCCTCCCTCCCCACTGGCACCCCTATGTCTCGGTCGAAGATCCTGATGCCATCGCCGCCCAGGCGGGTGAGCTCGGCGGCTCGACGTTGGCCGCTCCGATGGACGTGCCCAACGTGGGGCGGATCGCCATCCTGCAGGACCCTCAGGGCGCGACGTTCGGAATCCTCAGGCCTGAGCCGAGGGCATAGCGCCAGCCACTGCTCGGCCTGCCCAGCGGCTCAGCGAATGCGCAGGAGCCGGGGCTTGCCGAGCTGGCTCCTGCTCACCACAAGACGTCGGGCTCCCTTTAGGATTCGCGGCGGTGGACTCGTGAGGGGCTCAATCGCATTGCTGGCGAGCGTTATCCCACTGTTGCTCGGCGCCGCTCCGCCCAGTGCGACCGCCGCGCCGCTCCCTGGCGTCTGGCATCCGATCGCCCCCCTGGTGAACGGGACCCCGGTCGGAGACCAGCCCAATCTGGCCGGCCGTGTCAGCGCCGTCGCGATCGTCCCGGGTTCCCCTCCCACCGAGGTGATTGGCACGTTGGGCGGGATCTGGAAGCGGACCGGAACGCATCCCTGGAGGGACGTGACCCGCTCCTCGTGGCCCGCCACGGCGGTCAACTCGCTGGCCGTGGACCCGCTTCACAGACACATCCTGTACGCCGGGACGGGCTGGGATGATGTCGACCAATCAGGCGTGCAGCCCGGCGACGGGGTGCTCAAATCGGTGGACGGCGGCCAGACCTGGACGCCGCTGGCGGCCAGCGAATCACTGATGCACGGCTTTGCGGTCACCGGGCTGGCGGTCGATCCAAAGAACGATCGAATCGTGGTCGCGGCAGCGAACAACGGCCTGTTCCGGTCGACAAACGGTGGGAGAACCTGGAAGAGCGTGCTCGCTCTCGGGGTCGGGCCGTATGACGTGGCGTCGGTCCATCTGGCGGTCGACCGCGTGACGGGCGTCATGCTCGCCGGCGTGGCCCAGCGCCCCGGACTCGTGGCGCACAGAGGGAGCGCGACGGTCACCACCGGACATGCGATGTACAGGTCGGCTGATGGCGGCCAGACGTGGAGTGCCTACGCGGTGGACCCCAGTCTGGGCGACGGAGACACGTTGGTGCCGGCGATCGGCACCACCACGGGCGCCCATCGGGTCACATACGCATACGCGCTCGACATCACCGGGGACAACCACGCAGGTATGTACACAAGCACGGACGGCCGGCGGTGGACCTACCGGACGCATGAGAACGTCACCCAGAAGTTCACCATCGCTCAGATGGTGCTCGACCCCGACCGTCCGAGCGTGGCGTACTACGGACATGAGTTCGGTCCCTACAGCTACGCGTTTGGAAGCACCCACACCAGGTTGCTCAGCAGCGTCGACTCAAGCCGTTGTTCCTTCGGCGACTTCCGCGCGGTGGCCTTCGGCCACTCCATCACACATCCTGCTCACCTCGCGGTTTACGGAGGCCAGGACGGCGGAACCTGTTACTTCGACCTCAAGACCCGGAAATACGTCAACAACAACCCGGGCCTGATCTCCGGCATCGATTACGACGTCTCCGCGCTGTCGGCCAAGTTCGCCTTGATTGGTGCCCAGGACCTCGGAGTCGACCAGTTCAACGGGCGGTCGAGCAGCCGCGAGATCTACCACGCCGACGGGTACGGCGTGCTGATCGACCGCCTCCATCCGGCCCATTACTACGCCGGTGTGAACCCACCTCAGGTGTTTGTCACCTCATCGAACCGCGGACTGGCCTGGCACAACGTAACGCTCCACCCCCAGCCCACCAACGTCTATTCGCCCACGCTCCGGCTCGTCCAGGCCACGGGGGACGGACATATGCTCATCCTCCCGGTGTCGTCCGGCGTGGTGTATGTGAGCAGCGACGACGGCGCCACGTGGAAGACGCGCAGCCTCCCACTGGGCGCCGACCGTCTGACCAGCATCAGAGCGGGCGTGTTTCCGGGGAGCGCGGTCCCAGTGATATATGTCGGCACGCAGTTCGGCCGACTCTGGCGCAGCACGGACCGGGGGGCTCATTGGACCGAGCTGGCGATGAACTTCGGACCTCTTTCGGTGGATGACATCGCGCTGGATCGGGTCGGGTCGGGGCCGTCCGGAGACCACCTATACGTTGGCCTCGGGGTGTTCGCGGTCCAGGCGTACCACACGTACCCCAAGGCTGGCGACGCCTGGGAATCGCATGACAGTGGGGCGTCGTGGACCAACATCGGCCAGCAGCTCCAGAACACATCGGTGAATGTGCTGCTCCTCTCCGGCTCGACACTCCTTGCCGGAACCGATTTCGGCGTCCAGAAATACAGCGGCGGCCACTGGGCCCCCGCGGGGACCGGCCTGCCCAATGTCCGGGTGAGTGACCTGGTGCTCAGCGCCGACGGTAAGGCGTTCTTTGCCGCCACCTATGGGCGGGGGACTTGGAGGTCGCCCTGACGCGCTCTAAAGCGCGAGAGCCCGATCAGCCGGTGGCCCGTTGGTTGTAGATGACCTCCCACAGATGGCCGTCGTGGTCGCGGAAGTAGCCGGAGTAGATCCCCCACGGACGCTCGTGAGGCTGGTCGGTGACCGTCGCGCCGGCGGCCTCGGCCCGGGCCAGAACTGCGTCCACCTCGGCCTCGCTGGCCACCAGGTGGCCGATGCTGAACTCGCCGGAGCCCGGCGGTGGCGTGGGGATGTTGGCATCCT
>JBJMLC010000164.1:0-34896 GCA_045805485.1 Solirubrobacteraceae bacterium | reverse complement strand
GGGCATAGCAGGTTAGCTACGTGCGGATCGGATAACCGCTGAAGGCATCTAAGCGGGAAGCCGGCCTCGAGATGAGCTCTCCCATCCCCTTGAGGGAGTAAGTCCCCTGGTAGACCACCAGGTTGATAGGCCGGATCTGGAAGGATGGTGACATCCGTAGGAGACCGGTACTAATGGGTCGAGGGCTTGACGGATATTTGATATCCGTGCATTGGCACTGTGTAGTTTTGAGGGTCCGCGTTGAGGCGGTCTCTACCGGTTTCCGGTGGCTATGGCGAGGGGGAAACACCTCTTCCCATTCCGAACAGAGAAGTTAAGCCCCTCAGCGCCGATGGTACTTGGCTCGCAAGGGCCTGGGAGAGTAGGTCGCCGCCGGTTTTTCTATCCGTGAGTGCGCAGCCCCGTCTGTTCTGCAGGCGGGGTTTGTTGCATGTGCACACTGGCCGGCGTGGGCCAGCTGGCTTAGACCAGGCGCTGGATGCGGAGTCGCCGAGCTCCGCGCGGCGTGGGGACCTCGACCAGGTCACCTGGTGAGCGTCCGGTCAACGCCTTGGCGACGGGAGATTGGAATGACAGCCGGCCCTGCGAGGCATCGGCCTCCGTCGGGCCGACGAGTGTCCATGTGTGCACCGCGCCGGTGCCCTCATCCACGACCTCGGCGGTCCGTCCGAACGAGAATGTCTCGTCGTCGGAGGTCTCAGTGACCACCGCGTTGCGCAGCCGCTGCTGGAGGCGCTTGATTCGTGTCTCCAGGTGTGCCTGGTCCTCCTTGGCGGCGTGGTACTCGGCGTTCTCCTTGAGATCGCCGAGTTCCCGCGCCACCAGAATCCGCTTGGCGATCGCGCGGCGGCCGCCGCTCTCGAGCTCGTGAAGCTCACGCTTGAGCGCGGTCAGGCCCTCCGCGGAGATCGGCTCGCCTTCAATTTCGGGTGGGGTCATCGAGCGGCCAACGATAGGCGTATCCGTGAACGGGCGTCGGACCACGCGGATATGCGCCCCACGCCATCGCCGCCGCCGGCGGGTCCCACGCAGGCGGGGTCGGGTCCCGGGCCTGTCGTGACACCATGCCTCAGATGCGGCCAGTGGTGGATTTCTTCCGTGAGAACCCTCAGGTGCTCGTGCTGCTGATTGTGTGCCTGGTCCTGGGGATCGGGACATTTCTGGCCGTGGTGTTCGGGCTCGTCAGCGCAGGCACGACGAAGATCACAGGGGAGCCCAGTGGGGTCATCGCCGCCCTCAGCGCTCTCGCTGGGTAGCCGAGCGCTCTCTTCCAGTAGCGAGCGCCCTCGTCCGCTAGCCAGCGCTCTCGTCGGATAGCCGAGCGCCAGCGGGTCAGGTCGAGGCCGCCCGTGTCCTATTCAGTTGTAGTTGTTCAGACCGCTTGCGCTAGATCCGGGTCAGCCGGGCACGCTCCGGCAGTGCGCCGCTTCGGCGGCGAACGGGCGAGATGCAGTGCGCCGGGTGAGACGTCACCGACCCGGCACGGCGAGTTGGCTGCCAGTGCAGGGTGCGGCGATGCGGATGGGGCAGGGGTGCCTCGTCCGGGTCCCCGAGCACGTCGTCGAGGAGGATCAATGCGCTTCTCAGTCGTTCAGAAGCTTTTCGGAACATATGTTCGCGAGAGTAGATATCGGTGCGGACGGAACCGGGGTTGTGCAGGGGATCTTGCACGAGCCCCGAAATCGCCTGAGTTCATGGGGGTTCAGCCGCGGGCGCACCGGTTTGACCGCGCGCCGACCGCGGCGTCAAGCCGACCGCGGCGAGCGCTGCCTACAGCGCCGACCACACCTCGAGCTTCGTACGCACCCGCTCGATCACCGCGTCCGTGAACTCGGTCGTGCCGGCGTGGCCGCCGAGGTCCGGCGTACGGATGCCGGAGCCCACCGTCTCCAGCGCCGCCTCGTAGATGGCGCGGGAGGCGCGCTCGGCGGCGGCCCCGTGCGCGTCGGCGGCGTGGCGCAGGAGGGCTCCACAGGCCAGGATCATGGCCAGGGGGTTCGCCACATCCTTGCCCTCCAGGGCCGGAGCCGTGCCGTGCGGTGCCTCGGCCATGGCCACGGTCGTGCGGTAGTCGTCGTCGAATGCCAGGAGCACGGATTCAGCGCCCGCGATGGAGCCGAAGAGGGGGAGCACGAGATCCGAGAGGCAGTCTCCGTCACGATTCAGCGTGGGGATGACCAGCGGTGCGTCGGCCGCGCCTGAGATGAGGCCGGCGTATGTGGCGTCGATGAGGACGGGCTGGTACTCGACGTCGGGGTGCCGGCGAGCCGCCTCGTCCATCTCCTCCTTGAGCATCCCCTCGTAGACCGGCGACACGGTCCACTTGGGGCCCCCGAACACGCGGGCGCCCGTCCGTTCCGCGGACCGGAACGCGTATTCGGTCACCGCCCGGCACGTGGAGCGGCTGATCCGCTCGGTGCGGTAGGCCACCTCGGCCGCCGGCCCCTCGCCGTCCTCACGCCACTCCTTGGCCCCGTAGGCATCGTCGACGGCCATGCGCACGATCGAGATCGGATGATGGACGCCGGCGACCGGGGTCACCCCTGGCAGGCGCCGACCTGTCCTCACGATCACCTTGCCGTCCACCTGCTCGCGCAGGATCCGGTTGGGGGAGCCGACGTCGACCGCGCCCTCCGGGGTGATCGTGGCCGCCTTGATCCCCAGTCCGGCAGCCCGCATCGCCGCAGCCGCCCGGCTGACGACCTCGTTGGCCGTGGCGCGACGGTGCTCCAGTGAGAGATCGAAACGCTGAAACTCGATCTGGAGGCCGAGGAGCTCGGAGTCCAGGACGCGCAGCGCGTGCTCCAGGAGCTCCTGCCCGGTTTGATCGCCCTCCAGGACGACGACTGTGACCGTCACCGGGCCACCATAACCAACGGGGACTGCGGCAGAACCACCGGCGGCGGGCGTTTCGATCCCCTCCTCCCGGGCAGCACTGAGTTAGTTGGACTCCCGCCTTCCTGTCCAGGTTGTGGCGGGCTAGTCGAACTGGGTGGAAGGCGACCTGCTGGGCATTGGCCAGCGGTGCGCCGCTGCGCCCGCACGGAGGAGATCGACTTGAGCCCCCACTTCAAATTCGGACCCGCCCTGGCGGACTCGCTGCGGCGCCCGGGACCGATTCATCTCGAGGTGCTGGAGGAGCATCACGTTGGTGAGACGGTGCTGCGCGCCCTCGGCGAGGTCGACCTCATGACGGCGCCAAGGCTGGCCGCCCACCTTGATTCGGTGGTACGGCGGGGACACGATGATGTGGTCATGGACCTGACCGGGACAGAGTTTCTGGACTCGGCCGGGCTGTACGTCCTGCTCAACGCCCAGCGCCGGCTGGCTCGGCGATCCCGTCGCCTCAAGGTCATCTGCGGCCGCGGGCCGGTCCGGCAGGTCATCGAGCTGGCCAGGCTGGTCGAGACGCTCAACGTGGCTGATCCGGAGCAGGCGCCACCGCAGGCGACGGAGAACCCGCCGCATCACGCCCAGACTCCGAGTCCGACTCGCCGATGAGCTCGTCCTGGCGCTCGGCCAGCGCGCCGATCACCACGGTCAGATGCTCATCGAAGTCCACGCCCAGCTCCTCAGCCCCCTGAACGAGGTCCTGGCGGTTGACGGCCGCGGCAAAGCTCGGCTGCTTCAGCTTCTTACGCACCGACTTGGGCGTCATGCCCTCCAGGCGCTGGGGGCGGACGTAGGCGCAGGCCAGCACGAACCCGGATAGCTCGTCCACTGCGTACAGCGTCTTCTCCATCGGCGTTTCACGGGGCACGCCCATGAAGTCGGCGTGGGAGGCCACCGCGCGCACCAGCTCGGGGGGATATCCCTGAGCCTCGAGCTCCCGCAGGGCATAGCGGGGATGGCCGTCTTGGAGCGAGGGATAACGCTCGTAGTCCAGGTCATGCAGGAGGCCCGTGGCGCCCCACAGCTCCACGTCGCCGTCAAACCGGGGGGCATAGGTCCGCATGGCGGCTTCCACGGCCAGGGCATGGCGCCGCAGCGAGGCTGAGGAGACCCATTCAGTGAGCAGGTTCCAGGCCTCCTGCCGCGAAACATCCCTCTGCATGGCCACCACCGTATCTGAGGACGCAGCTGTAGCCCTACCGCCGCCGACCTTCAGGCCCTCGGCGCGGCGGGTGAAGAAGACTTCGACCGGTCTCAAGAAGGCGCCCACGGGCCCTTCGGCGCGCCGGAGGCAGGTGCCCCCAGGGCCTCCGGCGCGCCACCCCCGGGCACAATCGGCCCGCCCACGAGCTAGTCTGCGCAAGGACATGGAGAAGTTCGTGATCGAAGGCGGCACGCCGCTTTCAGGAACGATCGTCCCGGCGGGCAATAAGAACGGTGCGTTGCCCATCCTGGCCGCATGCCTGCTCACCGAGGACGAGGTGATCCTGCGCAACGTGCCCCGTATCCGGGACGTCGAGTCGATGGCGGCGCTCCTGGAGAGCCTGGGCGCGCAGGTGGAATGGCTGGGCGCCGGGGAGCTGTCCGTGAACACCTCAACCGTCCAGGCCGGCTTCGAGGTGGACCCGGACCTGGCCGAGAGGATCAGGGCTTCGTTCCTGCTTGCCGGCCCGCTGCTGGCCCGCTTCGGCTTCGTGCAGATGCCGCCCCCCGGGGGGGATGTGATCGGCCGGCGGAGGCTCGATCCGCATCTGGACGCCTTCCGGGCCCTGGGGGCCACGGTGGAGCACAAGGAGAGCGTGATCACGCTGGAGGCCCCGCTGGGGCTGCGGCCGTGCGACTTCCTGATGGACGAGCCCTCGGTCATGGCCACGGAGAACGCGCTGATGGCCGCCGCGCTGACCCGCGGGCCGACGGTGATCCGCAACGCAGCCTGCGAGCCGCACGTTCAGGACCTGGCTCGGATGCTTGTGGCGATGGGCGCGGCCATCGACGGAATCGGGTCGAACGTCATGACCGTCCACGGCACGGGCTCTCTGAGGGGCTGCACGCACACGATCGCCCCGGATCACATCGAGATCGGCTCGTTCATGGCGCTGGCCGGGGTCACCGGAGGCGAGCTGGTGGTCAAAGACACCGTCCCGGAGGACCTGCGGATGATCCGGCTGGTTTTCGAGCGCGTGGGATTGCGCAGCGAGGTCCGGGGCAACGACGTGATCGTGCCCGGCAACCAGACGCTGGCCGTCCGCAACGATGCGGGTGACCACATGCCCAAGGTGGAGGATGGTCCGTGGCCGGCCTTCCCGGCTGACCTGACCAGCATCGCGGTCGCCCTGGCCACGCAGTCCAGTGGATCAGTTGTCATTCACGAGAAGATGTTCGAGAACCGGCTGTTCTTCTGCGACAAGCTCCAGCTGATGGGGGCTGCGATCACGATCTGCGACCCACACCGGGCCATCGTCCTGGGCCCCCGCCGGCTGACCGGGCAGCGGGTGGAGTCCCCGGACATCCGGGCCGGGATGGCGATGCTCATCGCCGCCCTGTGCGCGGATGGCGTCACAGAGATCGGCAACGTCCGCCAGATCGATCGCGGCTACGAGCGGATCGACGAGCGCCTGCGCGAGTTGGGAGCGCGCATCGACCGGGTGGACGACGTGCAGCCGGTCGTATAGCGGCCCGGTCCTCCGGCCCGATCGCCCTCGTGGTGGAGCGCATCCCCAGCGGAACGCGCGACGTCCTGCCCGACGAGATGCGGGAGCTCCGGGCCATGACTGACCGCATCCGGAGCGTGTTCGAACAGGCCGGTTACGGCGAGGTCTACACGCCCGCGCTGGAGTACGAGGGCACCTTCGCTCGGAGTGCCCTGCGTGACGACAGCGCGGGATGGGCCAGCCGGCCCGCGTACCGGCTGGTCGACGAGCACGGGAGCGTGCTCGTCCTGCGCTCAGACATGACCATCCCCATCGCCCGGCTGGTGGCCACCCGGTACACCCACTCGGAGCCGCCGCTGCGCTTCTCCTACTTCGCACACGCCTACCGCGGCGTGCGGCCCCAGCGTGGCCAGTCCCGGGAATTGCTCCAGGCCGGAGTGGAGCTGATCGGCTCTGGCGCGCCCGAGGGCACGGCCGAGGTGCTCGGCGTTCTGTGTGCTGCTCTTGACGCGGCCGGTCTTCAGAACTACCGGGTGGGGCTGGGGGATGCCTCGCTGTACCCCGCGCTCCTGGAGGCCTTCGGCGTCCAGGAGTCGACCCGGGAGCGGATTCTGACCGAGCTGGTGAACGGAGATTTCGTGGGCGTGGAGCGGGAGATCAGCGAGCTTGACCTGGCTGCCCCGGACGCCGAGCTCCTGCTCCGCGTGCCCCGCACGCGCGGGGGATCGGATGTCCTGGAGGATCTCTCGGGGCCGCTGGAGGAGGCGATCATGGGCATGCGGGCAGTCCGGGACCTGGTTTCCGAGCGGGTGGCCGAGCGCCTGATCTTCGACCTGGGGCTCATGCGCAGCCTGGGCTACTACACCGGCGCGATCTTCCAGGTCTACGACCCCGCCTACGGCGTCCCGATCGGGAGCGGGGGACGCTATGACGAGCTCCTGGGCACGTTCGGCCGACCGCTGCCGGCAGTGGGCTTCGCTCTGGACGTGGAGAGAGTGCACATCGCGCTGACGGGGGAGGAGCGGGGGCGACGTGGCTGATCTGCGGATCGCGGTGCCCCGGGGGTCCCTGTTCGAGGAGACGCTTGACCTGCTGGACCGCCTGGGGCTGGACACGCGCGAGGTGCGCTCGAACGACCGCAAGCTGCTGTTCGCGGAGGCGGGGATCGTGACCATGCGTCCGTCGGACGTGCCCACGTACGTCGAAGCCGGCGCCGCCGACCTGGGCATCACGGGCAAGGACGTGCTGATGGAGCAGTCGGAGCGGGAGGTGTACGAGCTGGCCGATCTGGGCTACGGGGAGTGCACTATGGTGCTGGCCACGGTGGCCGGCGAGGACCGGGCACTCGAGGCCCTGAGGCGGCTGGGCGTGATGAAGATCGCCACCAAATACCCCCGCATCGCCGCCCGTCACTTCCTGGACTCCGGCCGCCAGGCCGAGATCGTCGAGGTCAAGGGGTCGGTGGAGCTGGCGCCGCTGACGGGATTGGTGGAGGGGATCGTCGACCTGACGGCCACGGGCAACACGCTGCGTGAGAACGGCCTGGTGGTCAGGGAGGAGATCGCCCGCTGCACCGCCCGTCTGATCGCCAACCCGGTGGCTCACAAGCTGAGGGCGCAGGCGATCGACGCCCTGCTGGAGCGGCTCGGTGGCATCTGAGCCGACATTGGGGGACCGCTGGGCCAGCATCGTGGCCGCGGAGCTGCGCAGCCTGACGCCGGCCCCGGAATCGATCTCGAGAGCCGTGGCCGAGATCGTGGCCAGGGTGCGCCGCGAGGGCGACGCGGCAGTGGCCGACTACACCGAGAAGTTCGACACAGCGGGGCACCCTGCCCCGCCGCTGCGAGTGACCGAGGAGGAGCTCAGTGCAGCGGAGGAGACGCTTGATGCTGCCGTGTCCGACGCCCTACGCGCCGCCTTCCGGAATGTCTACGAGGTGGCGCAGGCTGGGATCTCCGAGCCGCAGGCTGTGGCCGATGCGACCAGGGAGATCGTGCTGCGCGAAGCGCCGGTTCAGCGCGCGGCCGTGTACGCGCCAGGAGGCCGGGCGCCCTATCCCAGCACGGTCGTCATGGGCGTGGCCGCCGCCAAGGCTGCCGGGGTCACGGAGGTGGTGGTGTGCTCGCCTCCGGAGGTGGATCCCGCAATCCTGGCCGCGTGCCGTCTCACGGGCGCCAGCGAGATGTACCGCATGGGCGGCGCACAGGCCATCGCCGCCCTGGCCTACGGAACCGAGACGGTGCGCCCGGCCGACGTCATCGTCGGCCCCGGCAACCTCTACGTGCAGGAGGCCAAGCGCCAGGTGTCAGATCGCGTGGCAATAGACGGCTTCGCCGGACCAAGCGACCTGATGGTGATCGTGGAGGAGGACGTGAGCGACCTGAATGCGATCGTCCTGGACCTCCTGGCCCAGGCTGAGCATGGTGCAGGCACGGTCGTGGTGGCGGTCTCCACGTCGCCCGTCGTTGTGGAGCAGCTCACGGGTGCGCTGACGGGTGCGCAGACGGACGCTGTCATCAGGCTGGAGCACGCCCCCACGCTGGAGGAGGCGCTTGAACTGGCGGAGGCCTTCGCCCCCGAGCATCTTCAGCTGGCCGGCGCATCGGCCGAGGCTCTGGCCCCCAGGGTGACCAAGGCCGGTTGCCTGTTCGTGGGCGCCGACACGGGCACGGCCTTCGGGGACTACATCGTGGGCTCAAACCACATCCTGCCGACCAACGGCTCGGCCCGTTTTACCTCCGGGCTGTCGGCCGCGCAGTTCCGCCGCCGCTTCGCCGAGGTGCGGATTCTCGAGGCCGCACCGCTGGCCCGCAGGGCCGCCCCGCTGGCCCGTGCGGAGGGCTTTGAGCTGCATGCACAGTCGATGGAGGCCCGCATTCGGGACAATCGAGACCAGTGACTCGTCACGGCGCCATAAACCGAAAGACAGGCGAGACCGACGTTCGCCTCACGCTGGCCCTGGACGGGGACGGATCAGGCCAGCGGGACACGGGCGTGGGCTTCCTGGACCACATGCTTGATCTGCTGGCCCGGCACGGGCATCTGGACCTCGACGTGCGGGCGCAGGGCGATCTTGAGACCGGTGCCCATCACACGGTGGAGGACATCGGGATCTGCCTGGGGCAGGCCCTCGATGAGGCCCTCGGAGACCGAGCGGGAATCAGCCGGTACGGCGATGCCACCGTCCCCATGGACGAGGCGCGAGCCAGCTGCTCAATCGACATCTCCGGACGTGGTCTGCTGGCCTTCCGGGCCAGCCTACCCCCGGGAGCGATCGGCAACTTCGATCACGAGCTGACCGAGGAGTTCTTCCGAGCGCTGGCCATGAATGCTCGCATGACCGTCCACCTCGAGGTCCAGGCCGGGAGCAACGCCCATCACATGATCGAGGCAGCGTTCAAGGCGCTGGCCCGGGCGCTGCGGACCGCGGTGGCCCTGGACGCCAGCGAGCGCGGCATCCCCAGCACCAAGGGAACGCTGGCATGAAGGGCGGCGGTGCCGCGGTGCGGGTGGGGGTCGTCGACTACGGGATGGGTAACCGCCGCTCGGTGGAGAAAGCCCTGGAACACGTCGGAGCGACCGTGGACGTGACCAGCGACCCCGAGGCCCTGCGGAGCTGCGGGGGATTGGTGGTGCCGGGCGTGGGGGCGTTCCCCCGGGCCATGGCCAACCTGAACGAGCTGGGCCTGGTGGAGCTGCTGAGGTCCCTGGCCGGGGAGGGAAAGCCGATCCTGGGCATCTGCCTGGGCATGCAGCTCCTGTTCGAGGCCTCCGAGGAGCTCGAGCCCACTCCGGGTCTGGGACTGCTCCCCGGGCAGGTGCGATGGCTGTCCACGCAACAGCGGCTGCCCCACATCGGCTGGAACGAGGTCCGCTTTGAGCGGCCGTCGCCCCTCACCGCGGGGCTTCCGGCAAGCGGGTGCCCCTTCTACCACGTGCACTCGCTGGCCGCCCGCCCGGCCCGCTCGGACGACACGATCGGGACGACCGAGTACGGAGAGCGGTTCGCCACGTTCGTCCACAGCGGGAACGTGGCCGGAGTGCAGTTTCACCCTGAGAAGTCCTCAGCCCATGGCCTCACGCTGCTGGCCAACTTCGTGGACCTGTGCGCGGGCGCGGCCGAGAACAGCCTCGGGCTGGCCGCGCCGGCATGATCCTCGTCCCGGCGATCGACATCCTGGACGGCCGGGCGGTCCGGCTCACGCAGGGGGCGTTCGACGCGAGCACGGTGTACGAGACCGATCCTCTGGAGGCGGCCGTGCGCTGGGAGGACCAGGGAGCCAGAGCAATCCATGTCGTCGACCTGGACGGAGCCAAGCAGGGCGCACCGGCCAACCTGGAACACGTACGGCGGATCGCGGATCGGGTCCGAGTCCCGGTCCAGGTGGGGGGCGGGCTGCGGGCGATGGAGGCCATTCAGGAGGTAATCGACGCGGGGGCCAGCCGGGTCGTCCTGGGGACGGCGGCCCTCAACGACGTGGACCTGCTGGACGATGCCGTGTCCCGGCTGGGCGAGCGGCTGGTGGTGTCCGTAGACGTGCGAGACGGGCGCCTGGCCACCCGCGGCTGGACGGACGAGTTGGACATCCCCGTGGAGACGGTGGTGAGGCGGCTGGGAGATCGCGGGGTCCGGAGGTTCGTCTACTCGAGCATCGAGCGCGACGGGATGCTGAGTGGACCGGACCTGGAGGCGGCCGGTCGCGTGGCCGGCGCGGTCCGGGGCACTTTTCTCTACTCAGGCGGGATCTCGAGCCTGGATGACCTGCGGGCCCTGGCCGGGTTGCGGCAGGTCAATCTGGCGGGGGTGATCGTGGGCAAGGCCCTGTACGAGCAGCGCTTCTCGGTGCAGGAGGGGCAGAGCGCGCTCGACGGTCGGGACTGAGGGCGCAGCCTCCTACGTATCCTCGGGCCATATGCATTACAAGCGGGTGATCCCGTGTCTAGACGTCGACCGGGGCCGGGTGGTCAAGGGCACGGAGTTCGTGGAGCTGCGCGACGCGGGCGACCCCGTGGAGCTGGCCTCACGCTATGACTCGGAGGGGGCCGATGAGCTCGTGTTCCTCGACATAACGGCCACCTCCGACAAGCGGGACACCGTGGTGGAGCTGGCCCGGCGGGCGGCCGACGAGCTGTTCATACCGTTCACGATCGGCGGGGGCATCCGCTCGGCGGCCGACGCTCAGGCTGTGCTGGATGCGGGCGCCGACAAGGTGTCGGTGAACTCGGCCGCACTGGCGCGCCCCGAGCTGATCGACGAGCTCGCCCGGACGTTCGGCTCGCAGTGCGTGGTCCTGGCCATCGACGCCAAGGCCTCGACCGAAAGCTGGGAAGCGTATGTGGCCGGTGGGCGCACCCCAGCCGGGCGGGACGCTGTCGGCTGGGCCAGGGAGGGCACGGGGCGCGGCGCGGGCGAGATCCTCCTGACCAGCATGGACCGGGACGGCACTCAGGCCGGCTATGACCTTGACCTGCTCCGGGCGGTGGCCGATGCCGTGACGGTGCCGGTGATCGCCTCGGGTGGGGCGGGAGAGCTCGAGCATCTCCTGTCGGCGCTGGGTGCCGGAGCCGACGCCGTCCTGTGCGCCTCGATCCTTCACTACGGCCAGCACACGGTGCCAGAGATCAAGCAATTTCTGGCCGAGGCCGGAGCGGCGGTAAGGAAGGCCTGACCCGGGTCTCGCCTCAGGGGCGAGGCTGGGGCTCGCGCCACATCCGCCACATGGGGGGACCGTCCTTGGCGTAGCGGCACTCCTCCACG
Organism: Solirubrobacteraceae bacterium; assembly: GCA_045805485.1. Lineage (GTDB taxonomy): Bacteria > Actinomycetota > Thermoleophilia > Solirubrobacterales > Solirubrobacteraceae > Palsa-465. Next base: position 23,595 of record JBJMLC010000164.1, on the reverse strand, counting down.
ACCTCGAAACCGTGGCGCTCGTACAGCGCGCGGTTCCTGGGTGAGGAGGCCTCGAGGTATGCGGGCGTGCTCTCGCGGTCGCAGCGCTCCAGGATGGGGCGGAGCAGGGCCGCCCCGAATCCCCGACCCTGCCAGTCACGCGCGACTCCGATGACCGGCAGGTACCAGTGCGCAGGGCTCCGGGGGTGCTTGCGCTCGATGAAGGTCAGGGCCCTGAGGAGCCTCCCCGAATCACCGCGCAGGGCCCGGACGGTGGGGGGGAGCAGGCGGAGCTGGTCCAGCAGGCTGAGGTGCCAGGTGCCGGGCGGCATCCAGAGTGCGCCCCCGATCAGTCGGTCGTGGGTGAAGCTCTCCTTCTGGGGCAGCCAGATCCGGGTGATGAACACCGCAAACCCTTCCTCCAGGCGCTTCAGGCGCTTGCCGTCGTCCCGGAGGATCCACCGGAAGTGCGGGTCGTCCTCGAAGGCCTCGGCCAGCGCCCGGGCGACTCCGTCGATGTCGTCCGGCCCCATCTGGCGGATGTCCGAGCCGTCAGGACGGGGACGATCTACGGTGACAGGCGTTGGTTGCGCGTCGGATATGGGAGGCCTCCTCAGGTCGGTAGCAGAGCAAACCCTCCCGGAACTCGGATCGGCGTGCAACCCCGGGGTCCACCGGGCTGGACCATCACATCCGGTGGCCGCGTACGATCTGGGCCGTGCGGTATCAAGACCAGCGCGAGGGCGCCAGCACCCCAGCGACGCACCGGGCGCGTTCTTAGAGCCTTGCGGGCACGGGTCTGGGCGGTCGCTGTCGCGCTGCTGGTCGGGGGAGTCCTGGCCGCCGTGGTCCCGACCCTGGCCGCCCGCCAGGGACCGGAGATTCATCTGACCAAGTGGAGCGGAGGGTCGGACCCCGGTCTGCACGTGCTCCCGTTTCCGGGGACTCCGGACGCATCTCCGGCCTCGCAGATCATCCTCTCCTCGCTCACGCCCTCAGCTGTGCGTTCGGTGAGAGTGGTCGGGTCTGTGAGTGGCCGCCATGCCGGCCACGTGGTCGAACTGCCCGACGGCGCTGGGACGGCCTTTGTGCCCGACCATCAATTCGCGCCGCGCGAGCTGGTGAAGGTGACCGCGCTCCTGCGGTCGGCGATCGCCGGAACCGCTTCCGGAGCGCCGCGAGCCCGGCGGCTGAGCTTTTCATTCGGGGTGGCGGCAACGGTCGCAGACGCGACCTCCGCGCCCGCCAGCAAGCCGAAGGCGCCCCCGGCCGGCCAGGTGGCGGCGCCGCCAGCCGGCAAGCCCGCCGGCCCGCGGGCACCCAAGCCGACCTCAGCCCAGCCAGATCCCACCGAGCAGCACTTTCATGCCACACCTGGTCTGAGCCCCCCGGTAGCCCACATCAGAGGCGCGCTGGATAGCTCCTCGGGCGACATCTTCCTGACGCCGGCCAACAGCCGCCAGCACGGTCCGATGATCCTCAACTCGCGGGGTCAGCTGGTCTGGTTTGACCACATCAGCAACCGCCTGGCGGACTACAACCTGGAGCTCAAGACGTATCGCGGCAGGCCGGTGCTCACCTGGTGGCAGGGAAAGTTCGCCGACGCCCACGGGATCAACGGCCGGGGCATCATCATGGACACCTCCTACCGGATCGTGAAGGTGGTCCGCGCCGGGAACGGATACACATCGGATCTCCATGAGTTCCAGGTAATGCCTGACGGCACGGCGTGGATCGACTGCTATGTCCCGGTGCACGCGAACCTGACGAGCCAGGGTGGTTCTCCCCACGGAACGGTCCTGGACGGCGTCATCCAGAAGATCGACATTCGCACGGGACGCGTGCTCTGGGAGTGGCACTCGCTGGGCCACGTGCCCCTCACCGCGGGGTACTTCAGGGCGGCCGGCCGCGGTCCGTACGACTATTTCCACCTGAACTCGATCCAGGAGCTGCCGGGTGGCAAGTTGATCGTCTCGGGCCGGAACACCTGGGCTGTGTACATGGTCGATGAGCGCACGGGTCGAATCGACTGGACGCTCGGGGGCAAGGACTCCGACTTCCGGGTGGGTCCGGGGGCCGAATTCGAATGGCAACACGATGTCATCCTGCACCGGAATGGCCTGATGACCGTGTTCGACAACGCCGACGTGCCCCACCACGAACGATCGTCATCGGCCAAGGAACTGAGGATCAACACTCAGAGCCGGACCGTGTCGCTCATCAGGCGATACCCCCACTCGCCACCGCGGCTGGTGGGCTATATGGGGAGTGCCCAGCTGCTCCCGAACCACGACATGCTGGTGGGGTGGGGAAACACGGAGAACACCTCGGAGTACGCCGCCTCAGGCCGGGAGATCTTCAACGCAAAGTTCCCGGACGGGATCAACTCCTACCGGGCCTACCGATTCCCATGGCACGGCCGGCCCCTGACGCCACCCTCGGTCGCGGTATCCCGCGGCCCTCACGGCACCATGAAGATCTACGCGGCGTGGAACGGGGCCACCGAGGTTGCCCGCTGGCGGGTGTTGGGAGGCTCCGCTCCAGATGCGCTGGCCAATCTCGGGCAGGCGGCGAGCCGCGGCTTCGAGACCGGGCAGTGGATCCACAGCCAGCCAAGATATCTCGCCGTGGAGGCCCTGGACGCCCACGGAAGCGTGCTCGGCCGCTGGGGGCCAGCGAGGTGGGGCACGTCCCCTTCCAGCTGATCAGATAACGGCGGGGACGGCGAACCGGGCGGCTAGGCAGCCTCTTCGACGTACCCGGCCGCGGTGCACGAATCGCAGTACGCCGCGGGGGGAACGCGAGGCTCGTAGCAGCCGGGCCGGCAGCACGTGGAGGAGCGCTTGGGGCGTCCACGTCCGATCCGTGCAGCTGCGGCGTCCTTGAGCTCCTCCCGCATGCGGTCGAGCTCGGCCGCGTGATCCGCACAGAACCGTCGGCCCGGGAGGGCCGCCTGCGTGCAATGACTTCCACTACGACAACGCATAGACGTCCTGAGTATAGCAAGAATGCGAACGCATGTTCCTCACAGCGCTACCTGCGCCGCCTTCCAGCGCTCGCCTTGGGATCTCGGTGATGTGTTGCGCCGCCTCCATGCGCAGCAGCGCGCTTCGGAAGCAACTCGTACAGAATAGTGGATCCACAGAGATAAAGCGCTCTGTTGTCAGAGATCACACCGTTGAAGGCCCCGTCAGGGAAGGAGAAGATCCTCCGGCCGTTGCGGGCGTAGAGCCCCTCGGTCGTCTTCCTGCCGAGATCCTGGTAGTAGAGGATGCCGCCCACGAGCGTGGCCGATCCGGAGATCTTCCCCCCGGCGTTGTGCCGCCACCGGATAGACCCGGTGCGGGCGTTGAAGGCGTACAGATTGCCGTCATAGGATCCGGCGTACACGGTCGGGCCGAGGCCGCGGACATTGTCGACCGCGGCCGACGCGTACACATACGAGCCCGTGGCGGTGGCCCAGCCAAGCTGGCCGGTCCGCTGGGCGAATGAGTACATGCGCCCGTCTGTATTGCCCATGTACACGCGGCCGAAGGCCACGGCGGGGGTGGCGTAGAAGTTTCCTGAGCCGAAGCCGAAATTGGTGCCGCTGGTGTTCTCGACCCAGATCTGGTGGCCGGTGGCGGCATTGAGGGCGTAGGCCCGGCCGGCGTAGTCGCCGAAGAACAGCCTGCCGCCGACCAGCGCCGGGCCGCCCTTGACCGCGCCGCTGGCCTTGAACATCCAGTTGAGGTGCCCGTCACGGGTCCGCAGGTCGAACACGTTCCCGGCCTGGTCGCCGAAGTACACCGAACCGCCCAGGGCCGTCGGCGAGGACTCGCTCCCGGCGGCCAGAGGCCGGGACCAGGCGATCTTCCCTGTCTTCATTCGCAGGGCGACGAAGCGCCCGTGGCCGGGGCTGTGGCCGTGGATGGACAGGACGGGCACGAACAGCAGACCCTGCTTGAGATCCAGCGTGGGGGAGGCGGCGGACAGCGTCCCCACCTTCCTCTCCCAGACCTTGCGCCCGGTCAGCTTGTCGATGGCCTTGACCGAGCCGTCGTCATCCAGGTCGTAGAGCCGGTTGCCGTAGATCACCGGGGGGAACTCGAGTTCGGCGTAGTCCTGGCGCTTCCACCCCACCCGGAACGGAGGTCTCAGCCCGGGCGGTCCGGGAAAGAAGCGCGTGCGGCCCGCGTCATAGCCGTAGCGGGCCCACAGGAAGGTTGACGTGGGCTGCCCGCTGGAGGCGGTGGAGGTCGTGAACGGGACCTTGTCGTTGGAGACGTTGCCGGGCGCGTGCAGCAGGACGAACGCCGCCGCGCCTCCCGCCGCGAGGGCCAGGATCGCCACGGCGACGAGCACCCACCGCAGCTTGCGCCGCGGGCTGGGACTCGACATCGCGAGCATGGTAGCCGGGGCGAGGGGGATAACACGCCGGACCGGCAGCAGCGGCGTGACCGGCCGGAGCGCGAAGATGCGCAGATGGACATCCCCGCGCCCGCCGAGCTGCTGGACAGGGTCCGGTCGCTGCCCGCGGGCGGGCCGCTGCTGGACAGGCTGGGCGATCGGCCCGGCGTCCACCTGGTCGGCGGGGCGGTCAGAGACCTTTTGCGGGGCGGGTCGCCGTCAGACCTCGATCTGGTCGTGGAGGGCGATCCCGAGGCCCTCATCACCCATCTGGGCGGCCACGCGATCCGCCACGAGCGCTTCGGGACCTCTACGGTCCGCGTCAACGGGTTCGCGTACGACATCGCCCGGGCGCGCCAGGAGACGTACCCACGGCCGGGCGCGCTCCCGGACGTGGTCTCGGGCACCCTCCAGGAGGACCTCAGGCGCCGCGACTTCACGGTGAACGCCATCGCCATCGCGCTGGGGGGGCCGGGAGCCGGGACGGTGAACGCCGCTGAGCATGCGCTGGAGGATCTGGATCAAACCCGGCTGCGCATCCTCCACGACCAGAGCTTTCAGGATGACCCCACGCGGCTGCTCCGTCTGGCCCGCTACCACGCCCGCCTGGGGTTCCAGGTGGAGGAGGAGACCGCCCGGCTGGCGGCCGCCGCATTGGCCGCGGGCGCGCTCGAAACCGTGTCCGGGCCACGCGTCGGTGCTGAGGTCAGGCTGCTGGTCGCCGAGGAGGACCCGCTGGCCGGACTGCGGTCGCTGCACGAGCTTGAGGTCGACCGGGCGATGCACCCGCGGCTGGGACTGGACGATGAGGAATTGGGACGGCGAGCGCTGTCCCTGCTCCCGGGCGACGGCCGCCGTGACCGGCTGGTGCTGGGGCTCGCCACGCGCGAGATACCGGCCGCCGAGCTTTGGCGCCTGCTGGACCGGCTGGCGTTTGAGGCCGAGGATCGCGAGGCCATCCTGCTCACGGCGACACGGGCTCAGGACACCGCCGATGCCCTGTCGGGCGCCGAGCGGCCATCCCAGATCGCCCAGGCCGTCCAGGGGCTGCCCGCGGAGTCGGTGGCGCTGGCCGGTGCGCTGGGGCCCGCCGAGGCGGCTGAAGCCTGGCTGGCGGACCTGCGCCACATCCGCCTGGAGATCGATGGGTCCGACCTGTTGCGATCCGGCGTGCCCGAAGGTCCGGCTATCGGGCGCGGGTTGGCGGCCGCGCTGGCGGCCAAGCTGGACGGCCGCGTCTCCGGAGCGCAGGCCGAGCTGGCGGCGGCGCTGGAGGGCTCGCAGGAGACGGGATAGCCTGGCGAACGATGGCCAACAGCGCCAACGACATGCGTTGGAGCGGAACGCCCGGGCATTACGAGGTCTACTACGTGACCCTCACCGACCCGCGCACGGGTGTCGGCGTGTGGATCCGCTACACGATGGTGGCGCCGCTGCCCTCCGCGGGCCTTCCAGCCACCTGCTCGCTGTGGTTTCTGGCCATGGACCCGCGGCCCGGAGCTCAGCCGACGTTCGCCCGGAAGAAGAGCTTTCCGGTGGCCCAGATGGAGGCCAGCCGCGAGCCGTTCGAGTTGCGCGTCCCGGGAGCCACTCTCAGCGACGGCGTGATGGCGGGCGGGTTTGAGGACGTGGCCTGGGACCTGCTCTGGACGCCGGCCGAGCGACCGTACCAACCGGTTCATCCGCTTCTGGGAAAGCTCGGTGTGGCCAGGACCGTGCTGCTGCTGCCCCATGCGGACGTGGCCATCGATGGCACGCTGAAGATCGGAGCGGAGGAGCTGCGGGTGACCGAGGTACGTGGCGGCCAGGCACATCTCTGGGGCACCAAGCACGCCTCGAGCTGGGCCTGGGCGCATTGCAACGACCTGGCCTCGCCGTCAGGCGAGCCGGTCCCCGGAGCGTTCTTCGACGCCGTGTCAGCGCTCGTCCCGCGGTTCGGGCGCACGCTCGGCCCCAACACGCCCGTCGTGGGCTCATTCGGCGCCGAGGCCTTCCGCTCCACGTCCCCGCACCGGATCCTGAGCAACCCCAGCCGCTTTGACGTGGACGGCTGGCGGTTTGAGGCGGTGGACGGCTCACGCAAGCTGGTGGCGGAGGTGCGCCCCGTCCGCGAGCAGACGGCCGGGGTCACCTACCACGACCCGGACGGAGAGAAGGCGTATTGCTACAACAGCGAGACCGCCTCCGTGCGCCTGGAGATCCACGAGCGGGCCGGTCGCCGGGGTCCCTGGCGAGAGACAGAGTCCATGCACTCGCAGGGCCGCTGCCACTTCGAGTTCGGGACGCGCACGCCGGTGCCCGGCATCGAGCTGCTGACCTCGTGAAGCTGACGGCACCGTTTCAGCCCTGGCAGGAGCACGTGACGATCACGCTGCCGGGCGCTGAGGCAATCTTCACCACTCGCCGAGGAGGGGTCTCGACCGGCCCGTTCGAGAGCCTGAACCTGGGTCGTCTCACGGCCGATGAACCGGACGCCGTGGAGCGCAACCGCAGCCTGCTTCAGGAGCACGTTCCAGGACGGCTGCGGATGGTGCGGCAGGTGCACGGCTCCACGGTGTGGCTCCTCGACAGCCCTGCCGAGGAGCCGCACGGGCAATCCCTCCGGGAGGGTGACGGGATCGTGACCGGATGCTCCGACGTCGCGCCGGCTGTGCTGGTGGCGGACTGCCTGCCGGTGGCGGTGGCCGGAGGGGGAGCCGTGGCCATGCTGCACGCCGGCTGGCGCGGTCTGTCCGCAGGCATCCTGGAGGAGGGCGTGCGCGCGCTACGGGAGCACGCTGTGCAGACGGAGCTGGAGGCCGCCATCGGGCCGGGAATCGGCGCCTGCTGCTACGAGGTGGGCGAGGAGGTTCACAGCGCGTTCGCCTCCTACGGTCCGGACGTGCGCCGGGGGAGGAACCTTGACCTGCGCGCCGTGGCCCGCGGGCAGCTGAAGCGAGCCGGGGTGGGGGTGGTGCACGATCTGGACCTGTGTACGGCGTGCCGGCCGGAGCTGTTCTTCTCCCACCGCCGCGACCATGGAGTCACCGGACGCCAGGCGGGTGTGGCTTGGTTGAGCTGATCAGAGGCCTGAGCGCCGAACGCGTGGCCGCCAACCTGTCGCGGGTACGGGAGGAGATCGCGGCAGCCGGGCGGGAGCCGGATGAGGTCGAGGTCCTGGCCGCGACCAAGTACCTGGCATCCGAGGAGCTGCCCGTTCTGGCCGCGGCCGGAATCCGCCTGGTGGGGGAGAACCGGGCGCAGGATCTGCTGGCCAAGGTGGACGAGCACGGGCCGGCGTTCACCTGGGACTTCATCGGGCATCTCCAGAGCCGGAAGGTGGCCACGGTGCTGCCCCACGTGCGCTACATCCACTCCGTGGCCAGCGACTCGGCGCTTGGGCAGTTGGCGCGCCACGGCACTCCGGACACGGAGGTGCTGGTGGAGGTGAACGTGGCCGGGGAGTCCGGCAAGAGCGGCCTGGATCCAGCAGATCTCCCGGGCTTTCTGGATCGCTGTCCCGTGAAGGTGGTGGGTCTCATGACCATGCCTCCGCTGGCAGAGCGCCCTGAGGACAGCCGGCCGCACTTCTCGACCCTGCGCGAGCTGGCCCGGCGACACGGGCTGCGCCACCTGTCGATGGGCACCAGCCAGGACTACCAGGTGGCCCTTCAGGAGGGTGCCACGATCGTCCGTCTGGGCTCCACGCTGTACGGATAGGCGGCCTCAGCGGGGGAAAAGCGCCTGATGGTGCGTCGAGACGTCCGAGCGGGCGTCATAATCCCGGGAGGGAAACCGCGCTGACGCGCGAAACACCAATCGCACATGGCCTTCCGAGATACCTGGCACCGCGCGCTCGTCTATTTCGGGCTCGCCGAGGACGAGGCCTACGAGGACGACCTCGAGACCTACCAGGAGCCCGAGGTCGACCCGGCCGGCGGCTATCGGGAGCGCCCCAACGTCCGCCGGCTCAGCTCCCGTCGGCGCCGGGACGAGTTCGACGACATCTTCGCCGACGACATGGAGGGCGAACGGCGCTCCACCGCGCTGCGCCCGGTGGGAGCGGGCCGTGGCAACGGCCGGGGCGGCGACGTCCGCGTGCACTTCGTCGCCCCCAAGAGCTTCAACGACGTCCAGGACGTGGCCGACAAGTTCAAGAGCGCCATCCCGGTGATCCTCAACCTCCAGAGCACCGACACGGATCTGGCCAAGCGGCTGATCGATTTCTCCAGCGGGCTGACCTACGCTCTGGACGGCGGAATGCAGCGGATCGCCGACAAGGTGTTCCTGCTCACGCCGCGCAACGTCGAGGTCTCGGCGGAGCAACGCGCAGAGCTGGTTGAAAAGGGCTTCTTCAACCAGTCGTAGGGCTCCAGACGGCTAACGTACCTCGTATGGAGGTCGGCCTCATTGGCGCTGGCAACATGGCGCGTGCGCTGGCGCGAGGATGGGGAGAACCCGTGCTGTGCTCCGACGGCGGGTCGGGACGAGCCCGGGAGCTGGTGGCCGAGGTGGGCGGGGAGGCTCTGAGCAACCGGGAGGTCGCAGAGAGGGCCGACGTCGTCGTCCTCTGCCACAAGCCCTACCAGCTAGAGGAGGTGGCGCACGAGATACGGGGTGTCGCCAAGGTCGTGGCCTCCGTGTTGGGCGGGGTGGACAGCCGGATGCTCCGCGATATGTACGGGAGCACCCCCGCGTTCGCGCTGATGCCCAACACGCCGGTTGAGGTGCGGCGAGGTGTGATCGTGTACGCCGAGCGTCCCCCAGGCGCGAAGGCGAGCCAACTGGACACTGACGCGGAAGCGCGAGTTCTGGAGCTGTTTGGGCGGGTGGGAGTGGTGATCCGTGTGCCCGAGGCCCAGCTTGGCCCGGCGACGGCGCTGTCCGGGGTGGGGCCGGCGTATCAGGCCCTGCTGGTCGAGGCCCAGGTGGACGCCGCCGTGCGCCGCGGCCTGGGGCCGCAGGTCGCCGGGCAACTGATGGTGGAGACGCTGGCCGGGAGCGCGGCCCTACTGGCCCACCGCGGCTATGACACGCTCGCCGTGCGGCGAGAGGTGACCTCGCCGGGTGGTAGCACGGCCCGCGGACTGGAGGCCCTGGAGCGGGGCGGAGTCCGCAGCGCCTTCCAGCAAGCCATGGATGCGGTGATCAGTGCGGAGGGCAAGGCCCGCTGATGCTGGTCCTGGCCATCACCCGCAACGACATAGCCGACTACGTCCAGGCTCTGTTCTACGTCTACATCCTGATCATCTTCGTCTACATCCTGTTGAACATGATGTTCTCGCTCGGCCTGCGGCCGCCCTACTCACGGCTGCTGGACGGGATCCTGGGCTTCCTGCGCGACGTCTCCGAGCCCTACCTGCGGATCTTCCGGCGCTTCATCCCCGCCGTCGGGATGTTCGACTTCTCCCCGATGGTGGCCATCATCGTGCTGTACGCGCTCCAGGCCGTGATCTTCAACGCCATCCACACCTGAGCGCCGTGGCCCCCAATCCCGCCGGCCAGGAAGCCTCGCTGTCCCGGAGAGGGGCGTTTCTCCGGGCGGGCATCGTCCTGGGCGTCGTCCTCGGGCTTGATCAGCTGACCAAGCACACTGTCGCGGCCGGGATCGCCCCCGGGGAGCAGAGGAGGTTTCTGCCCGCCATCAACCTCGTACACGTGAGGAACAACGGCGTCGCCTTCGGGCTGTTCTCCAGCGGCGGCGCGCTCGTCCTGGCCGCCACGTTGTTCGCGCTGGTCCTGCTGCTTGCCTACTTCATGTTCCGTCCCGGGCGGCCATGGCTCTGGCTGCCCACGGGAATGCTCATCGGGGGCGCGGTGGGAAACCTGATCGACCGCCTGACCGATGGCTCGGTGATCGACTTCATCAAGCTCCCGGGCTGGCCCGCGTTCAACCTCGCCGACATCGCGATCACCTTCGGCATCCTGGCGCTCCTCTGGGTCCTGGAGGGCAAGCGCTCACAGCGTCGCGGCAAGGCAGGCCAGCGCGCCGTCGGTGCCCCCTAGCCGGGTGAAGCTGACCGTGTCGCCGGGGCAGGCCGGGACGCGGTTGGATCGCTTCCTGGCCGGCCCGGTGGGCTCGCGGGCTGCCGCCCAGGGCCTGATCGACGCCCGGCGGGTGCGAGTCAACGGCGTCCCTCGGCCCAAGCGGCATCTTCTGCACGCCGGAGACGTGGTGGAGGCCGAGGGGGTGGGGGAGCGCGCTCCGGTGGACCCAGAGGGCGACGAGCGGCCGGCGGATTTCTCGGTGGCCTACGAGGACGCGCATTTTCTGGTTGTGGACAAGCCGCCGGGAGTGGTCGTGCACCCCGCCCGGGGGCATCAGACCGGGACGCTCGCCCAGGCTCTGGCGGGCCGCGTCGCGGGAGGAGAGGCCTTTCGGCCCGGGATCGTCCACCGGCTGGACCGCGACACCTCCGGACTGCTCGTTGTCGCCAAGAGCGAGGAGGTCCACCGCGCGCTGAAGTCTCTCCTGTCCTCCCGGCGGCTGAAGCGGCAGTACGTGGCCCTGGTGGACGGCCATCCGTCGTCCCGGACCGGAACGATCGATGCCCCCATTGGGCGTGACCGCCGGGACCGCGTCCGCGTCTCGCTGGATACGGACGCGCCCAGACCTGCTCGGACCCACTTCGAGATCAGACGCCTGCTCCCGAGCTCGGCGCTGCTCGGTGTGACGCTGGAGACCGGACGGACGCACCAGATCCGGGTTCACATGGCGGCGATCGGCCACCCGATCGCCGGCGACCCGCTGTACGGCGTGGCGGGGCGCTTTGGGCTCCATCGACAGTTCCTGCATGCCGAGCACCTGGGCTTCGTGCATCCCGTGACCGGTGAGCCGATCGACGTGCGCTCGCCGCTGCCAGGTGACCTGGAGGCCGCACTGGAGCGCGCTGCGGCGTAGGCGCTCACACGGCCCGCGGACCGGTGCCCAACCGGGCCGCCGGGCAGCTTTTTCCCGCTCGGAGCGAAGCGGGCGTTGGAAATTGCACGATTTGTTACAGAGGCGCGCCCGGCAAGCCGATAAGCGCCCCATGTCAGGGGGGAATGGTGGTATAGGGAGCTCTGGGTTGAGCCAGGGACAGAACTTCTCGTGCTCGATGAGCGCGGTGCTCCTGGCCGAGATCCGCGACTTCGGGGGCCAGGATGCGGTGACCGAGCTCCTGCGCCTGGCAGAGAGCAGGCGCAGCGCCGCCGACCTGACCGACCTCACCAACTGGATCTCCTACGACGAGGCGGTCGCACTGTGGCGCGCCGGGGCTCTGCTCACGCACAACCCACGATTTCCGGAGCTGGTCGGACGGCGGGCCGCGCAGCGCCTGAGCAGCTCGTCGGTGGCCACACTGCTGCGTTCGCTGGGCTCACCCGGCAAGCTGTACGAGCAGATCACGCTGTCAGCGTCCAAGTTCAGCACCGTCGTCCGCATGGAGGCGCTTGACGTGGGGCCTCGGCACGCGGAGATCAGCGCGGCTCCGGTGGCGGGATACCCGCGCAGCGCCGAGCACTGTGCCTGGACGCTGGGATTGTTGAGCGCCGGGCCCAACCTGTTCGGGATGCCATCCGCCTCGGTGTCCCACGAGCGGTGTGCAGCGTTTGGAGCGCCGGCGTGCGTCTACGAGATTAGGTGGGGAGAGGGACCCGGAGAATCTGAGGAGACCTCCCAGCTGGCCGCCGAGGTGGAGTCGCTCCGCAATCAGGTTGCGGGCATGCAGGAGCGCCTCCACAGCATGTTCGCCGCCGCATCGGACCTGATCGCCGCCGACGACATCGCCGACGTGCTGGCCCGCATCACCGACCGAGCTGCCCTTCAGGTGCGAGCTCCGCGCTATCTACTGGCCGTGCGCATGCAGCCTGAGGGGGAGGTTCACTGCCACCACCGCGGCTTTGAGCCGGCTGAGGTACCGGACACCGTGGAGCGGATCCTCAGCGAGGAGGAGTCGCAACATCCCAGGTCATGGCTGGTGGTGCGGGTTCGGTCGGACCGCCGGGAGTACGGGTCGCTCATGGCGGCCTTTGATTCCGAGGTGGGGTTCTTCCCCCAGGAACGGGAGCTGTTCGAGGTCTATGCCCGCTACGCGGCCAGCGCCCTGGACGGAGCGGCGGCGCTGTTCGAGGCCAAGCGCCGCTACGACCAGTCAAGCGCACTGCTGAAGCTCGCCCAGGCGCTCTCCACGGCGCGGACCAGTGACGAGGTGGCCCAGCGACTGGCCGCTGCTGTCCCGCTGGTCGTGGACTGCGACCGGGTGGGCGTCTACCTCTGGGACCCGGGCCGTGGCCAGCTGGTCCGCAGAGCCCTGACCAGCCGCAACCCGGACGATCCTCTGCGGGAGGAGACATGGACCAGGGCGCCCACTCCGGGCGGCCCACTGGACAGACTGCTCAAAGAGCCGCACACCGACCCGCTGTTCGTGGACGGCCAGTCAGGCGACCACCTGCTTCGGGACGAGTTGGAACGGGTGGGAGAGACGGCGGCGATCCTGGCTCCGATCTGTACGCAGGACACATTCCTGGGCCTGCTGAAGGTATCCGTACGCACCGGCCCCCACCGGCTGAGACCCAACCCCGATCTGCTCAACCGGTTGGCCGGGGCCAGCGCCCAGGCCACGACCGCGCTTCAGAACGGGCTCCTGGTTGACCAGATCACCCATCAGGCCGAGCACGACCAGTTGACGGGGCTCCCCAACCGGGCCCGGTTCGACGGGGCGCTGCGTTCGGCGGTGGATGTGGCGCGGCACCGCGGAGAGCTGGTGGCGGTGCTCTACGTGGATCTGAACGCGTTCAAGCCGGTCAACGACGAGTTCGGTCACGACGTGGGGGACCAGGTGCTGGCGCGGGTGGCCGCACGCCTGGGCGGCTGTACGCGGGCGGGCGATACCGTGGCCCGTCTGGGAGGCGATGAGTTCGCCGTGGTGGCCCATCCGCTCGCCTCGGTCGCCGAGGCAGATGCCCTGGCCGACCGCCTGATGAGCGCCTTCAGGGATCCGTTCATGGTCGGCCCGCACGAGCTTCGGGTCTCGGCGAGCCTGGGAAGAGCCATCTTCCCCATCGACGGCGACGACGCCGAGGCTGTTGTCCGGCGAGCCGACGCCTCGATGTTCGAGAACAAGCGAAGCGCCTTCAGCACCCGGTAGGGCCGGCCTGGCGCCCATCGCGAGCCGGCGCTTCTACACTGGAGGTCAATCTATCCCCGTCCCCGCCGGACGGGCTCGCACCCTGCCTCCCTGTGGAGGTCTGCGAGTTGCGACGGCGGGATCAGTGCCAAAGACAAATAGGGAGCCTGAAAATTGCCTGACATCGGCGTCAAGGAGCTGCTGGAGGCTGGCGTCCATTTCGGCCACCAGACGCGCCGCTGGAATCCCAAGATGCGCCGCTTCATCCATGGCGAGCGGGACGGCATCTACATCATCGACCTTCTGCAGACCGAGGAGCTCCTGCAGCGAGCCCGCCAGTTCGCGGGTGATCTCGCTCGGCGGGGCGGGACGATCCTGTTCGTGGGCACGAAAAAGCAGGCCCGCGACGTGATCCAGGAGCAGGCTGAGCGCAGTGGCATGCCATACGTCAACCAGCGTTGGCTGGGCGGGTTGCTGACGAACTTCCAGACGATCTCGTTGCGCATTCGGCGTCTGCATGACCTGGAGCGCTACGAGTCTGAAGGCCAGCTTCAGCTCCTGCCCACGCGGGAGCGGATCTCCGCCCAGGCCGACCTGGAGAAGCTCCGCGCCAACCTCGGGGGCGTTAAGAACATGGAGCGCGTGCCCAACGCCATGTTCGTCATCGATCTGAAGACCGAGGCCATCGCGGTGCGCGAGGCCCAGCGCCTGCGGATACCCATCATCGGCCTGGTCGACACCAACTGTGATCCGGACGGGATCGACTACGTGGTCCCGGGCAACGATGACGCGATCCGGTCCTGCGCCGCCGTGACCCGAGCCATCGGAGACGTGGTGGCCGATTCCTACGGCGCCTACCTGGCCGAGGAGGAGCGAGCGCGCCTGGAGCGTGAGCGCCGGGAGGCCGAGGAGCAGGCGCGCCGGGAGGCCGAGGAGCAGGCCCGCCGGGAGGCGGAAGAGCAGGCGCGCCAGGAGGCCGAGGAACAGGCGGCCGCCCAGGCCGCGGCCGAGGAGTCGCAGGCGCCTGCGCAGGCCGAGCAGCCACCGGCGCCCGAGCCCACGCCACCTCCACCGGCGCCCGAGCCTGCGCCGCCTCCACCGGCGCCCGAGCCTGCGCCGCCCGAGGAGTCAGCAGCTCCAGAGCCGGCAGCCCAGGAGCCGCCGGCGCCCGAGGCACCGGCGGAGACGCCCGCCGCCGCTGAAACAGAGGCTCCGCCCGAGGCAGAGCCGACCAGCAGCGAACCCGAAAAGAGCGAGGAGGCTTCGTGAGCGCCGTATCGGCCAAGGACGTCAAGACCCTGCGCGACCGCACCGGCGCGCCCATCCTCGCCTGCCGCGAGGCCCTGGCGGAGTCCGACGGTGACTTTGAGCGCGCCGTGGACATCCTGCGCACCCGCGGGGAGGCCCGAGCGGCCAAGCGCGCCGGAGCGGAGGCTCGCGAGGGGGTCATCCAGAGCTACATCCATGCCGGCAACAAGATCGGAGTCCTGGTGGAGGTCGACTGCGAGACCGACTTCGTCGCCCGCACAGATCGGTTCATCGGGTTCGCCCGCGACCTGGCCCTGCACATCGCCGCCCAGCCGGCCACGGTGGCGGTGAGCGACGAGGACGTACCGGCGGAGGAGCGCGAGCGCGAGGAGCGAATCGCCGCTGAGCAGCTGACGAATGTGCCCGATCACGCTCGGGAGAAGGCGGTGGCGGGCAAGCTGGAGAGCTGGCTGAACGAGGTGGTGCTCCTGCGCCAGCCCCACGTGAACTCCGAGAAATACGAGGGCCGGACGATCGAGGAGCTCCGGGCTGCGCTGGCCAGTGAGACCGGAGAGAACGTCGTCGTCCGCCGCTTCTCCCGCTTCCAGGTCGGTGACTGAGGACGGCATGGCGGCCGAGGCTGCGCCGGCCGGAGGAGCGGTTTTTAGTCGGGTGCTGCTGAAGCTGTCCGGCGAGGACATGATGGGGGAGAGGGAGTACGGAATCGACCCTGGCCGCGTCCAGGCCATCGCCGGCGACATCGCCGCCGTGAACCGGCGGGGTGTGGAGATCGCCATCGTGGTCGGCGGAGGGAACATCTACCGTGGGGTGGCCGCCGCCGCCCGCGGCATGGATCGGGCCACGGGTGACTACATGGGCATGCTGGCCACCGTGCTCAACGCGCTGGCCCTCCAGGACGCCCTGGAGCACGAGGAGATACCGACCCGGGTCCAGTCGGCCATAGCCATCTCAGAGGTGGCCGAGCCCTACCTGCGCCGGCGGGCGGTGCGGCATCTCGAGAAGGGCCGCGTTGTCATCTTCGCCGCCGGCACCGGCAATCCGTTCTTCACCACGGACACCGCGGCCGCGCTCCGGGCGGCCGAGGTGCACGCCGAGGTGGTGCTGATGGCCAAGAACCGGGTGGAGGGGGTCTACACGGCTGACCCCGCCCTGGACGCCCAGGCCGAGTTCATCCCCGAGATCACGCACAAGGACGCCCTGACCCGCGGTCTCCAGGTGATGGACTCCACCGCATTCGCCCTGTGCATGGATAACAACCTGCCCATCGTGGTGTTCAACATGGCCGACGGGCGCAACCTGGACAAGATAGTGTCCGGCCAGCGCGTGGGAACACTGGTCAGGACATAGCACGTGGCTGGATCCATGATCGATGAGCTCCTGGCCGACGCCAAGGAGCGGATGGGTAAATCCGTAGAGTCGATCCGCCACGAGTTCGGTTCCGTGCGCACCGGAAGGGCCAGCCCGGCCCTCCTGGACCGGATCAGCGTCGACTACTACGGGACCTCCACGCCGCTGAAGCAGCTGGCCACGATCAGCGCGCCCGAGGCCCGGCTGCTCACCATCCAGCCCTACGACAAGAGCTCCATCAAGGCCATTGAGCGGGCCATCCTGGAGTCCGACATCGGATTGACTCCCAACAACGACGGCAACCTGATCAGGCTGGCCGTTCCCGAACTGACGGAGGAGCGGCGCAAGCAGCTGGTGAAGGTGGTCCGGCACATCGCCGAGGAGGGGCGCGTGGCTGTGCGCAACATCCGCCGCGATGTCATGCACGACCTGCGTGAGCTCAAGGAGGCGGGGGAGGCCGGATCAGACGACGAGCATCGCGCCGAGCAGGAGCTCCAGAAGGTGACAGACGCTCGGGTCAAGGAGCTGGACGACCTGCTCAAGCACAAGGAAGCTGAGATCCTGGAGGTGTGATGGAGCCCGGGAAGCCGGGTGCCCAGGCTCGCTACGTGGCCATCATCACTGACGGCAACGGGCGCTGGGCCAGCCAGCGTGGGCTTCCCGTGATGGCGGGCCACGAGGCCGGTGCGGACACCGTCAAGGCGCGCCTGCGCGACGCCGTGGAGCTCGGGATCACGGAGCTGACGGTGTATTCGTTCTCAACCGAGAACTGGAGCCGCTCGCCCGATGAGGTGGCGGGCCTGATGGAGATGTTCGGGCGCAGGATCGACCAGGAGACTCCCGAGCTGCACGAGGAGGGCGTGCGCATGCGCTTCATCGGACGCCGGCAGGAGCCCGTGCCGGCGACCCTCATCGAGCGCATGGAGTGGGCCGAGGACGTGACGCGGGAGAACCAGAGGATCACTCTGTTCGTGGCCTTCAACTACGGGGGCCGGGCCGAGATCCTGGACGCCGCCCGCGCGCTCTCCGACGGGGACGAGGAGGCGTTCCGCTCACATCTGTACGCGCCGGAGATGCACGACCCGGACCTCATCATCCGGACCAGCGGTGAGCGGCGGCTCTCCAACTACCTGCTCTGGCAGGGGGCGTATTCAGAGCTCGTCTTCCGGGATGAGCTGTGGCCCGACTTTTCCCGGGAGGCGTTCGAACAGAGCCTGGCCGAGTTCGCAGCCCGACAGCGCCGGTTCGGGGGACGCTGATGCCCCCGGCCAGGTCAAGGCAGCCCCGCCAGCCTCCGCCGCCGCGGCGCCGGCCAGAGCTGCTCACACGCATCCTGGTGGCAGTTCCCGCCGCTGCCGTGGCGGTCGCCTTTATCGATGTGGGGGGGCTGGCCTTCGCACTGTTCATCGTCGCCGTGGGATTGGCCTGCCTGCACGAGCTCTACCGGATGCTGGCCCGGTGGCGGCCGGTGGCGCTGGTGGGTTTCGTTTCGCTGGCCGCCATGGTGCTGGCCTCGCGCCACGGCGGAGAGCGTGACCTGGTGCTGGTGGCCGCGATCACGGTTCCGGTGCTGTTCCTGTTCGTGGTCGTCCGCGGCGAGCCCCGGCCCAGTGTCTCCATCGCCGGGACCCTGCTGGGCGTGTACTGGATCGGCTTCGCCGCCACGCTGGTCGTCCTGCTCCGCGGCCTGCCCAACGGCAAGGGGATCGTCATCGACGTGCTGGCGGCCACGTTCATCGGTGACACGGCGGCCTATCTGGGCGGCCGGATGTTCGGCCGCCGGCTCCTGGCCCCGCGAATCTCTCCCAACAAGACCGTGGAGGGGCTCATCATCGGGGCGCTGGCCGCGGTCGTGACCGTGTTGCTGGCCGGACTGGTCCAGTCGTGGCTGTCCCAGGGCCACGCGCTGCTGCTGGGTCTGGCGGTGGCCGTCTTCGCCCCGCTGGGCGACCTGTTCGAGTCGGTCATAAAGCGCGACGCCGGGACCAAGGACACCGGCCGGGCGTTCGGACCCCACGGCGGCGTGCTGGACCGTGTCGACGCCGCCCTGTTCACGGTGTCAGCGGCCTACTTCGTGTGGCTGGCCGTGGGTTAGGGGCGTTTGGCGGTGCGCGAGATTGCCCTGCGAGTCCGACGGCGCGATGTTGAGGGGGTCCTGGACCGCCTGCTCCCGCTGGTGCCCGGTGGAGTGCGGGAGATCGAGCGGGGGCGGCATGTGGAGCTGCGAATGAGGGGGGCGGACCTGCCTGTGGTGGCTGAATTGGCCCGGGCCACGGGCCGCCGGCAGTCCCAGTTCGCCCAGCGCGAGGTCTCTGACGACTGGCGGGAGAGGCGCCGGGCCGATTACGAGCCGGATGTGATCGGGGGGCGTCTGGTCGTGGCGCCGGAGTGGGCACCTCGATCGGGATCTGAGCTCGAGATCATCCTCAAAGAGGGGTCGGCCTTCGGTGGTGGCACCCACCCCACAACGCACAAGTGCCTGGAGCTGCTGCTGGATATCCCGCCGCTCGGTTCGTTCGCGGACCTCGGGTGCGGGACGGGCGTGCTGGCCATCCTCGCCGCGAGGCTGGGCTGGGATCCGGTCGTGGCCGTCGACATCAGCCCGGAGAGCGTCGAGACGACCGGAGCCAACGCCGCGGCCAACGGGGTGAACCTGCAGGCGGAGCTGCTCGACCTACTCGTCCAGGCTCCGCCAGAGACTGATGCCCTGGCGGCGAACGTCACGCCGGCGATTCATCACAGCATCGCTGGCGCCCTCCTGGATCCACTTCCGCGGCTGGGCCTCATGAGTGGGTTTCATGCCTCGGAGGCGACCGGCGTCGGGGCGGCATACGCGGCCCGAGGATTCAGGGTGACGCACGAGTTCGGCGTGGACGGATGGTCGGTACTGATGGTCGAGAGGACTTGAATCCGCCGACCACTTAGACGACACTGCATAACCGGTATCGACCAGGGAAGGGGACCCCATGGCCCAGCAGATCAAGTTTCGCCTCACCGCTGCGAAGGTGGGAGTGTCGGCGGCGCTGCTCGCGCTGATCGGCGGAGTGGTGGAGCGGGTGCGCTCAGCGCCAAGCGACGTGCAGGTGACGCCGGCCTCGCAGACCAATGTGCTGCACAGAGCCTGGCCCATGAAGTATTCGGCGCAGGCCTCATTCATGGGCAAGCTCGAAAACAAGGTGATCAAGCTCCAGGACAAGTGGATCAAGCTGGACACCGCGCTGTCGTCGGTGGAGCACAAGCTGGCGCGTGAGTACCTCAAGATCCGTGACGCCGGCACGGAGTTCCTGAAGATCAAGGTTGCCGATGTCAAGTTCCTGAAGATCGCGGACGCCAACGACAAGTTCCTGAAGATCGCGGACGCGAACGACAAGTTCCTCAAGATTGGCGACGCGGCCACGGAATATCTGAAGATCAAGCTGGCTGACGCGACCTTCCTGAAGATCCGTGACGCCAACGCCAAGTTCCTGAAGATCAAGACGGCCCAGAGTGAGTTCCTCCAGGGGCAGGGGGGCGTGGTCAGCGGGGCGCTGACGATGTCCGATCTCGGCTCGGTGGACCAGCGAAAGCTCCTGCTCCAGACCCCTGACGGCCTGATCAAGGTGTCCGTCGGAGCGAGCAATGATTTCGTCGACGTCTTCGTCCAGAACGGCACCGGCCAGACACTTGACGCGGTGGCCGAGGCGTCGGATCAGGCCCCTGGCCAGCCCGGAACCACGTCGACGAAGTCAATAACGCTGTCAGACAAGACGCCCACATCCGTGTTTGAAGGCGTCACCCCGGGCACTCACCAGTTGCACCTCCAGATCTTTCCGGCGAACGGGTTCAACAACGCCATCACGCTGACCGTGAGCCTGGAACCTGAGCGCAACGTCAACGGCCAGGTGCAGGCCGTCGGCCAGATGCTCATCGGGCTTCTTTGAGCCACACCGCACCGGGTCAGCTGGCCTCGCCTCTCCCGGAGGGGCCAGGGGCGCGGGGTCTGCTGCTGTCGGCGTCCAAGGAGATCGAGCCCGGAGCGCGGGCGATGATCCTGCTGGCCGACGGCCTGTTCCGTCTTGATGTGGCCCTCCTGGGAGACACGCTGAGGACGATCGTCCGCAACCTGTCCTCAGGCCAGCTGGACCTCGAGGACGGCCTGCATCCCGAGACCGATCCACACCTGGTGGTGGGCGACGTGGCGGCGTTCCAGCCCGGACAGGGGCGCGTGAACTTTGCGCTGGGCGCGGGGGACGATCGGGTGAGCGTGGATGTCACACTCGGCATGCTGCGCTATCCGGAGCGCGGCACGGCCAGGATCACGGCGCAGGCGATCGTTCGCCAGGCGCCTGCGGCGTAAGCTGGGACGCCATGTCCGAGCCCCAGACCGCCGGCCCGCGGATCGTCGTGTGGAGCGACTACATATGACCCTTCTGCTACGTCGGCCTGGAGCGCGCGGCGTGGCTTGAGCGCCGGTACGGCGCCCAGATCGACTGGCGGCCGTTCGATCTGCATCCGGAGTACCCGCCCGAGGGGATTCCCCGGAGCGTGCTGCTGGAGCGCTACGGCTCCACGTTTTCAGACCGGCTCGGCACGATGTTTGCGGAGGCGCGGCTGCCGTATGCCTCCGAGCTGGAGAAGGTCCCGAATTCGCGGCGTTCGCTGGTGCTGGGCGAGCTGGCGCGTGACCGGGGCGTGTACGCCGCACTGCACCCCAGACTGTTCGATGCCTACTGGGCCCGGGGGCGAGATCTGGGTGATGAGCAGGTCCTGCTGGAGGAGGGGACCGCCGTGGGACTCCAGGAGCCGGAGATCAGGACTGCCCTCACCGATCAGGCCTATCTTCGGCGCATCGAGGAGCAGACCACTGCCGCCCTGGGGCTCGGCGCCGGCGGTGTCCCGGCGTGGCTCGTCGACGAGCGGCTCCTGGTCCCCGGTGCCCAGCCCCACGAGCTGTTTGAGCAGGTGCTGGAGCGGTTGGGGCACCGGCCGGTGGAGAACTGACGGGCCTACAATCCCCCCGTGCCTCGCCGCCTGGCCATTCTCGGCTCGACAGGGTCGATCGGGGTCCAGGCCCTCGACGTCGTCTCGCGTTCCTCTGACGAGCTCAAGGTGGTGGCGCTGAGCGCCGCCGAGGCGTGGGAGCCACTGGTGGAGCAGGCCCAGACCCATGGCGTCCGCCGGATCGCCATCGCCGATCCCGACGCGGCCGCCCGGGCCGCCGAGGCGTGGACCGGGGGAGAGGTGCTGGTCGGGCCGGAGGGGATCGTCGAGCTGATCGCCGGCTCATCCTGTGACCTGGTCCTGAACGCGATCGTCGGCTCAGCCGGGCTCCTGCCCACGGTCGCGACGCTGGGCGAGGGGATCGACCTGGCGCTGGCCAACAAGGAGTCACTCGTCGTGGGGGGAGAGCTGGTGATGGAGCTGGCCCGGGCCACGGGAGCACAGATCCTCCCCGTGGACTCTGAGCACTCGGCTCTCTTTCAGCTCCTGGCGGCCGAGCGGCCGGGAACGGTCGATCGCCTGACGCTCACCGCATCCGGGGGACCATTCCGAGGCCGCCGACGTGAGCAGCTGGAGGGGGTTACGGTGGCCGAGGCGCTGGCCCACCCCACCTGGGACATGGGGGGCAAGATCACCATCGACTCGGCCACGCTGATGAACAAGGGCCTCGAGCTGATCGAGGCCCATCACCTGTTCGGAGTGCCGTATGAGCACATCGATGTCGTGGTCCATCCGCAATCGATCATCCACAGCCTGATCGCACTCTGCGACGGGGCCACACTGGCCCACCTGGGCTATCCGGACATGCGGGTGCCGATCTCCTACGCCCTGCACCATCCAGAGCGGGTGGATGTCCCGGTGGCCCCGCTGGACCTGGTGACGCTCGGCCAGCTGACCTTCGAAGCCCCGGACGAGGACACGTTCGCCTGCCTGCGCTTGGCCCGGGAGGCCGCACACGCGGGCGGCACGGCGCCCTGCACGATGAACGCGGCCAACGAGGTGGCGGTGCACGCCTTTCTGGCCGGGCGAGTCGCCTTCCTGGACATCCCTGAGGTGATTGAGCAGACACTGGCCGAGCTTCCGGCCCAGCGCCTTCACTCCTTCGATGCCCTGACCGTCGCCGACCAGCGGGCCCGGGAGCTGGCCGGAGAGCTGATCAGCGCTCGGGCCACCGCGTAGCGCGGCCGCAGCTTAAGAAGCTCGTAAGGGCGGCAGATCGGCTGCCACACTCATTCCGTGCCCTATCTGTTGGCCTTCCTCGGCTTCGCGGCCCTGATCATCCTGCACGAGGCCGGCCACTTCGCCGCCGCCAAGGCGGTGGGCATGCGCGTCGAGCGCTTCTCGCTGTTCTTCGGGCCGCTGCTGTTCCGGGTCCGAAAGGGCGAGACCGAGTACGGCGTGGGCCCGATCCCGCTGGGCGGCTACGTGAAGATCACGGGCATGAACCCGCGGGAGGAGCTGGCCGAGCAGGAGGAGCTGGGCAAGCTGCGCGAGCGGATGGATGGGATTCGGAGCGAACTTGACTCGGCGCCGGCGGAGGATCCCCAGCGCTTCGCCGAGCTGACGGCAGAGCGGGACGAGGTCATGGGGCAGATCGCAGCCGGCGAGGCAGAACTGGCCGAGATCCAGACGCGCGCCTACTACAACCAGCCTGTCTGGAAGCGAGTGGTGGTCATCCTGGCCGGCCCGGCGGTCAACCTGCTCATCGCCTTCTTCATCGTCTGGGGTCTGGTGCTCTCCCACGGCCAGCCGGTCCCCATCAACCGGGTGGCGCTGGTGGAGAAGGGGAAGCCGGCGGCGGCGCACCTGAAGCCCGGCGACCAGATCCTCTCGGTGGACGGCGTGGGCCCCTCGCCAGATGCCATCCGCAGGCAGATCGCGACGCACCACTGCGCTGGCCCCCAGCTGAAGGGCTGCCCGGCCGCAACTCCGGCCCGGGTGGTCGTCCGCCGAGGCAACCGCGTTCTGGTCTTCAAGATTCGCCCCCGCTACAACGCTCAAGCCCATCGACCGCAGCTGGGCTTTGGGTTCGATTACGGAGAGCGGCCGGTCGGGCCGGGGCAGGCGGCCTCGCTCACGGTGACCAATCTGTGGAAGGTGACCAAGCAGACGGTCTCGGTCATCGTCCGCATCGTTGAGCCCAAGGAACGCAAGCAGCTCCATGGGGTCGTGGGCGGTTACACGATCGCCGAGAAGTCCTTCGCGGCGTCGGCGTCGCTGGCCCTGTGGGTCCTGGCCCTGATCTCGCTCTCGCTGGGCATCATCAACCTGTTCCCGTTCCTGCCCCTGGACGGAGGCCACGTGTTCTGGGCGCTGGCCGAGAAGGTCCGGGGACGCAGGATCCCGTTCTCAGTCATGGAGCGGGCCAGTGCGGTGGGGTTCGTCCTCATCGTGGTGATCTTCGTCATCGGCCTGTCCAACGACATCTCGACCCTGACCGGCCCCGGGTTCAGCGTGCGGTAGGTCGGGGTTTGCGGGCGGGTCCGGCGGCGCGGCGCGCGGTTGCTGCGCGAGTTGGGTAGTGGGTCGTGTTGGGAATGAGTGT
>JBJMLC010000163.1:0-6607 GCA_045805485.1 Solirubrobacteraceae bacterium | reverse complement strand
GCGGAGGGCATCGAGCCCCAATGGGTCAGCGACCCATCGGCACCGGTCCCGAAGTTCGCGGCGCCTGAGCGGATCCTGCTGGCGCACGCCGGCGGCGACGCGGGTCTGTTCAGCATGGTCTACGGCGGCTGGGTGGCCGGCGAGATCGGATCAGCCCCGGTAACGCGGAGCGTGGAGCCATGGCGATGAAGGTGCTGGACCCGACGGCCGAGACCCAACCGACTGGAAGGCCGCTGACGCGTGAGCGGCTGGATCCGAGTACGCCCGCCACGATTGCGCTCCTGGACATTCGCAAGCCTCGCGGAGACGTGTTCCTTGACGAGCTCGAGCGCCTGATCGCCGGCCGTGGCCACACGGTGATCCGGACCGCGAAGCCGACGTTCACCAAGCCCGCGCCCGCTGACATTCGTGCCGAGATCGCGGAACGATGCGACGCCGTGATCGAGGCACTCGCAGACTGAGGGTCGTGTGTGTCGTGCGGTCTGCGCGACGTGCTCAGCTTTGAGACCGACGGCACGCCCGCCGTGCTGGTCGCCTCCTCAGCCTTCGCGGATGCTGCCGTCCAGCAGTCGTCAGCGCTCGGCCAGCCGGATGTCCGACGCGTGCTCGTCGCCCACCCGATCCAGGACCGGACAGACGAAGAGCTGCACGTACTGGCCCGGGAAGCGGTCGAGGAGATCCTCGCCGGGTTGCAAAGCTGAGCGTCGCGCCCGCGCTCGCGCGCGGGATCAGCCGAAGGTCCGCTGCAGAGCCCGCTGAAATGCCGGTCGCTGCCCCAGCCGCCCCAGGTATCCGGTCAGGCTGGGCGAGAGCTGGTCGGCGATCCCGGCGCGAGTCGTGAACAGCAGGGCGCTCCCAACCATCACGTCGGCCACGGTGAACTTCTCGGCCACGAGGAACTCGGCCCCGTCGAGTGCCCCCTCCACCGCGTCTGTGGCGGCGAAAAACCGCTTCCGCGCCTCCTCGGCGCGCGGGGGGTCCCGCTTGGCCTGAATCCAGAGCTCGAACAGCGGGGGCTCGAGCTCAGCCGGCGCGAAGCATGCCCACTGGTAGACGAGGGCTCGGTCATGCGTGCCCAGCGGTGGCACCAGACCGGCCCCCGGATGCAGATCGCCCAGGTGCAAACAGAGCGCAGCTGACTCGAAAACGAAACCCTCCTCGTCCTGGAGGACCGGCACGCGGCCGAGCGGATGACGCGCGAGGTGGTCCTCTCCGCTCCCCTCCTCGCGCGTCATGACGGTCAGCTCGTAGGGCTCGCCCACCTCCTCCAGCACCCATATGATCCGCAGCGGCCGGCCAGCCCGCTCCCGGTGAAAGACCCGTAACACGCCCGGCACAATAACGCTGTCGTGCCATTGGCCGGACGTCTTCGATGAGTCGAGACAGTGAGTATCCGCTCGGGGCCGCGATCGCGCTTGACGACCTGAGCGGCAATCCCCACGCGGCGCTTGCTCGGCTGCGCGTTGGTGAGCCCGTGTCCTGGGTGCCGTGTCTGGAGGGCTGGCTCGTGACGCG
This sequence comes from Solirubrobacteraceae bacterium, assembly GCA_045805485.1. Taxonomy (GTDB): domain Bacteria; phylum Actinomycetota; class Thermoleophilia; order Solirubrobacterales; family Solirubrobacteraceae; genus Palsa-465. The sequence continues at coordinate 5,092 of JBJMLC010000163.1, read as the reverse complement.
GCACGATCTGGCGGTGGCGGTCATGCGTGATCCCGTCAGCTTCACGGTCGATGATCCCCGTTTCTCCACCGCCCGGGTCCTCGGCCCGAGCATGCTCAGCCTTGACGGTGAGGAGCACATCCGCCACCGCGGTCCGTTCGTCGCCCCGTTCCGGACGGGGCCGGTGGCCCGGGCTCTTTCAGGCGTCGTCACCCAGCGGGTGACACAGCTGATCGACGGGCTCCAGCCGAGGGGTCAGATGGAGCTGCGGCGAGAGTTCGCCGGACCGCTTTCGGCGGCCGTCATGGCCGAAGCCCTGGGCCTGGGCCCTGACGAGGTCGATGATCTGCTGGGCTGGTACGGGACGATCGTCGCTTCCGTGACCGCCATCACCGGCGGTCAGAGCCCCACCGCCGAGGGCGCTCAGGCATCTGCCGCCCTGCGCGACCGGTTGGAGTCGGCCATCCTCGCCGGCAGCGGGCGGGGTGTGCTCGCCGCGGCTCATGCCGAGGGTCACGGCACGCTGAGGCCTCAGGAGATCGCCGCCAATGGCGCCGTCCTCCTGTTTGGCGGGATCGAGACGACCGAGGGCATGATCGCCAATGCGACGCTGGAGCTTTTGCGGCGGCCCGAGCAGATGGAGCGCGTCCGCGGGGACCTGCGCGTGGTGGACGCGATGATCGACGAGTCGTTGCGTCTGGAGCCGGCCGCCGCGGTGGTCGACCGCTATGCCGTCTCCGACTGTGCCCTTGGCTCAGCGCAGGTCCGGCAGGGGGAGCTGGTGCGGATTTCCATCACGGCAGCCAACCGTGACCCGGCGGTGTTCGCGGATCCTGACCGCTTCGATCCGGCTCGTCCCAACCTCCGGCGGCACCTGGCCTTCGCCCAGGGACCCCACGTGTGTCTCGGCGTCCAACTGGCGCGGCTTGAGGCCCACGCAGCGCTGCGGTCGCTGGTAGAGCGCCTGCCCCGCCTGCGCCTCGATGCCCGCCGACCCGCGGAGGTGCGGGGGCTGGTATTTCGCAAGCCCCCGCGCCTGGACGTGCTCTGGGACCGGTAGTTGCAGCGCTCGGACTATCTCGCCTTCCAAACCATCGTCAGGCTGACGGGGGTCCCGCGGGCCACGATCGTCCTGGCCGCAGGAGACTGCGAGTGCACCACGAGCACGGCGTTCTTGCGCCGCTTCGAGGGCTTGGTCACGTGGCCCACCGCGCAGCCGGCAGCCTTGATCGCCGACTCGGCCGGACTCAGCGTCTTGCCCGCGACGTTGGGAACTCGGCACGAGGCAGCCACCTTGAGCGGGCCCGCAGCGGTTCCGGCCTGACCCGCGCTGTCGGTGACGGTGAGCCTGACCGTGAACGTCCCGGGATTGGCGTAGGTATGGGTGGGATTGGCGGCAGTGCTTGTGGCCCCGTCCCCGAATTTCCACAGGTAGCTCTTGATGGTCAGCCCGGGAGCATGAGTCGTGCCCGCCGAGCTGAATGAGATGGGAGCATGGGCAAGCCGTCTGGTGGAGGCCGCGATGCGGACCACCGGACGTGCGTAGACGCGGACGGCCTCGGCGGCGCCACGACTGAGGCCGGTCGGGCCCATGACTGTCAGCGCCACCCTGTACACGCCGGGTCGCGGGAACTTGTGGCTGATCGAGGGGCTGCTCGATTCCACCGTCGGGAGCTGCGGAGTGTCACCCGGGGCGACGTCGTCGTTGAACTGCCAGACGTACAGGGAGCCGGAGGGACAGGCGGCATTTCCGGTGCACGATGCCCCCGCGTTGAGCGTGACCACATTCCCGTTCCGGTGCGAGACCACGAAGGTCGGGGCCGGGAATATCTCGCCCTGCGGCAGGGACCAGTGATCCAGGCACTGCTGTCCGTCGTTGCTCCACTCCTGCTGGATCAGGTAGAAGCGGCCGTTGATGATCTCGTTGTAGGGAGTGACCTGCGGGCGAAAGTCATTCGTGAACCCGTCATTTCCGTTCGAGCGATCAGGGTTCAGGTTGCCATCGTCCAGGCCGTCGTTGTTGCATTTATCCCCGTTCTCTCCCCCGACCTGACTTCCCCAGTCCGTCCAGGCGTTGTTGGGCTGCGGGTCGGTCACCGACTCGTTGTGCTCGTGTGAGATCGCGCTGGTGACGCCCTCGGCCGTGGACTGATTCCAGATGCAGTTCTCAAACGAGCAGTCGTCGGGACTGTTCCCAGAGGGACTCGACGAGGAGAACGGATCGCAGCCTCCCACCAGGGACAGGTCAGGGATGTTGGCGTAGATGTAGTGGCCCGCCGTCGCCGTGGTGCCGTGGTACGCGCAGAAGGCCTGATGGACGCTATTGCTCGGCACAGCGTTACCGGCGCACTGCCACACGCCCTGCGAATTCCGGCCCAAGCAGCTGGCCACGCCGGGAGGGGTGATGAGGTAGTACTCATGGGTGAGCGAGCCGGCGGGCTGCCCGTTCTGGTGGAGGAACTTCTGTAGCTCGGCCTGAATCTCCGCGTCGGTCAGGCACACGCCATTCTGAGGTGCGCCGGGGCAGCTGTTGGCCGGGTAGGCATCGGTATCGGTCAGCAGGCCACCGTATGTGGCGCTGTAGTGGCCGGGACTCGGGCCTCCGGCGGACTGGTGGCCGAAAGCGTCGTTGTATTGCGTTCCGACGGAGTCGCTGTTCGTCGCCTGGCCACTGGCGGCAGCCAGGTCTGTGAAGAACTGAGCCACGCCCGCCTCGTACCCGAGGCACTGTTGAAATTGTCCCTGGGAGTTCGCCGCACCGCACCCCTCGTTCACGCCTTCGTCAAAGTTCTGCGAGTAGGTCGTTGGCTTCCACACCACCACGACATTCGTGCTCGACGGCATGACCGGACCGCCGCTGTAGTCCAGGTTGCCATTGATGGCGTCGAAGTTCGAGGCGCTCCCGGGGGGCGAAGGGTGGGTGACGTTGGTGGGATGGGACTTACCTACGATCCCCGCATAGCTCACGACATGGCTCTTGGAGACGCGCCACAGGATCGCGGACGCCGGCGCGGCCAGCCCCAGGGTGGTCAGGGCGACGACCACGGCCAGAAGTGCCAGGCGCGTGCGAACGCTCCAATGCGACGGCAGATAAAGACTCAAGTTGACCTCCCAGCTTTCACGCGTGCGACTTCTCAAGCCGGAGTGCCCCCGTGGCCCCCAAACTAGCGGCGCACATCACAGCGCCGCCGGCGCTCAGGATAGCGCGCCGGCGGTCCAGCGCAAGTCCGGCTAGACAGACGGCCTGACGAGCAGGGCTGCGGGATCTAGCTTCCTCTTCTACGTGTACCTGGAGAACGTCATCGGGTTGTCCATCTTCGGTCATCGGATCGGCCGGCGAGCCAACCGTTCTCAGGGCTCTCGCCGAGGCCGTGGTAACCGTCGTCTGGCTTCGACGGAGCTGTGAGAGACGCGATTCCTCGGAAAGCAGGTGGTCCCTGGGCCTATGATGGCCGACCGGATGCGGGAGATCGAGCAACAGACGATTCTGATCACCGGGGCCACCGACGGCCTGGGAAGAGAGGTCGCACGCCAGGTGGCGCAGCGCGGCGCAACGGTGTTGGTGCATGGGCGCCGCGAGGAGCGCGTTGAGGCGGCCATCGCTGACATCGCGCTGACCACCGGCAGCGACCGGCTGGTTCCCTACGTGGCCGATCTGTCCTCGCTGGCGGCCGTGCGTGCCCTGGGCGAGGACGTCGCCGCGCGTCGGGGCGGGCTCCACGCGCTCGTCAACAACGCGGGGGTGGCCCTCAAGGAGCGGGTGGAGAGCGCGGATGGCTATGAGTACACGTTCGCTGTCAACTATCTGGCCACGTACCTGTTGACCCGGATGCTTGTCCCCGCCCTGGTGCGCAGCGCTCCGGCGCGGATCGTCAACGTGGCCTCGATTGGACAGGCGCCGGTCAACTTCGATGATGTGATGCTTGAGGACGGCTACCAGATGGACTTTGCGTACGCGCAGAGCAAGCTCGCGATGATCGCGTTCACCTTTGAGCTCGCCGGGCGTATGCGTGCTGACGGCGAGTCCGGCGTGACCGTGACCGCGCTTCATCCCGCGACGCTCATGCCGACAAAGCTGGTCTTTGACGCCGTCGGTCACACCGTCGACACGCTTGAGCAGGGCGTGGCAGCAACGCTGCGACTTGTGATCGAGCCGGAGCTCGACGGAGTGAGCGGCGTCTACTTCGACGGGCTTGAAGAAGCCGCCGCCGATCCCCAGGCATATGACGCAGACGCTCGCCGGCGGCTTTGGGACCTCAGCGAGCAACTCTGTCGGATGCGCTGAGGCCGCGAGTTTGCGTGCCTTAACCGCAGCGGGAGAATTGCATCGTGGTTCCAACTGAGGCGTCTCCGATCGCGCTTCGTTACGGGGACCAGGCGCTGAGCTACGCCGAGCTGGAGTCGAGGACGGCTCGGCTTGCCGCAGGTCTGCTCGAGGCCGGGATCGCCTCCGGTGACCGGGTGGCGTTGTTCATGCCCAACTGCCCCGAGCTGGTGATCAGTTCACCTTGCCTGCTTTGCGGCGGGAGCGATCGCCGTTCCGCTGAACACGCGTTACCGCGCGCCGGAGGTGGCGTACGCGCTTGAGCGCTCCGGGGCCGAGACGCTGATCGTCCATCGCGATCTCGCCGGCGAGGCGACCGGGGCGCCTGACCGTCGGTGGATCACCGGGAACGGACATGCTGGCTGGGAGGCAGCGCTCAGCGGTGAGCCGCGTCCGATCCCGTCCGTTGGTCCTGATGCCCCGGCGCTGGTGCTGTTCACCTCGGGCAGCACGGCCAGACCCAAGGGCGTAACGCACACCCACGCGAGCGTGAACCATACGGTTACAACACAGGCGGAGGTACAGCGGCTGGGACCGGGCGACGTGAATCTCATCACCCTCGCCATGTGTCACGTGGCCGGGCTGCTTGGCCAGCTCCTGCCCACGCTGCGGACCGGCGGTACATGCATCCTCCACGCCCGCTACGAACCGGCGGTGGCGGCTCGGGAGATCGAACAATCGCAGGTCACCCGCATTCAGCTGCTCCCAGCTCAGCTCGCCGCCCTCCTCGACGCCGCCGACGCGGACCGGCGTGATCTCAGCTCGCTGCGGTGCGCCATTGTCGGCGGC
>JBJMLC010000162.1:0-34714 GCA_045805485.1 Solirubrobacteraceae bacterium | reverse complement strand
GACGAGCTCGTCCAGAAGGTCGTCGACGAGTGGGGACAGGTCGACATCCTGGTCAACAACGCCGGATACACGCTTGATGCCCCCGTCCACAAGATGTCCGACGAATGGTTCCAGCGGATGCTGGACATCCACTCCATCGTCCCGTTCCGCATGTGCCGCGCGGTGGCCCCCCACATGCGTGAGCCCGCCAAGAAGGAGCGCGACGAGGGACGTGAGGTCTTCCGGAAGATCGTCAACGTGTCCTCCATCTCCGGGACGATGGGCAACGCCGGCCAGGCCAACTACTCCTCAGGCAAGTCAGCCGTCGTCGGCCTGACCAAGACCCTGGCCAAGGAGTGGGGCCAGTTCAAGATCAACGTGAACGCTGTGGCCTTCGGCTACATCGAGACCCGGCTGACCGCGTCCAAGGACGATTCAAACGTGATGGAGATCGACGGCGAGAAGGTCCAGCTCGGCATCCCCGACCAGCTGCGCGGCATGGCTCCGATGCTCATCCCGATCGGCCGGCCCGGCAGCCCCGAGGAGGCCGCGGGCGGCGTGTTCTTCCTGTGCTCGCCCTGGTCGAACTTCGTCAGCGGCCAGGTGCTGAACATCACCGGAGGCCAGTTCTCCGGGATGACGTCGTAGCCGTCCCTGAGCTCCGGCGCGGCGCCTAAACCGGCGCCGCCGCCGGATAGGGACGTCCGGAGAAGAACTCCGCCTCCTGTCGGCCAAGCTCGGTGGTCGGAGCCTCGCCGAGCAGCCACTCCCGCGCCACCTCGAGCCAGTTGCCGGTGGCCTCCAGGTGTCCGAGCAGACCGATCAGCAGCATCACCGCGCGCATGAGCACGAAGTGCTCGGCGGGGAGCATCAGCTTCTTGAAGTCATCGGCCTTACGGAGCTTGTTGTACGAGCGCATCATCGCCCCCGTCACGGCCCCGTCGACCGTGACCTCGTGGTCGGTGAGGAGCCACCCGAAGATCGACCAGTAGGCCTCGTAGAACGGCTGCGCCAGGGCGGGATCGTCCGGCAGCTGACCGAGCGGGGCGATCACCTTGAAGAGCGCCTCGGCGTCGTGCTCGTACGTGGCCCTGGTGGAGGCCATCAGCTGGTCGACCTCCTCGCCGGACAGGGTCTTGAAGAAGCCGAAGTCAACGAAGGCCACGCGTCCGTCATCCAGGAACAGTGAATTGCCCGGGTGCGGATCGCCGTTGAGCAGTCGGTGGCGCAGTGGGCCGTTGATGTAGAACCGGACCAGGATCTCCCCCACCCGGTTGCGATCCTCGGCCGGCAGCTTCCGGGCGTGGGCGAACCGGGCGCCGGGGCTGAACTCCGACACCAGCACCCGCTCCCGGCAGAGATCCGTGACCACATCCGGCACGACGATGAAGGGATGGCCGCGGTAGGCGCGGGCCATGGACCTGTGGTTGGACGCCTCAAGCTCGTAGTCGAGCTCCTGTCCAATGCGCTCGCGGATCTCCTGGGCGATGGGACCGGTGTCGATACCCGGGGCCACCACGTTCAGCAGCTTCAGGGCCAGCCGGAGGTTCTGCATGTCGGCCTGGATGGCCTCGGCGATCCCCGGATATTGGACCTTGACCGCCACGTCACGCCCGTCCTGAAGCGTGGCCCGGTGCACCTGACCGATGGAGGCTGCGGCAATCGGCTCCTCGTCGAAGTCGCCGAACGCGCTGCTCAGCTTCTCTCCCAGGTCGTCCTCGATCACCTTGCGGATCGACTTGAACGGCACGGGCTTGGCGTCCTGCTGGAGGACCGCCAGGATCTCCTGAAACTGGGGGCGGATCTCCTCCGGCACCAGGCCCAGGTCAACCGCCGACAGCGTCTGCCCCACCTTCATCGCCGCGCCGCGCATCCCGCCGAGAACCTTGACGAGCGACTCCGCAGACTTCAGCTGCTGACGGCTGGCCCGTTCGCGGCGGGAATCCGAGTTGCCTCCCAGGAGCAACGCCCGCGCGGTGGCCTCGCGGGCCGCGACACCGGCGGCGGTGCCGGTCATGGCGGCCGCTCGGCGAAGGCGAGAGCTGCGAATTTCGTCCTTGGCCATCAGGAGCGCCAAGATAACCGTTCGCCGGGCTCGTAACGCTGATGGGGACAGGCGGGCCGGGGGCGCAGCTTTCTCCTCCAGCCGCGAGAATGGCGCGCATCGCAGAATTCGACAGGAGGTTCCTCGTTGGCCAGCAAGACATATGTGATCGGCGTCGGGATGACGAAGTTCGACAAGCCCGGAACCAAGGAGGGCGACTATCCGGACTGGGCCAAGGAGGCGGGGAGCAAGGCGCTGGCCGATGCCGGGATCGCGTACGAGGACATCGAGCAGGCCTACGCCGGCTACGTGTACGGCGACTCCAGCTACGGACAGCGTGCGGTGTATGAGCTCGGGCTGACCGGCATCCCTGTCCTGAATCTGAACAACAACTGCTCCACCGGCTCGAGCGCGCTGATGATGGCCCGGCAGGCCGTCCGGGGTGGCCTGGTCCAGTGTGCCCTGGCCATCGGCTTCGAGAAGATGGAGCGCGGCTCGCTGGGCATGAAGTACACCGATCGCACGCCGGCCCTGGACAAGCACATCACGCGCATGTTCGAGCTGCGCGAGCCCGAGGCCTCGCCGCCCGCGCCGCAGATGTTCGGCAACGCCGGGCGCGACCACATGGAGAAGTACGGATCAAAGCCTGAGCACTACGTCTGGATCGGCTGGAAGAACCACAAGCATTCGGTGAACAATCCCTACGCCCAGTTCCAGACCGAGTACACGCTGGATGAGATCGCGGAGGCCCCGATGATCCATGACCCGCTGACCAAGCTCCAGTGCTCGCCGACCTCTGACGGCGCAGCCGCGGCGGTGGTGACCTCCGAGCGCTTCGTCGATGAGCACGGGCTGTGGGATCAGGCGATCGAGATCGCCGGGCAGGCGATGGTCACCGACATGGCGAGCTCCTTCGATGAGCAGGCGGACTGCATCACGATCGTGGGCTATGACATGTCCCGGGAGGCCGCCCGCCGGGCCTACGAGGAGGCGCAGGTGGGACCTCAGGACCTCGACGTTGTGGAGCTGCATGACTGCTTCTCAGCCAATGAGCTGATCACCTACGAGGCCCTGGGACTGGCCGCCGAGGGAGAGGGACACAAGCTGGTCGAGGCCGAGGCCACCACGTACGGCGGGTCCGGACCCGTGGTCAACCCCTCCGGCGGCCTGATCTCGAAGGGGCACCCCCTCGGCGCGACCGGCCTGGCCCAGTGTTCAGAGCTCACCTGGCAGCTGCGAGGTCAGGCGGACAAGCGGCAGGTGGACAACGTCGACCTGGCCCTCCAGCACAACATCGGCCTGGGCGGCGCCGCGGTGGTCTCGATCTACCGGCGGGCTAGATAGATCCGCTTCACCGGCGGTCTCGATAGGGCGGCTCCACCCGCCCCCAGAACCGCTCTACAGCCCCAGCGTCCGGGCGATGATCTCGCGCTGGATCTCGCTCGTCCCGCCGTAGATCGTCGTGACGAGGGCGACCCGGACCTGGTGCTCCATCCCGTACTCGGTGGCGTAGCCCGCGCCGCCCATCATCTGCATGGCCTCAAGCGTCATCCGCTTGGCCAGCTCGGTGGCCTTCAGCTTGGCCATCGAGGCCTCACGAGGCAGCGTCTTCTCCGGATTGGCGTCCGATTTGGCGGCGACGTCGTAGACCAGCAGGCGTGTGGCCTCCAGCTCCGTCGCGAGGTCCGAGAGGCGGTGCTTCAGCGTCTGGAAGGAGCCGATCGGCTGGCCGAACTGCTTGCGCTCCTTGACGTAGGTCAGCACGTCATCGAACGCCCGATCGGCCATGCCGAGAGCCTGGGCGGCGATGATCAGCCGCTCGTGGTTGAGCCCGGCCATGAGCTGCCGCCAGCCCTGGCCCTCCTCACCAATCAGCGCCTCGGACGGCACCTGACAGTCGGTGAAGAAGACGTCGTTGACCTCCCGGGCGGCCATCGTCTCAATCCCGCGGATCTCCATGCCGTCGGCGCCCGCCGGGACGGAGATCATCGACAGACCCGCGTGTTTGTCCTCGGTCTTCGTGCTCCGGCATACCACCAGGATGTGGTCGGCCGCGTGAGCACCCGTAATCCACATCTTCTGTCCGTTGAGGACGTAGTGCCCGTTGGCCCGCTCGGCCCGGGTCGAGATCGCACCGACGTCCGAGCCCGCCTCGGGCTCTGACATGGCGATCGCCTCCACCCGCCCGCGGGCGATCCCGCCCAGGAGCTCCTGCTTCTGCTCCTCGGTGCCGAATCGCCTCAGAGCCCCGGCCACGATCATGCTCACGCCGATGAACCCAACCGGGATCAGGCCCCGACCGATCTCCTCCAGCAGCAGGCAGAGCTCCACCGCACCGCCCCCTGATCCCCCGTACTCCTCCGGGATCGTCACCCCGAGCCAGCCCAGTTCGGCCATCTTCTCGTACAGAGGCTGATTGTGTGCCTCGTGGCCTCCGCCGGTTAGCGCGTCACGCTGCTCCCGGCTGCCGCATTCCCGCTGCGCGAAGTCTCGGACCGACTCCACGAATGCCTTCTGCTCATCGGTCAGGGTCTGCAAGCTCACGCGGGGCATCCTAGATGGCGGGGGTTTCCGGCGGACCCCGCACCTAGAATCCCCTGGCGCCCATGTCTGCGCGGCGGTTTCCCTCTGAAGCCGAACTGGACGGAGTCCTGACCGGACCTGACTCGGTGAGCTGGCGACGAGCCAGCGATGTACGGCTCCACGCCGTGATGCTGTATCCGCTGCTGCTCCAGGTGGCCCACCCCACGGTGGGCGCTGGGGTCAGCGACTACTCCGACTTCGAGCAGCGGCCCTGGGACCGCTTCATGCGGACCATCGACTACGTCAGCTTGCTCGTGTACGGCGGGCGGGAGGCGGCGGCCGCGGGGCGGAGGCTGAGGGAGCTCCACCGTGGGTTCAAGGGGGTGCGGGAGGACGGCGAGCCCTACCACGCCCTGGAGCCCGAGGCCTATGCGTGGGTTCACGCCACGCTGATCGAAACGTATGTCGCCGGCCACGCGCACTTTGGCAAGCCGATGCGGCCGGACCAGATCGAGCGCTTCTATTGCGAATACCGCGGCCTGGGCCGGCTGATCGGCGTGCGAGAGGGCGACCTACCGGACACATGGACCGGCTTCCGGGCTTATTTCGAGGACATGGTCAGCCAACACCTCGTGCGCACGGCGGCCTGTGACCAGGTGCTGGGCGCGGTGCGCGACGCTCCGCCTCCCCCAATCCCCATTCCCCATCCACTGTGGCGGCTGCTCCGGCTGCCCGCCGGCCAGGTGCTGTGGCTGGGCGGGGTGGGGCTCATGTCTGCCGACCTCCGGGACCGCCTGGCAATACGGTGGCGGGGCACCGACGAGGCGCAGTTTCGCCTCATGGGCGCGCTGTCTCGGAGCCTGACTCCCGTCCTGCCGAGGAGCCTCCGGATCACCGGGCCGGCACAGCTGCGCTGGCGCCGCGAGGAAATCGCGCAGGGTCCGCTCGGGGCCTGAGCGAGCTGTGCGGATCCGTCACGCCGAGGCGGGCCGCGATGCGGCGGCCTGCGCAGAGATCTACGCGCCCTTCGTCCGAGATACCCCGATCTCCTTCGAGGAGCAGCCGCCCGACGCCGCTGAGCTCGCCCACCGGATCACCGAGGTCTCGGGCAGCTATCCGTGGCTGGTGGCGGAGGACGAAGGGCAGGTGGTCGGCTACGCCTACGCCGGGCCCCATCGACAGCGTGCCGCCTACCGATGGGCGGCCGACGTGGCCGTGTACGTGGCCCCGGACCAGCGCCGCCGGGGGGTGGGACGAGCTCTTTACGAGGCGCTGCTGGCGCTACTGGCCCGGCAGGGGATCCGCGTGGCCTGCGCGGGGATCACGCTTCCCAACGAGGCGAGCGTCAGGCTGCACGAGGCGCTCGGGTTTCAGCCGGTGGGGGTGTACCGCCGCATAGGCTGGAAGGCCGGAGCCTGGCACGACGTCGGCTGGTGGCAGCTGGAGCTGCTCGCGCCGGACAGCGGCCGCGCGCCAGACAGCGGACCCCCGGCGGACCCCGGCCCGCCGGCGCGCCTGGACGAAGACTGACCGAGCACGGGTCCTACTCCGGATCCTCATCGAGGATCAGGGCCAACGTGGGGCACGCCTCCACGGCCCGGTTGGCCAGGCCAGCCAGGTCGGCCGGGACCTCGGGCTGCTCCAGGATCGGGTAGCCCCAGTCGTCGAGCCTGATGAGCTCAGGCAGGAGCTCCACGCACAGACCGTGCGCCTCGCAGGCGATGGGGTTGACCCGCAGCCGAACGCTCATGCGCGGCTCCCGGAAACCCGCCCGCGAACAGAGGCTCCACCGACCGGCAGGCCGGCGGGCGGAGCGTGGCAGCGTCCGCTGCGATGGTCCGCCACCTCCGGCCCAAAGACCTCCAGCGCGCTGAGGATGAACCTGGTCGCCCCATCCGGGTGGTGGCAGGCCCCCCGTCCGCGCACCTCGGTAGCCCAGCGCTCCACCCGCTCGCGCTCGCGCGGGTGGGCCACCCCACTGGCCATGGCGGCCACCGAGTCGGCGATCGCCCTGAGGCCGTACGTGCAGGGACCGCACTGTCCGGAGGACTGCCGGGCCAGGTAGTCGATCACTCGCGCGCTCTCATGGAGCCCGCATGAGCTCTCGCCGAGCGCGATCACTACCCCCGACCCCAGCGAGCAGCCGACCGAGCGCAGATCCTCACGGGCCAGCCGAAGCTCAAGGGCCCGTGATGCCTCCACCCAGGTGCCGAAGTACCCGCCGACCAGGAAGGCCCGCAGCGGCTCGGTCTCTCCTCCGGCCGCATCAACGAGCGCCGTCATCGGTGTTCCGAACGCCAGCTCGTACACCCCGGGGGCACCCACGGCGCCGGTGATCGTGACCAGCGCGGAGCCCGGGTCAGCGCTCGTGCCGAGCTCGCGGTACCAGTGCTCGCCAAACCTGGCCACGAGCGCCACCTGGGCGAGGGTCTCAGGATTCTGGATCAGCGTGGGCCGGCCCCGGTACCCCTTCTGGTAGGGGCGCGGAGGCACAAAGGTGGGCAGGGGCCGGCCGCTATTGAGGTGGTGCATGACCGCGCTCTCCTCGCCGGCCACGTACCCCGCGGGGGCAACCGCGAGGCTGATGGGGACCGGGTCCCGCTGGCGAGCGGCCATGGCAGCCTCCAGCGCGCTCAGCGCCGCGCCGCCGTTCTCCCCCACCTGCACGATCACCTCCTGAGCTCCCACGGCTCCTGCGGCCAGGACCGCACCGTCCAGGACGAGGTGCGGGAGCCGCGAGAGGAGCAGCCGGTCCTTGGCGCTGGCCGGCTCGGTCTCCGAGCCGTTGACCACCACCGCCACCGCCCGCCGGGACGCCGCGACAGCCCGGAGCTTTCGAGCGGCGGGGAAGTCGGCCCCACCGCGACCTCGCAGACCGCTGTGCTCGATGGCCTCGATCAGCTCCTGGGATGTCCGGTGGGGAAGGTCGCCGTGCACGCGTCCGTGCTCGGCCAGGCTCATGGTCCCGCCGCTGGGGTCCAGTCCGGCCAGGAGCCGCGGCAGACCGGGGTGCCCCTCCAACCATGGATGGCTCGTCATGCCGGGCCCCCGGACACGGTCCCGGTCACCGTCTCGGCAGGTTGATCGATGCTCACGGAGGCGCTCAGGCTGAGCACGGCGCCGGCTCGGTCAGACACCCGGGCCAGGAAATGGTCGCCCTGAAGCTCCACGATCCGACCCGCGAACACCTGTGGCGCCCCGGCCACGCTCAGATCCACCTGGCTCCCCGTCATGGAGAGACCGCCCGTGTCCAGTGGCTGCCCGCCCATCCGGACCCTGAGCTCCCCACGGACATTTCCGGTCAGGTTCATGAGGAGCTGAACGATCGCTCCGCCGGGCTCTGGCGACTGGGAGACCCGGCCGGACATCCTGGCCGTGAACGATTGGCTGGTGGGGTCGACGTGCCGTGGGACGCTGGGGTGAGCGGGCGCTGGATTCCTGGCAGCCTTAGACGCGGCTCCGGCGCCCAGCAGGCTGGCTGGGGTACCGGCTCGGCCGGCCCAGCCGTGCTGCAGCGGTCCCTGCACGGCAAAGATGGCCATGCCCAGCGGAACCGCGAACGCCAGCATGCTCGCGACGCCCCGGATGCCCGCGGGAGCCCGCTCGGTCCGCCCGAGCCGCGCCAGCACCGCGGCCAGAACGGCGGCCACGCAGGCCGCCGTGAGCAGCAGCATCCACCACTGCTTGGTGTCGGTTCCGGTGCCCAGGCCATGCAGCACCGCAACGGGCCAGCTCGCGTAGGCCAGCCAGTGGACGGCCCGCCACGAGCGGTACCCCAGACGCCGCCGCAGGAGGCTTGTGAGGACCAGCGCGATCAGCAGGTCGAACGAAAGCGTTCCCAAACCCAGCCACAACGGCCGGTAGGGCGAGACGAACGGGATCACGCCATCCAGCAATGTGATCGGAGCGAACCCGTCCAGGACGGTGGTCACGACGTGCAGTGCGATCAGCACGATGACCAGGAGCGAGACATCACGATGGAGGCGGTCGATGGCAAACCGGGGCCACCGCGGAGCGGAGAAGCGGACCGTCCCCAGCACACCGAGGATCACGCTGATCGTGAGCAACACGAGCGCCACGGCACCGGTGGCGCGAGTCAGGTACCAGTACGCGCTGGGCCCCAGGGTCGCGGCGGTCGTGCTCACGGGCTCTCGTCCAGGCGGGATGCCGCGCGGGGCAGATCCTCGCCGTCCTCAGGCCAGCCGGCCACGTGACGCACGGTCCCGTTCACGGTCACCAGGCGAGCGGGCAGTGCGAGGGACTCAAGCCACTCCGCGGCGCGCGCGCCGCGGATCATGGCCGCCGTGCTGGCGATGTTGGCGTCCAGACAGGACGCGGCGGTCACCGTGGCGGTCCGCCAGGAGCCGCTGACCGGCCGCCCGGTGGCGGGATCGACCAGATGGTGCGCCTCGCCATTCACGTTTTTCCATCTCCTGACCGTGGTGCTGGAGGTGGCCAGGCCGCCGGAGCGCAGCGTTATCCACTGCCCGGGCGCACTCAGGTCCGCGCGGTGATCGTCGGTCACCCGGATGCTCCATCCCTGGGCTGGGGCGGGGCCCGTGATGGCCAGATCACCGCCCAGGGAGACCAGAACCCCGCAGCCCGCGGCGGGGTCGGCGCCAGCCGCGGCAGTGTCGGCGCAGCCCGCGACGGGGTCGGCGCCGGCCGCGGCTTCGCCGGCGGCAGCCGCGGCATGGTCGGCGGCCAGAGCCTTGGCGGTGGCCCCCAGGTCGAGCGTGACCCCCCGGGGCACCCGAACCGCTCCGGCCTCGGGGTCAAGCTGCACGGTCCGCCAGCCGGGAACGCGGGCCAACCGGGGACGAGCAGGCGCTCCACCCCCGATCTCCGCGAAGTCACGGTCGTAACCCAGGCTGACCAGCGCCTGACCGACCGTGGGGTCAACGTCCCCGTCGGTCACCTCGGCGGCTCGGAGTGATACCGAGACGGCCTCCAGCAGGAGCGGGCTCACCTCCGTCCACGCGCCGCCCGAGGCATTGACCGCGGACAGCCCGGAGTCCGGGCGAAACCGCGAGCAGGCCAAATCGAACTCGGCCACCACGCGCTGGACCGCCTCCAGCGCGGGCTCAAGCGCAGCCACGTCCGCCACGGCCACCACGGCCAGGCTCCCGAAGGCCTCGAAGCTGGCGCTCTCCGGCGAGGTCTGGGCGGCCCGGAATGGGGAGCGCTCAGGAACCACCGGAGACAACAGTGCCCTCCCCGCCACTGGGGGCGGGCGGCGCAGCGGACTGGGGCTCGGCGGGCGGCGCGGCGGGCTGTGATGGCGCCGAGGGAGCCGAGCCAGCCGGAGCCTGCGCCGGGCCCTGCAATCCCAGCTGCCCGGCGCCGGCGGGCGCGGGCAGCGGCGGGACGGCGGCCGCAGACGCGGCGACTCTGTGCCGCCCCGCACCCGAGGCTGTGTGGGTGGGAACCGAGCGAGCCCGCGCGCCTGTCGACCCCAGCGACTTGCCCGGCAGGAGCGACGAGGCGAGCGCCGTCAGGCCGGCGGTCATCGCCACGGCTGCCAGGAGCAGCCAGCGGCGGGCCCGGCCGATGCGGCCCATGGCGGCGTCACGAGCCAGCGCAGCCCGCGCGGGGTCGTCACGTGCCGTTCGGCGTCGGTCGATACCCGTCATACGGTCAAGTTCCTCTGCCATTCGAATCTGGCCAAAGGGAATCACGCACCGCTAAGACGGATATGAGAATTCACATATCGAACGGCGTGTGGGGCGCCGGGTGGGGGCCCCGCAGCGGGCGCCCTCAGCTGCGCTGGGGCTCACCCGGCCGGGGCTGCATCTCCACCCTGACCTTCTCCTCAGGTTGGTACGTGCGCTCGGCCGCGTAGGCCTGGAGCACCCGATGGTCGGCGTCGGTCTGCGGTGCGTTCACCAGTGAGCGGGGGTACAGACGGTGCTTGAGCACGACGTTCAGCTGCGCCCCCAGCAGCGTCACGATCGACTGCAGATAGAACCACCACAGAATCGTGATGACGGTCGCGAAGTGGCCGTAGGTCGACTGCGCGCTCTTCAGGTGCCCCGAGATGATGAACGCCGAGAGTCCCTGAAGCACGAAGAACACCACGCCTGACAGGACCGCGCCGGGCAGCACGTCCCGGATCGTGATCTCACGGTCGGTGAGCAACCGGAAGGCGGCGATGAACAGCCCGATGTCCAGCGCGACGGAGATGACGTAGCCGGCGATGCGGCTCGCCGGCCCGAGGCCGAGGCCGCTGGAGGAGCTGGTGACGATCCCGGAGATCAGGGTGGTGATGACGAGGCCGGCACCGATCGTGGTCAGGGCCAGGAGGCTGCGCTTTACCTGCTTGACGAGCCCCGGCCGCTCGTGCATCGGGATCTCCCACACGGAGTTGAACGCGGTCTGCACCGTACGCACCGCCCCCATGCCGCTCCACAGGGCGGTCAACGCGCCCAGCAGAAGGGCCCACAGCTCTCCGGTCAGACCCTTGACGGTCTGGGCGTCAATGAGCGGAAAGAGCTGAGCGACATGCGTCAGCACGTTGTTCTTGTCGGAGTCGGGCAG
Organism: Solirubrobacteraceae bacterium; assembly: GCA_045805485.1. Taxonomy (GTDB): domain Bacteria; phylum Actinomycetota; class Thermoleophilia; order Solirubrobacterales; family Solirubrobacteraceae; genus Palsa-465. The sequence continues at coordinate 23,631 of JBJMLC010000162.1, read as the reverse complement.
GACCCAGCCGAGCACCGTCACGAGCACCATGAACAGCGGGAACACGGAGAAGAACGCCCAGAAGGCGATCATCGAGGCCAGGTTGGTTGTCTGGTCCTCCTGGAACTTCTTGATGGTGGCCACCGCCACGGCGGTGGGCTTGGTGCGCTTGAGCGCCCGGTCGACCGTCTTCAGCACAGGCATCTCTCTCTTGCTACCCGCGGCGGGCCGACCCTCAACTTGACCGATCTTCGTCCGCCGCCTAGGTTTGACCGGGACAGCTTCCACCCCTGCGCCCACACCGGGGAGGTAGAGATGGACGAGCACGCAATCGAGGGACAACGGATGGACACGCTTCGGGCACTCTGTGACACGGTCGTGCCCGCAATCGAACATGCGCCCGACCCCTACGGCCACTGGGCTCGCTCGGCCTCCTCGTACGGGGTCCCGGAAGGGGTGGCACAGGCGCTGACGCCGCTGCCTGACGATCAGCGCGCGGGCCTCTGCCAGCTGCTTGACGTCCTGGCCGCGCAGGGACTGCTCACGGCGTCCCAGGCCTCACGAGAGCAGCTGCTGCGCAACGTCTCCCTGGGCTCACCTGACGCCGCGGCGGGAATCGCGGCGCTGGGCGGGCTGACGATCCTGCTGCACTACGGCGCACCCGACCCGACCACGGGTCGCAACCCCTGCTGGGACATGCTGGGCTACCCGGGGCCGCTCTCGGCGCCGCCGTCTGAGCCCAAGACGATCGAGCCGCTGCGCGTCGACGCCGAGACGACACTCCAGGCCGACGTCGTGGTGGTCGGCTCCGGCGCCGGAGGCAGCGTGATCGCCGCCGAGCTGGCCCGGCGGGGGGCCTCGGTGGTCGTCGTGGAGGCGGGCGAGTACTTCAACGAGGCCGACTTCAACCAGTACGAGCTCTGGGCCTGGCAGAACCTGTACTGGCGCGGAGGCCCCACGCCCACAGCTGATCGCAACGTGACGCTTCAAGCCGGCTCGTGTCTGGGCGGCGGCACCGTCGTGAACTGGACCAACAGCATCCGGACCAAGGAGTGGGTCCGGCAGGAGTGGGCCTCCCAACACGGGCTGAGCGACGTGGCTGAGGACTTCGATCGCCACCTGGACGCGGTCTGGGAGAGGCTGTCGGTGAGCACCGACTGCTGCGATCTGAACAGGCCTCACCAGATCATGAAGCGCGCCGCCGAGGCGCTGGGCTGGTCCTTCGTGGTGACCAACCGCAACGCGGATGCCTCACGGTATGACCCAGCCTCCGCGGCCTACATGGGATTCGGCGATCAGTCGGGGTCCAAGCAGTCGACGATGAGGACGTACCTGCAGGATGCCGTCGACGCGGGAGCGCGGATCGTCGTGGGCTGCTTCGTGGAGCAGGTGCTCGTGGAGGGCGGCCGGGCCGCCGGCATTTTGGGTCACTCGCCGGCCACGGGTGCCAGGCTGACCGTCCAGGCTCCGAACGTCGTCCTGGCCGCCGGCGCGCTGGAGAGTCCCGGCGTGCTTCTGCGCAGTGGCATTGGCGGACCCGCAGTGGGGCGCTATCTGAGACTCCATCCGTGCACGGCCGTGGGCGGAACCTACGGCGAGGACATCGAGGGCTTCTGGGGTGCGCCCCACGTGGGCCTCGTGGACGAGTTCGCCCCGCTCGATGACGGCTATGGGTTCCTCATCGAGGGCGTGCAATACACCACCGGACTGGCAGCCTCGGCCACCCCGTGGCAGGACGCCCATCAGCACAAGGAAGCCCTGGAGGACTTCCGCCACGTGGCCACGCTCATCGGGCTGCTCCGTGACCGGGGTGATGACAACGGGCAGGTGGTCGTTGACGCAAGCGGGATGGCCCAGCCGTTCTACTCGCTGCGCGACGCCGCCGACCAGGACATGTCGCGCCGGGCGCTGGAGGCGCAGATTCGGATGCATGCTGCGGCGGGCGCTCATCAGATCAGCGCGCTGGCGGATAGCCCGCCGATTTGGCACCGCGGCGAGGACCTGGAGCAGTTCATAACCACGGTCAATCGGATCCCGCTCCGGGCAGGCGGCATGCGGCTCTTCGCGGCCCATCAGATGGGGACCTGCCGCATGGGCACCGACCCTGCCACGAGCGTGGCCACGCCCACCGGGGAGCTGCACGACACACCCGGCGTGTGGATCGGAGACACCTCAGCGTTCCCCACGTCCAGTGGCACCAACCCGATGATCACCGTGATGGCCCTGGCCCACCGGACGGCCGAGAAACTCGCCGACGCGGCCGGAGCCGGCGCGCCGGCGGGCGCCGCCGCCGAGACGGCGCTTCAGGAGGCGTAGCGGTTGTCCCGTTTATGCGAGAGTCTCATGACGATCGAGACGACAATCACCGGCTTGAGGAGGCCCCTCAGATGACCACCACCGATACGACCACGCTCCAGCGAGACAAGTTCTTCATCGGCGGTGCATGGGTGAGCCCGGCCGGAGAAGGAACGATCGACGTCATCGACCCCACCACCGAGGAGGTCTTTGGGCGAGTTCCCGAGGGCACTCCGGAGGACGTGGACAAGGCGGTGGCCTCGGCACGCGAGGCCTTCGAGGCCTGGAGCCAGGTGCCTGTGCAGGATCGCGCCGAGGCGTGCGCGGCCATCGGAGCCGGGCTGTACTCCCGCCAGGAGGAGATCGCCACCCTGATCAGCCGCGAGATGGGGATGCCGATCCGCCTGTCCCAGATGATTCAGGCCGGACTGCCCGTGATGAGCTTCAGCTCCCAGCCCCAGCTCATGGGCGAGGTGGCTTGGGAGGAGCAAATCGGCAACTCGCTGGTCGTCCGCGAGCCGGTCGGCGTGGTCGGAGCCATCACGCCCTGGAACTACCCCCTGCATCAGATCTGCGCCAAGGTGGCACCGGCGATCACGGCCGGGTGCACGATCATCCTCAAGCCCTCGGAGGTCACGCCGCTGAACGCATTCCTTTTGGCCGATGTGGTGGAGGAGGTGGGCCTTCCGCCCGGCGTGTTCAACCTGGTGTGCGGCTACGGCCCGGTGGTGGGCGAGGCCATGAGCGCCCACCCCGGCATCGACATGATCTCCTTCACCGGCTCCACCCGCGCCGGCCGGCAGGTGGCGGCCAACGCCGCCCAGACCGTGAAGCGGGTCGCGCTGGAGCTCGGAGGCAAGTCCCCGAATGTGATCCTTGACGACGCCGACCTACAGAAGGCCGTCGTCGACGGCGTGCAGAAATGCTTCCTGAACTCCGGCCAGACGTGCAGCGCGCTGACCCGCATGGTCGTGCCCAGGGAGAAGCTCCCGATGGTGGAGGAGATCGCCCGCCAGACGGCTGAGGCGTACAAGCCCGGCGGGCCGTTCGACGAGGGCACCACGCTGGGCCCGATCGTGTCCGAGACCCAGCGCGAGCGCGTCCTGTCCTACATCCAGAAGGGAATCGACGAGGGAGCCAAGCTCGTGACCGGAGGCGTCGAGGCCCCCGAGGGCCTCCCGAACGGCTACTTCGTCAGGCCCACGGTATTCAGCGAGGTCACCGAGGACATGACGATCGCCCGCGAGGAGATCTTCGGCCCCGTCCTGGTGATCCAGCCCTACGAGGACGAGGACGATGCGGTTCGGATCGCCAACGCCACCGACTACGGCCTGGCCGGCGGCGTCTGGTCAGCCGACGAGGACCACGCCAAGGAGGTGGCGCGGCGGCTGCGCACCGGTCAGGTGGAGATCAATGGCGGCGCGTTCAATCCGCTGGCCCCGTTCGGTGGCTACAAGCAGTCAGGCCACGGCCGTGAGCTCGGCCGCCTGGGCCTGGAGGAGTTCCTCACGGTCAAGGCGATGCAGCTCTGAGAGCGGCGCGCACCCAGACTCAGTAGGGAATCCGGCCGCCCCGGCGCCACGAGCCCAGGTCCAGGAGAACTGCCACCGGGGTGCCGGTGCCGGTGAGCACGCACGTGTGGCCGCGGCGCGTCCACGTCACGACCGGGCCACGGCGCGTCCGCAGCGTCCGCAGCACGACGCCCTGGCGCCGCGTGCTCGTTGCCGCGGCTGCCCCCAGCCGCAGCGGCGGCCCGGACACGATCTCATAGGCCACGCGGGTGGGGCCCTTGGAGTAGTACACGATGGTGGCCCGCCGGCCCCGGAGCCTGTCGTAACGCACGCCGGTCGACCGGTAGCCGAAGCGGTCCTCCCAGTAGGGATAGGTGAGACCCGCCGCGCGGACGCCGGGCAGGGCACCGCGGTCGCTGCGGGGTGCCTGCACCGGGTGCTGGGGCGCTCGGGAGGTGAGCAGGGAGGCCTGGATGACGGTGGGCGACGTCGCCTCACCGCCGCCGAGCACCAGGGCGGCGATGGCCACGATCGTGGCCACCGCGGCGCTGCTCACCAGGAATCCGATCCGCCGGGAGGCCGGCTCGCGGTCGATCGGACGGATCAGGGCCAACCTGGCCCGCAGCGCGGCGGGCGCTCGCTCGGCCGCGGCGGTGTCCAGGAGCGACTTGGCCCGTCGCTGCGCGTCCACCGAGGCCCGGAGCCGCGGGGAGGAGGCGATGGCCGCCTCGATCCGGGCGCGGTGCATCGCGGGTAGCGTCCCATCCGCGTAGGCCACCAGTTCGCCCTCGGTTGGTTCGTGGCGCCGGCGCGAGAGAATCATCGCCCCTGCCCCCCGTTCGCCGGCTCCTCTGGGTCGCGCCAGGCCTCGGTCAGCCGCAGCCGCGCCCGGTAGAGCCTGGTGGTGATCGTGGCCTCGGGGACCTTGAGCGTGCGGGCAGCCTCGCGATAGGAGAGTCCCACCAGGTCGATGGCGACGAGCGCGTCCCGGAAGTTCTCCGGCAGCTCCGCGATCAGCGCGTACAGCTCCCGAGCCTCCAGCTCGCGCTCGGGGTGCGGGGCACCGCGGTCCTCGATTCGGTCCAGATCGTCAGGCAAGGCATCCGCCCGGACGCGTCGCTTGGCCGCACGATGACTCGAGTAGAACGTGTTGCGCAGCACCCGCAGGAGATACCCGAGGTCGTCCTCTGAGCGGAGCACGCGAGGCCGCTTGAGAACCCGCGCATACGTCTCCTGGACGAGATCCTCGGCGTCCTCCCGTGACCCGCACAGGCCCCAGGCAGCCCGGTAGAGCCGATCCAGATGGTCGCCCAGCCGGTGTGGGTCAAGCAGATGCGGTCGGGGCTGGGTCATGGAGGGAACGGTCGCCGCCTGCTCCGGTGCGAGCGCCGGGGCAGCGGTGGCGTGCGGGGTCACCGGCATGGTTCACGGGCCTTCCAGATCAGGGGCTCCGTCCTACTGCCCTTTCACCAGCCCAATCACGTGGCCCTCAGGATCGGCGAAGAGCGCGATCGTGGGTCCGCCAGGAACGTCCATCGGCCCCTGGATCGTCTGGCCTCCGAGCTGAGAGATCCGATCGAGTGTGGCGGCTGGGTCGTCCACCTCCACGTAGAAGGTCACCTGACCGCTCTGGCCCTCCGGCGCCCGTCCCACACCCCCGTCAATCCCGCTCCCAGGATGGACCATGTAGTACGCCCCCTCCATCACGTCCTGCATCTCCCATCCGAACGCTTCGCCGTAGAAGCGCTGCAGGGCCGCGGCATCCTGGCCAAGGACTTCAAAGTGGCTCACGGGATTGGCCATCTGGGACTCCTCTCATGGTTTGGCGGATCAGCCCACGAGCATGCCAGCTGCTCCGCAGCGCGGCGGCTTATCTGCTTCTAGGACGGCCGGAAGCGAGGAATCCTTCCCGAGCCTCAGTGGCCGTCGCAGCAGAGCGGCGCGGTATACCGTGACCTGGTGGAGCGTCCCGCGATCAACCTGCTGGAGCACGAGCTGCGCCCGGCGCGGGCCGACCCCCAGGGTGCGATCGTCCTCCTGCACGGACGGGGCACCAATCAATTCGACCTGCTGCCGGTGATCGAGGAGATCGATCCGGATGGCCGGCTCGTGGGGGTGACTCCGCGGGCGCCGCTGGAGCTCACACCGGGCGGATTTCACTGGTACATATCCCGGGCCGTCGGCTACCCCGACCAGGCGACCTTTCACGACAGTCTCGGGATCCTGGGCCGGTGGCTGGACGCGCTGCCCGAGGCCCTCGGTGTCCCGTGGTCACGCATCGTGCTGGGCGGGTTCTCGATGGGGGCGGTCATGTCGTACGCCCTGGGGCTGGGGAAGGGTCGGCCCACGCCGCCCGCGATCATCGCTCTGAGCGGTTTCCTGCCCACGGTGGAGGGGTTCGAGCTCGATCTGTCCGGACGCCAGGGCCTGCCCGTGGCCATCGGGCACGGGACATACGACCCCGTGATCTCCGTGGAGTACGGCCGAGAGGCTCGCCACCGGCTGGAGGAAGCGGGGGCAGACGTGCTCTACCAGGAGTCGCCGATGCAGCACGGCGTTGACCCCAGCTTCCTGCGCACACTGGGCGGATGGGTCTCGGAGGTGCTGGCGGCGGCCCCCGACTGACCGAGGCTCCCACAAGTTTTCCCCTCGCTCCCACGTTCCTTAGCCGATCCATGGTCAACCGAGCGGGACCGGCAGACAGGAGGCAAGGGATATGGCTTCTCAGCTGACGCCGCGCCGCGCCCTCCCGGCGCTGGTCATCACCATGGCCGCGCTGCTCGCCTCTCCGGGAGCCGGGGCGCGCACGAACACGGTCACCCCTGCCCTCCCGAGCGTCATCAGCACCCCCTCGGTGCAGCGCTTCCCCGTCCACAACGTCAAGCGCAGCTTCGCCGTCTATGACGCACGCGGCCACCAGCGGGGGCACGCCTCCTGGCTGGTCACGCCCGCGGGCGGCAACTGCTGCGAGGACTACGCCGCCGCACAGCCCAACGGACGCCTGCTGTCGTTCGGCGGGACGTACCCGATGTACTCCGACGACCACGGACGCACCTGGTTTGAGGTCAAGCCGATCACACCCCTGAACAACGGCGAGGGCGCGCTTGTCGCCGGACCGAACGGTGTCATCGCCGGCATCGGCTGGGACTTCTACTCCGGGGATCACGCCCAGGCCTTCCGTTACGACCCCAAGGCCAAGACCTGGCGCGTTGCCGAGGTGCCCCTCAAGAACCCATTCTTCGACCGCCCCTGGATCACGGTGGCCCGCGGCCCCTTCAAGATCGACGGCCACACCTATCCCTGGCTCTATCTGGTCCGCGGCGGAGGCTTCAACAAGGATCCCGAGCTGATCAGCACCGACGGCCTCAGCTACAGCCAGCTCACCAGCCAGACCCTGGACGAGATGCAGTCCGGCGCCAAGCCCGCGGGCAAGGTCGTCCCCGTCAAGTCGTACGGCCTGGCCGATTACTGGGCGCCCCACCCTTGGGCCGGCACCATCCCACTGAGCGGGGGCGGCCTGCTCCAGATCACCCAGCCGGGCGACGGCGACTCCGCCAGCTGTCCGGTGTCCGTGTTCGCCCAGACGCTTGGGAGCTGGCAGTGTTCGGCCTTCGCGCCGCCGGGTCTGTCGGCCTGGCAGAAGACTGTGGCGGTGTGCTGTCAGGTTCGCCAGGACTCCCGCGGCTGGCTGTCTGATGTCGTGCCCGACAAGGTCTCAGGCGTGCACCGGCTCCTGTACCGGGTGTCGGTCAACGGCGGGCGCACCTGGTCGGCGCCGGCGGCCCTCAGGCCACCCAAGGGCGGCGTGCTGGAGAACGACAACGTGTACAACGTCGTGGTCAACGGCCGCCTGGGGCTGGCCGCCGTGAGCGCCCGCTTTGACAGCAAGGCGGGGCACGGACAGGACATGGTGTTCGTCGTCAACGTGCGGCATCCCCGCCCCCGGCTCGCCTACACGCTGCTGCTGGGCAAGGGCAACCTCCTGACGGCCAACGACGTGTCAGGCTCGGAGGGCGATAGGTTTGATTACGCCAGCGTGGCCATCCTGCCTGGCGGCCGGATCGTGGCTTCGTTCGACGACAGCACCACGCGCCTGGCGGCCGAGACGGCATTGACGGGAGCCGAGGAGCCGGTCAACAACGGTCCGCTGGGTCACAACCAGCCGAACCTGGGGATCCTGCAGCGCTCAGCGGTGGGCCTGCTGAAGCACCCCTGAGCCGGCCCTCACCGCGCCGCGCCCACCGCCTTCATCACCCGCCGAAAGCGGGCGTAGGACCTCGTCAGCTCCGGGGAGTGCCAGGTCTTCTGGGCCACGACCATCAGGGGAGCGGCAAGCCCTGCGCGAAGCTGCGCCAGGGTCAGCTCGTGGTCGTTCCAGGCGTTGATCGTGGAGCCAAGGTTGCGTCGCTCCTTCTGCGATACGACGTAACAGGGCGAGAAGAACTGGCCGTTCTGGGTCGGGCCGCAGAACTGGTTGACGTCCCACTCCTCATAGGCCTTCTGCATGCTGGGCTTGCCCTGGATCGGCCCCAGGTCCTCGGTGTAGTACGTCGGGAACCAGCCCTCGTTCAGGATCTCGTGGCCCCCGGCCAGCAGCTGGGCCGGAGTGGGCGGGTTGGGCTCCGACAGCGGGGAGAACTGCACCCACCAGCCGGCCTGGATGTCGGCATTGGCGCTGACGGCGGTGCCGCCCCCCAGCTCGTCGTGCCAGGCCCACAGCCTCCTGCCATGCGCGCGCACGATCCCGTCCACCCAATTGAAGAAGCCCAGGATCGCGTCCTTGGTCGTGGCGTTGGCCCCGTAGTGCTGCTTGGCGTAGACCTCCAGCTGGGGGTACATCGGCTGATCCGCCGGAGACAGGTACTCGTCGCCTCCCACGTCCCAGTAGGGGCCCGGGAACAGCGGCAGGTACTCGTCCAGCAGCTGCCGCACCATCTTCAGCGCTGCCGGGTTGGTGATGTCGAGTTTGCGGGCCTCGGGGCTCTGCTTGGGAGGGCGGCCCCCACCTTCCGGCTTGAGCTCAAGCCCGGGGTGCTTGGCCAGGAGCGCGCCCACGTGCGCGGGCATATCGATCTCAGGCACCACCGTGACGTGGTAGCGCGCGGCCACCGCCAGGATCCGCCTGAGCTGGGCTGTGGTCAATGCCCGCCGCGAGACGATCTCTGGGTGGCTGCGGCTCTGGATCCCCCACCGCTGATCGTCGGTGAGGTGGAGGTGGAGGATGTTCATCTTCAGGTACGCCAGCTCCCGGATCTCCCGGTCGATCCAGCGGACGGGGTACACGCGCCGGCCCAGGTCGATCATCAGCCCTCGATCCGGGTAGCGTGGCCGGTCGGTCGCTGAGCCGCGCGGCAGGCCGCGATGCTGGTGCAGCAGCTGGAGCAGCGTGCGAGTGCCGTAGAAGACACCGGCGCGCGTGCGGGCGGCGATCACAACGGCAGAGCCAATCGACATCCGGTAGCCCTCCTGGCCCAGGTGCCGGCCGCGCGAGCCGAGCGCCAGGACGATGTCGCCCGGGGCGCGTCGGCCCCGCGCCACGCGAACCCGCCGCCCTGTGAGCCGGTGCAGATCTGCCGCGAGGGTGCGGGCGGTGGGAGCGAGTCGATGCCAATCCCGTCGGCGGACCACCACGCGCGCCGGCACCGAGAGCCGCAGCACACCGTGCGCACCACGCCAGGTGCGCAGCGCCGGCACGGTCGTGGGGCGCGGGTTCACCCTAGCCTGCGCCGCTGTGGCGCTCCCCGTCCCCAGGACGATTAGGACGGCCGCGGCCACTCGGAGCACCCCAGCCGCTGGCCCAACATGCGCGACCGTCCTGTGGGAGCGCCCGCCGATCACCGGTAGAGCATGCCACCCCGGCCGGGGAGTCACGCCGCCGGATCGCCACGGCCCAAATTCAGCTGGCGGTTAGAAGCCAATGGTATGGTCGCGATGTGCGGGCGCGTGAGATGGGGACCACCGATCCCTCGGCTGTGGGGAGTGACGGTCTGGTCGTCGTTGCGCACGAGGTGACGCGGCGTTACGGCGACGGCCCGACGGCGGTGGACGCGCTCCGCGGGATCTCGCTGGAGGTGAAGCGGGGCGATCTGCTGGGGGTGATGGGGGCGTCAGGGTCCGGGAAATCGACGCTGATGCACGCGCTGGCGGGGCTGGACAATCCGACGAGCGGGACGATCAGGATCGCCGACGTCGAGATCACCACCCTGGACGACGACGAGCTGACCCGGCTGCGCCGCAAGCACATCGGGTTCGTGTTCCAGTTCTTCAACCTGCTTCCGATGCTGACCGCGGAGGAGAACATTGTGCTGCCGCTCTCGATCGCGGGCGAGAAGGCCGATCCGCAGTGGCTTGACGACCTCCTCGCGCGGACGGGGTTGGCCGAGCGGCGCGGTCACCGACCCGCCCAGCTGTCAGGCGGAGAGCAGCAGCGGGTGGCGATCGCACGGGCGCTGGTCAACCGCCCCACGATCCTGTTCGCGGACGAGCCCACGGGCAATCTGGATTCCCGAACCAGTTCCGAGATCCTGGATCTCCTGCGCGACTCGGCCGAGGCCTACTCCCAGACGATCGTGATGGTCACCCACGACGCCCGGGCGGCGGCGATCGCCGATCGGCTGCTGTTCCTGGCCGACGGCCGAATCACGCGTGAGCTCTCCGGGGCCAGCTCGGACCAGGTTCTCGAGGTGATGAGCACCCTTCAGTGACCCGCGTCGCGATCAAAGGCCTGCTGGGCCGCAAGGTCCGGGCCAGCCTGACGGCCATCGCCGTGATCATCGGCGTGGCCATGGTGAGTGGCACCTATGTCCTCACCGACACGATCCGGGCCGCCTTCTCCACGGTCTTCACTCAGGCGTACAAGAACGCCGACGCGGTCATCACCGGTAAGAGCGCGATTGGAAGCGGCAACGGCAGCGACTCGCGCGGCCAGTCGCCGTCGCTGCCCGCCTCGCTGCTCCCCAGGGTCCGGGCTCTCCCCCAGGTGGCGCAGGCCTCCGGCGCGATCGCCGACACCGCGCAGCTGGTGGGGCGGGACGGCAAGGTCGTCTCAAGCCATGGCGCGCCCGGCCTGGCCTTCAGCTACAGCCCGGCCGGGGCGCGGTTCAACCCGCTCAGCCTGGTGAGCGGGAATTGGCCCGCCGCCCCCAACCAGGTCGCCATCGACGCCAACACCGCCGGCAAAGAGCATTACTCGGTGGGACAGCGGATCGGTGTGGTGAGCCGCGGCCCGGTCCAGGAGTTCAGGGTCGCCGGCACGGTCAAGTTCGGCGGCGTGTCGTCGCTGGGCGGGGCCACGATGGCCATCTTCACGCTTCCGGAGGCCCAGATCCTGTTCCACAAGCGTGGGCTGCTGGACCAGATCAGCCTGGCGGCCAAGCCCGGCGTCTCTCCCAAGCAGCTCGTCCAGGCGATCAAGCCTCTGCTGCCCCCGTCGTCCCAGGTCAGAACCGGTCAACAGCAGGCCAAGCAGGCCACGAGCGACACCAGCGACTTCCTGACCATCTTCCAGGACTTCCTGCTGGCCTTCGGCGGGGTGGCGCTGTTCGTGGGCAGCTTCGTGATCGCCAACACCCTGTCGATCACCATCGCCCAACGAACCCGGGAGCTGGCCACGCTGCGGACGCTCGGCGCCACGCGCGGGCAGGTGCTGCGCTCGGTGATGCTGGAGGCGCTGGTCATCGGCGTGGTGGCTTCGATCATCGGCCTGTTCCTGGGGTTCGCGCTGGCCAAGGGTCTCAACTCGCTGCTGGTCTCCTTCGGGATCAATCTGCCCCAGACGAGCACGGTGGTGAAGACACGAACGATCGTGGTGGCCCTATCCGTGGGCATCGTGGTGACGCTGCTGGCCGCGCTGCGGCCGGCACTGCGCTCCACCCGGGTACCGCCCGTCTCCGCCGTGCGGGAAGGGTCCCTGCTTCCGCCCTCCCGCCTGGCTCGCTTTGGACCCCCGACAGCACTGGCCATGATCGTGGCCGCGCTGGCGGTGATGGTGGTGGGCACGTTTGTGGACAGCCTCTCCACGGTCCAGCGACTGCTGCTCATCGGCGTGGGGGCGCTGGTGCTCCTGATCGCCACGGCCATGCTCGCTCCCAGGCTCGTCCCGCGGCTCGTCGACTGGCTGGGATGGCCCGCCACCAGAGTCGGAGGCGCCGCCGGACGGCTGGCGCGACGCAACGCGGAACGGGACCCCGCCCGCACGGCCTCCACCGCGGCCGCACTGATGATCGGGTTGGCGTTGGTCACGCTCGTGGGCGTCCTGGCCGCCGGGCTGCGGGATCACTTCGATGGCACCGTGAAGAAGACGTTCGTCGCCAACTACGTGGTCACGGCCACTGACAACTTCACCCCCATCGGCGTCGCCTCCCAGAACGCGCTGCGCAACGTCCAGGGGGTGGAGGTGGACACGGGCATCCGGGCGGACGACGGGAAGGCATTCAGCTCCCGCATCAGTGTGACCGGGGTCGATCCGGACATCAGCAAGGTCATCTCGGTCCCATGGCAGCACGGCAGCCAGCAGACGCCGTCCCAGCTTGGCGCCGATGGCGCGTTCGTGAGCAAGGATTACGCCCGCCAGCACCATCTGCACGTCGGGTCGGCCATTGTGGTGGAGACACCGAGCGGCAAGCGTCTGCGCCTGGTCATCCGGGGGACCACGGCCCCGCGCAAGGGTGAGACCCCGTACGGAGACGTGACGATCTCCACGCAGACCTTCGACGCCTCCTACCAGAACCCGCAGAACCTGTACACGTTCGTGAACGTGCAGGGTGGCGAAAGCGCCGCCAACACCGCGAGGCTCAAGGCAGCGCTGAACGGCTTCCCTGACGCCAAGGTTCAGACCAAGGAGCAGTTCGTCGACAACCAGCTGAGCGGGCTCAACACGCTCCTGAACCTGCTCTATGTCCTGCTCTCACTGTCCATCATCGTGAGCCTGTTCGGGATCGTGAACACACTTGTGCTGACGGTGTTCGAGCGCACGCGCGAGCTGGGGATGCTGCGGGCCGTGGGGATGACCCCGCGCCAGGTCAGACGGATGATCCGTCACGAAAGCGTGATCACCGCCCTGCTCGGTGCGGCGCTGGGCATCCCCCTGGGGGTGGTGGCGGCCCTGATGCTCGGCAGGGCCATCAAGTACTCCGCGTTCACCGTCCCGGTGGGGACGCTGGTGGTATTCGTGATTGCGGCCATCATCGCCGGTCTGGTGGCGGCCATCTTCCCGGCCCGCCGCGCCGGCCGACTGAACGTGCTCGAGGCGCTTCAGTACGAGTAGCCCCGGCGTCGCTTGTTAGGTGTATTGACTACCACCCCCTGACGGTGCAATTGTGCGCCTGAGGGAAGCATGGTCCTGCAAGGAGGGAGTGGAGGACGACCAGGAGCGCGCCAAGCGCGCCGGCTCCTAGGGTTACCGATCGCTCTGGCGTTCACGTGCGTCGCCATGGCGCTCTCACCCGCCGCAGCGCTGGCTTTCCCAGGCACCGAGGGGGTGCAGATCGGACAGAACACGTTCCAGGGCGGGGCGATTCTGGGGAATGTCGGCTACAACCCGACCACGGGTGAGATCGATTGGGGCGACGGAACGTCGGAGTCATGCGCGGTCAACCCCAACCCCCCCGCGCCAGACCAGTATCCCAACTGTTACTTCGTGCAGTTCAACGAGTTCGGCGGGGCGATCTACGGCGTCCACACCTACTACGAGCAGGACACCTGCTCGGACATCTTCTGCAGCTCCGAGCAGCCGTACACGTACACGATCACCTGGAAGAACAGCTCGGACCAGGTACTCGGGACCGTCACGGGCGACGCCTACATCGCCGACGCGGGACTGACCGGCTCGCCTCAGAACGCCACGGCGCTGGTCGGATCACCTGACCCGATCACCGTCGCCGACTTCACCGATGCCAACACGTCCGCCGAAGCGGGGGACTTCAGGGTGGGCATCGATTGGGGCGACGGCAGCCCTGAGGACGACACGGCCACGGCCTCCAGCCAGGGTGGTGGACAGTTCCAGGTGGACGGAACACACTCCTACGACACTCCGGGCACCTACCAGGTGACCGTCTTCGTGATCGACGAGCCCGGGTACAACAACTCCAGCACCGCCACGATCAACAGCACGGTGGTCGCCTCCAACAGCGGCGTGCGCTCGCTCTCGCTGCGCGAGGGAGTGCCGTTCTCCGGCGTGGTGGGGCAGTTCTGCAGCCCGCCCGGCAATCCGGGCGCTGCCTCCGTCAACTGGGGAGACGGGTCAGGCGACGACCCGGCCACCGTCGTGGCCGTCGCCAACAGCTGCTATCGCATCCACGGGACGCACACATACAAGGAGGAGTCCTCCAACCCGCATCAGCTGACCGTGAATCTGGATACCAGCGGAGGATCACTCACCGCCTCCGGTCACGCGAGGGTCAGTGACGCTCCCCTGAACGCCACGATGGACTCAGCCAGCCTGTCAGGCGACAGCCTGACCCTGCCCCGCTCTGTGATCGCGCATGTCCACGACGCCAATTCTGAGGCGCCGAGCTGCGGGCAGGGCGCGCCGTGCGACCTGACAGCCCACGTCCACTGGGGAGACGGTTCCTCGGAGCTCGCCGATGTGAGGCCCGGGGGCGGAGGCGTTCTGGACGTCGTCGCGGGCCCGCACACGTACCCGGGCGGCGGCAAATTCACGGTGAGCGTTTCCGTGAGAGACGACGGAGGCGCCACCGATCACGCGCAGGGGTCATACAAGGTCAAGCCCCCGCCCAGAACGACCAAGGGATGCAAACACGCGGTCCCGTCAATCGGCGACACCGAGGGCCTGTTTGGCCAGCGGCTGGATCCGGGGGCCCACGTCAACTGGGGGATCTCGCCTGACGACCGGGTGCTCCGCTTCGGTCGGCTGGTCATCTGCGCCGTGGACGGTCCCTGGGTGTACCAGGGCGTCTCGACCTCGGCGCTGCTCCATCAGCAGCACCTGGGGACCGGCCGGGGCAACCTCCCGTCCGGTGGGGGGCTGTTCCAGACCAAGGGTCGCATCACGGTCAACGGCCTGGAGCTGGAGCCGAGCAACCTCCAAAACCTGACCGTCGACACATCGTCCGAGTCGCTCACGGGGCCTGACTACGAGGTGTTCCTGGCCGAGAAGGCATTCGACAGCTACCCGCAGCAGCTGGGCGAGCTCGGCCGGGTGAACCTGACCAGCGACCCGTGGATCCTGGAGGGGGATGACCTGGCGACGATCCCCCGGGCCGGCCACGCGGATGGGTTCGACCTGACGGGACCCGCCACGATCCGGATCGACGGCCTGGGGAGAAGCGCGGTGGACGCAACCGCGCTGCTGCCCAAGGTCTTCTCGCTGCAGGCCTATAGCGGAGGAGCACCGAGCTCGGCGGTCACGTTCACCGCCGCATATCCGGGGCTCCTGGGGTCAGGCCCCGCGAGCGATTCCAAGGCGGCGCGGGACGTCACGGCTCCCAGGGCACATGCGGCAAACGACGGCTGCAGCTATCCCAACCCCACGGCACCGATCCACCTCGAGGCTCCGGATCTGTACCTGGGCGGGATCGAGATGCACTGCGCCTACATCGAGTACGACCCCAGCACGGGGGATGCCGACGGCGGCGGCGGGTTCGCCATCGGGCCGGTGAACGTGAGCGGGTTCCTGAAGCTCAAGCACAACGAGTTCAACGGTGCCGGCGGCAGCGTCGACGGGCTGAACGTGCCGCTGTTCGCGGGCGTGACGCTCCAGCGCATCAGCTTCTCGGTGTTCCTTGAACCGACGCGCTTCCACGCCTCGGCGGGCCTCGACCTGGCGGGCGGTCTGGCGAAGCTGGACGGCGGGGCACTGACCGTATTTGCCACCCACACACACCCGTACACCTACAACGGGGACAAGCCGACCACCCAGATGGATGACATCCCGGGGCTTGACCACATCCTGTACGGCCACCCGTTCACGACCTTTGCCATCGGAGCCGGCGGCTCATTCAGCGTCCTGGCCCTGCCCCTGCATGTCAACGGCTACGGCCTCTACGTCTTTCCGGACTACATCGAGTTCGGCGGGCACCTGGGACTGAACGTCCTTGCCGGGGCGGTGAGGGTCGACGCTCACCTGGCGGGCCAGTTCTGGATCGGGGATGGCCACTTCAACATCGAGGGCGGCGCGGAGGTGTGCATCATCGTCCTGGGCTGTAACGGAGCCAGCGGAGTCATCTCCAGCGACGGCGTGATCGGGTGCTGGGACCAGGGGTTGATCGTGGGCACGATCAGCGTCGGCGGTGGCTACCACTGGGGCCGCGGCTGGCCCTCGATCTATTTCCATGGGTGCACCGATCACTTCGGCTCCTACCGGGTCTCACAGGCCGCCGACGTTGGCCGGGCCGGCGGGGCGCAGGTGTTCGACCTTCCGGCGGGCCTCCCGGCGGTCATGTTCAGGATCGTCGGGCAGGGAGGCTCGCCCGCGTTCAAGGTCACCGGGCCCCACGGAGAGCACGCCACCGCCGGGGCCGATGACGCCGTCAGCGGAACCGCCCAGATCACGATGCTCCGCTCGCACAAGTTCAACATGACCTGGCTGGGGATCGACCACCCCGCCGCCGGCAGGTGGAAGATCACCCCGCTGAGTGGCTCGGCACCGATCCTGCACACCTTCTATGCCCCCGGGGTGCCACCGGCGTCGGTGCACGCCACCGTGACCGGCCATGGGCGTGACCGCGTCCTGCGCTACCGGATCCGGCGGCGCCCTGATCAGAGTGTGGAGTTCGTGGAGGTGGGCCACGGTGCGTCAAGCAGCCTCGGCACGACGACGGCCAGGACCGGGTCGATCCACTTCTCGCCCGCCATCGGGCCGGCCGGGGCCCGGAAGATCGAGGCGCTGGTCACGCTCGGCGGCCTGCCCTCCAAGCGCCTGGTCGTGGCCAGCTACGTGGCCCCCGGTCCGCCCAAGGCCGCCCGGCCACCCAAACTGCGCCTGGTCCGCCAGGGCTCGAGCCTCCAGATCAGCTGGGGGGTGAGCAGGCACGCGATCGGCTACGAGGTGGTGGTCCGCAGCACCGACGGGCGCCGGCTCCTGTTCCATCCGCACAAGAAGAGGACTCGCCGGCTGGCGGTGAGCGGCTTCGCGCTCGCCGGCGCCACCGTCGAGGTGCGCGGCATCGGCCCGGACGGCAACCTTGGGCGGCCGGCCACCGCCCATCTGGGATCGCGTGGCCATCCGGGCCGGGTGCGCCGGCTGAAGATCCACCACCGGGGCAAGCTGGTCGAGATCACCTGGGCGGCGGCCGCCCGTGCCCGTGACTACCGGGTCACCCTGGTCATGCCCGGCCACAAGCCCCTGCTCCTGGTGACCAAGCACCGCAAGCTGAGCTTCAGGCTCAAGCACCGGCGGGCCAGGCTTCGGGTCAGCGTCAGAGCCGAGGGCGCGCCCGGGGAGCTGGGCCCAAAGGCCTCAGCCCGGCTGAGATCCAAGTAAGAACGCGCCTTCGCCGGACGCCAACCTGGTGATGTCGGCCCTGGCCACGGAACCCGCTGCGCCTCCACCCGCCGCGCCTGAGCCCTCCAGGCCGCAGCTGATGCCTGTCTATGCTGGCGGGCGAATGGACCACACACTTGAGGGGACCGTGTCACGCGCCGAGCGCACCTCCGAGGAGTGGCTGGCCGCGCTGCGCTCCTCGGGCCCGGTCCGGGATCAGGCCACCGCGGATCTCCATGCATTGCTTGTGCGCGCGGCGCGGTCTGAGCTTCGCCGGCGAAGCGCGGCCCTCAGCCACGTCCGGGGCGAGGAGCTCCAGGACATCGCGGTTCAGGCCGCCGATGACGCCCTGGCCGCCATCCTGGCCAAACTGGATCGGTTCCGCGGGGCGAGTCGATTCACCACCTGGGCTTACAAGTTCGCCCTGTTGGAGGCCGGAGTCAAGGTCCGCAAGCGGGCCTGGCAGGGCCGGGAGGTCCTGCTTGATCCCGAGTCCTGGCCGGCGTTCGCGGACCGGGGCACCACGGCGCAGGAGGGGCTGGAGCAGGAGGAGCTGCTCCGCGCGCTGAAAGCCGCCATCGACGGCGTTCTGACTGACCATCAGCGGACCGTGTTCGTCGCGCTGGCGCTGAATGAGGTGCCGATCGACGTACTGGCGGAGCGACTCGGCAGCAGCCGGGGCGCGCTCTACAAGACCCTTCACGACGCGCGGCGCAAGCTGCGCCAGGAACTCGCCGCCGCGGGCCTGGTGGACGGGGAAGGCAGCGCGACAGCGCCGAAGGAGGAGCAATGACTGATCACGAGATGACCCGCAACCACCTGGAGCGGCTGCTGGGGCCCACCGGCTACGAGGTGGGCTGCGACGAATGCTTTGAGCGGCTGGACGAGTTCGTGGAGCTGGAGGCGGCGGGCGCCGATGCCGACGCCGCCATCCCCGGCCTGAGGGCCCACCTCCAGGGCTGTCCGGCCTGCCGGGAGGAGCACGACGCGCTCTACGAGCTCGTCACCGGACCTACGCCGCCGGCCGCGCCCTGAGATCTGAAGCGGCCAGATAGCGCCGCGCATTCTGGCGCCCCCAGACTTGCCCCGCCTGACAGCACGAATGCGGTGTGGGGCTCTTTTCTCATGACTGATTGGCGATGGCAGCGTGCCGGGGCTTACGTGGTAAGGAACGCCGCTCCGGGGGCGCAAACCGGACATGCAGTTCCCCAACGAAAGAGGAGGACATGTCCGCCACCGCAACGCTTGACGGCATCGGTACCGCTCAGAGCGCTCGACACAGCAGGCTCATCGACGAGATCAAGCAGGATCCTGGCTACCAGGCCTTCTGGCTCCTGCGGATCGCCTTCACGGTCGCTCCGATCGCGTTTGGAGTCGACAAGTTCTTCAATGTGCTGGTCAACTGGGAGGGCTACCTGGCCCCGTGGATCCGCGACGCCAGCCCCCTCAGCGCCACCCACACCATGTACGTGGTGGGGGTGATCGAGATCCTGGCAGGCGTGCTGGTGGCCCTGAAGCCCCGCTACGCCGCCTACGTCGTTGCCGCCTGGCTGGGCGGGATCATCATCAATCTGCTCAGCTACTCAGGTTTCTACGACGTCGCGCTGCGTGACTTCGGCCTGCTGCTGGGCGCCCTGACCCTGGCCCGCCTGGCCTCTAAGTACGACTCGCCGGGCCTCAGGCCGACACTGCGGCGCGCCGGTTAGGCCCGCCCCGCGCCGTTCACGCGGCGTCGGAACTTGCGGTGGTCCTGGGACGGGTGGGGTCGACTCACCCGTCCCGGGAAGCCGCAGAATTTCACCCGTCCCGGGAAAGCCGCGCGCAATTCCCGCTTGACGGGTAGGGCTGACGGTCGGCGGGCTGGCCGCTCTGCGGGTCGGCGTAGTGCAGGCAGGTGAGGTTGTTCGGATCGGCGATGGGGAATTCGAACCAGGCCGGGTTGGGGTTGGAGACCTGCCCCGTGGCCAGGAAATTCGCCAGGATCAGCTCCCCATCCGTCCGCCCGGCCAGCGTCGGATCGGCCAGCCACCCGTGCGGGTCGCTGCTGTAGGTGGGTGTCCTGTCGTTGCGGTAATAGAGCACGCGATCGAACAGGTGCCCCGAGCGGTAGATGTTCCCGGCCGTGGCGTTGGGGACCGTCCCGTCGCCGTAGGCGGTTTCGAACAGGACGTCCTTGGGGTGCTTCGCCCAGGCAGGGTCGGGATGGAGCCTGATTCGCGGCGTGAACGTCTCCGGGCTTCCGCTGCGCTCATACCAGTTGGTCTCCCCGAACAGCTCCTGAAGGGCGGCCGCGCCTCGATGTTTGATCACCTGGGGTGGGTCGTCCCGCAGCGGCAGGTCCTCGGTGAAGCCATTCAGGCCGGGACCCCCGTTGAGCAGGTCAGGCCGACCCCGCCGGAGGGTGTCCGCGAGGTCGCCGCGGAACGAGGACAGCCGGGCGATGTCCGCGATTGGACCTCCCGGAACGTTGAGCAGGTCGCGGTGAAACAGCGGATCGGTACCCGCGAGCATCGCTCCGTAGATCCCGCCGAAGCTCAGGCCGTAGTACATGATTCGCTTCGGGTCCACAAGGTTCTTGCCGATGCCCGGGATGTCCACTCCGGCCTTCAGCGCTCGGCCCAGAGCCATGTTGTCCACCACGGTCTGAATCAGGCCTGACCGGAGCCCGTCAAGTGGCTTGTGGGAAGGCAGCTCCGGGCTGCCCTTGACGAAGTGGCCGGTCGGACCGACGCCGTCGTTCAGCCCGTCGCCGATCAACCCGTCGCCGTCCAGGTCTCGGCCCCGACCGTAGCTCAGAAAGGTCGTCGGGATGCCGTTGGCCGTCACGGTGGTGGTGCTGCGGGACCCAAACCCGTGGCCGGCTGGATCTGTGGCGACGGTGAGGATTCCCCTTGACGCGTTGTAATCGGCCGTGACGAAGATGTCGTAGTCGCTGCGGGTGAAGCCAGGGCCGTAGACAGCGGCAGGCCACGGAGGGGCAAAGCGCGTGGGATCCGGTGTGATGACGATGGCGCCCAGGCGGTCGTGACCGAGGGGCTTTGGAGTGCGCTTGGTCGCCACGGGCGGGATCTCGCCGTCGGTGTGGCCGTTGCCGGTGCCGTAACGGTGGTCCACGTGGCCCGTGGTTGACGCGTATTGATAGCGCGGCGAGAGGAAGCTCCCAAAGGCGTAGTACCCAGCGTTCTGGGGCGCGATCAGGTTGGGCACGGCGCTGGACTGAAGAGCGCCATGAGCATGGGGATTTGCCTTGACCTGGTCGGTGCGGACGATGCCGTTCAGGGAGCCGGACACCGAGGGAGCCACGGTTGACGCCAGGAACACGTCGGCCTTGCCATGCTGGGTGAAGCTCAGTCTGCGACCAGCCGTTGACGTCCGGGCGCTCGGAAACCCGGCCAGCCTGTAGGCGTTGTGCGGGTCGGACAGAGATAGGTCCATCGACCGGCGGATCCGCACCAGCTCACCGCTGGCCGTTCGGGTGGTGAAGCGGACGACGCAGGCTCCTCCGCAGGCTTTGATCGCCCGGCCACTGGCATCGCGAATCCCGTCCGTGACGTGGATCTCGTACGTCGTGTGCTCCCGCAGGAAGCTGTCGGCGATCCCGGCCAGTGTGTGGGTCTTGGGATCAAAGGTCAGTTGCCGCAGACCGCTGGCGAAGCCGCCGTGGGTGTTCGAGATGTAGAAGTCCTTGGCCGTCACCGACGAGAGGCGGATCGACCCCGTGAGCGGAACCGTCACCCGGGGGTCTGGATCGAAGCCGTCAAGCGTGTTCAGCTCGGCGAACGCATCGCAGATCGAGTAGTCGGCGCTGGTGCACCGCTTCCTGATCGCCCCGCGGAAATTCGGATAGTCGACGCCCCTCCGGAAGTGAATCCGCCGGCCGGTCACCTGGGAGCGGTCACGGACCGTGAACATGTTGTTGGGGAAGATCGCCGTCCCGTAGCGGTGGCCGTGCCGCACCGAGACGTGACGGGCGCCGCGATGCGCGTAGCCGGGCGCTGCCACGGCCACCAGGGACGTGACAGCCACCAGCGTCGCCAGGGCGATGAGGTGAGGGCGGGTTTTGAACGACACCTAAGGAACTAACGCCTCGGAGGGCATTAGCTGACGCGATGGCCGCGCGAACTCTATGTTGCCGCACATGCGCCAGATCGTCCTGCTGCGGGGAATCAACCTCGGAACGCGCAACCGCGTAGCCATGCCCGCACTGCGCGAGTACCTGGAGGAGGCCGGGTTCAGGGACATCCGGACGTACGTGCAGAGCGGCAACATCGTGCTCAGGAGCCGGACATCCCCCACAAAGCTGGCGGAGCAGGTCCGGGGTGTGATCGCCGATGGCTTCGGACTGGACATCGCGGTCGTGACCAGGACCCGAGACGAGCTGGGCGAGGTGGTGGAGCGCAACCCCCTAAAAGGAGTTGCCGATGACCCCAAGCGCTACCAGGTCAGCTTTCTGTCAGAGGAGCTCGACGCAGAGGAGCTGGAGAAGCTGACCGCTCTGGCCACCGACGAGGAGCGATTCGTGGCCATCGGGCGGGAGCTCTACGCCTGGCATCCCGCGGGCGTGGCGCGTTCCCGCCTGTGGAACCGGTTGGCCGGCAGTGGGCTCGGCGTCACGGCCACCGCGCGCAACTGGAAGACTGTGACCGCTCTTCTGGCCCTGGCCGACGAATAGATGCCTGCGCCGCTCCGTCACGTCGACCCCTTTGCCCGTCGGGGGCGGCTGTACCTCGCCGTCGGCCGGTTCTCCATCACCAGGGCCGGGATGTGGCTCTCCAAGACGATTGCCTGGAAGCTCGATCCCCTTCTGCTCAGGCTCAGCCGCGGGCGCCTCAGCACGACTGGTCCGGTGGCCTCGGCCCTGCTCCAGACGCGGGGCGCGCGCACCGGGACCGTGCGCCGAACGAGCACGCTGTATTTCCACGACGGTGACCGGGTCACGATCATCGCCTCCAAGCAGGGTCGCCCGGAGAATCCGGCCTGGTACTACAACCTCCGCAAGAACCCCGACGTCCTGTTTGGAGGCCTCCCCTACCGAGCCCAGATCGTCCAGGACGAGGCCGAGAGGGAGCGCCTGTGGGATCTGGCCGACCGTGTGTTCCCCCAGTACGCGGACTACCGGCGGTGGGCCGCAGAGGCGGGTCGCGTCATCCCGATTGTTCAGCTGGTTCCGCGGGCGGACGGGGCCCAGGCAGGCCGGGCCGACTAACCCCGCCACCAGGCGGCCAGGACCCGGCGCCAGTTCTTCCAGGCGATCGCCGCCACCTCGTCTTCGGTGAAGCCCGCCTCGGAGAGAGCGTCCAACAGGGCGGGGATTCCCGCCGCGCCGCCCATGGAGCGCGGGATCATCGCACCGTCGAAATCGGACCCCAGCGCGACGTGCTCCACCCCGATGCGGTCGGCCACATAACGCGCGTGTTCGACTATCAGGTGCGGCGGAGTGTCCGGATCCTCGGCGAAGTCCGGCCGCAGGAAGGGACACGCGAACACGATCCCGACGAGCCCTCCGGACTCGCCGATGGCGTCGAGCTGGGCATCGGTGAGGTTGCGAGATGTCTGGCACAGCCTGTGGGCGCCTGAATGGCTGGCCACAAGCGGGCCGGCCTCGATGCGCGCCACGTCCCAGAAGCCGGCGTCGTTCAGATGGCTGAGGTCGACCAGGATGCCCAGATCGGCACACCGCCGGACCAGTGCCCGTCCGGCGTCAGTCAATCCTGGGCCGATGTCAGGCGAGGATGGGGACACGAACTGGACGCCGTGACCAAAGGCGTTCGGCCGGCTCCAGACCGGGCCGAGTGAGCGCAGCCCGGCGGCGTACCACAGCTCAAGCGCCTCAAGCGATGGGCTGATTGCCTCAGCGCCCTCCAGGTGCAGCACCGCGACCGGCGGGCCGTCATCGGATAGCGCCGCATCCAGGTGCTCGATCTCCCGCCCGACCCGGAGGCGCCCGGCGCGTTCCCACGCCATCAGGCGCCCGGCAGCAGCGCTTGACTCAGCCGCGGCTCGATGTGGGCTCACCCGGGAGGCCAGCTCGAATTCGAACCCCCCGTCAGCTCGCGGTACTGGCCTCATCGGTGAGTGTCGCGACTCGGTGAACACGGCGAAGATGCCCCCGCGCATCCCGCCCGCCCGCATCCGAGGTAGATCCAGATCACCGTCCGCCCGGCCGCTCACAAACCCCGCGTGGTCCTCCCGCGTCAACACGTCATTGTGGCCGTCAAAAACAGGTAACACCCACCCGACCCTACCCACCACTACAGTGAATCGCCGCCTGTCAAGCTCCGCCTCATGAGCCTGCTGCCCGACTACTCCCGCCAGGCCGAGCACTACGACGAGACGCGCAGCGCCAGCCCCTCCGTGCTGGGACCCCTGCGCCAGGCGCTCCACGGAGCCCCCGGACGGCGCGTG
>JBJMLC010000161.1:0-8117 GCA_045805485.1 Solirubrobacteraceae bacterium | reverse complement strand
TGAAGATGACCGAGAACGTGGCCACGAAGGCCAGAGAGGGACCCAGCACCCGAGCCGGCCGGAAGTCCTTCGGCTCCACGCCGGCCACGGCCGAGATGTAGCCCGGCACGAGCGGGAGCACACAGGGGGAGAGAAATGAGATCAGCCCGGCGCCGAAGGCCACCGGTATCCCGATGCCAGAGGCTGGGTCCATCGTTGTCCAAGTGCCAGGGTACCGCTCGCTCGCTGCAATGGAGAGACGCTCAGCTCAACCCTTGGCGGTGTCCCGGCCCCCCTCCGGGCGATTTTTCGCCCACATGGCGGGTTTCGTCTCAGAAGAGTCGACCGGGCAGAACTCTGCCCTTCCCAGTCGGGGGGTGCCGGTGGTAGGTTTGACAGCTGAGGTGGTGAGTGTGGCACCGCAGAATTTCGTCGGCGGGCAGTTCGTGGCCCCGGCGGAGGGGCAAACCGAGTCGATTCTCAACCCGGCCACGGGCGAGGTCATGGCCGAGGTGCCGTTCTCCTCAGCGGCCGACGTGGATGCCGCCGTGGCCGCCGCCCGGCGGGCGTTCACAGATTGGTCAGCTGCCACGCCCGGCGAGCGCAGCCTGGCCCTGATCAGGCTGGCCGAGAAGATCGAACAGCACGCGGAGGAACTGGTAGAGCTTGAGTCGGCAAACGCGGGCAAGCCGGTAGCCGCCATGCGCAGCGACGAGATCCCGTTCATCGTCGACAACCTGCGCTTTTTCGCCGGGGCCGCCAGGTGCTTGGAAGGGCGAGCCGCGGGCGAGTACACCGCCGGCTACACGTCGTTCATCAGACGTGAGCCGGTCGGTGTGGTTGGCCAGATCACCCCCTGGAACTATCCGTTGATGATGGCGGCGTGGAAGATCGGTCCTGCGCTGGCCGCCGGCAACACGATCGTCCTCAAGCCGGCCGAGACCACGCCCCTGACCACACTCAAGCTGGCCGAGTACGCCGCCGAGGTTCTCCCGGAGGGAGTGCTCAACGTCGTAACCGGGCACGGGGATCCGGTGGGTCAGGCCATCGTGACGCACCCGGACGTGGAGATGGTTTCGCTCACCGGCTCGGTGGAGACGGGCCGGTGGATCGCTCGGAATGCCGCGGATAGCCTGAAGCGCGTTCACCTGGAGCTCGGCGGCAAGGCACCGGTGATCGTGTTCGACGACGCCGAGATGTCCAGCGCGCTGGAGACCATCGCCGGCACGGGCTATTACAACGCCGGGCAGGACTGCACGGCGGCCACCCGGGTGCTGGTCAGCTCAGCCGTCCACGAAGAGGCGGTGGCCGAGCTGGCGAAGCACGCCGGGGAGCTGGTGATCGGGGACACGAGCTCCGAGGACACGACGCTGGGACCGCTCAATTCACAGCGTCAGCGTGAGCGCGTGGAGGGCTTCCTGGAGCGCAGGCCTGAGCACGCCGAGATCGCCACCGGCGGGCGTGAGCCTGACCGTCCCGGCTTCTTCCTGGAGCCGACCGTCGTGGCGGGCCTCAAGCAGGACGACGAGATGATCCAGCGCGAGATCTTTGGCCCGGTGATCACCGTGCAGCCCTTCTCGGATGAGGAGCAGGCGGTCGCCTGGGCCAACGGCACGCCGTACGGTCTGGCGGCGTCAGTCTGGACACGGGACGTGGGCCGGGCCATGAGGATGGCCCGCGCGCTGCGCTTCGGATGCGTTTGGATAAACGACCACATACCGCTAGCCTCTGAGATGCCCCATGGGGGCTTCAAGCAGTCCGGCTACGGCAAGGATTTGAGCGTGTACGCGCTTGAGGACTACACCGAGATCAAGCACGTGATGGTGTCGCTGTCATGAGGACGGCTTTGTCCCTTCACCTTCGAGCTGGGGCCAACAAGGGGGTCTGACGTTGGAAGCATCTACCGTTCACGCACCTGCGGGCCTTGCCCGCCCCCGCCTGGAGATCGGCCCGCGGCTGCTTCGGCTGCGCTCGGACGAGCAGCTGGTGGCCCTCCTGCGGTCCGGACACGACGAGGCCTTCCAGGTCATCTACGACCGCTACCACAAGCGTCTGGGGGCCTATGCGCGGCAAATGCTTCCACGCGGGTACGACGTCGACGATGCCCTTCAGGACGTGTTCGTCCGGGCGTATTGGGCGCTGCATGCCGACAATCGCGAGCTGGCGCTGAAGGCGTGGCTCTTCCGGGTCGCGCACAACCGCTGCATCGATGAGCTGCGCCGGCCGGTCCCGCCGGCCCCGGAGGTGCTGGCTCTGGCGCGGTCACGCGTGCACGACCCAGTGGCCGAAACGGACACCCGCGAATCCCTCCGCCGCCTGATCGAGGACATCCGCAGGCTGCCGGACCAGCAGCGGTCCGCCCTCCTCATGCGCGAGCTGGGTGGAATGTCCTATTGCGAGCTGGCTGCCGCGCTGGGCACGACGGTTCCCGCCGTCAAATCGCTTCTGGTTCGGGCCCGGATGGCGCTGACGCGAGCCAGCGAGGCTCGGGATACGGCGTGCTCGGAGATCAGACACGAACTCGCCCTGGCGCATGACCACGGGCAGCGCGCGAGTGCGACGGCTCGCCGGCACATGCGGGACTGCGCCGATTGCCGCGACTACCGGCGCGAGCTCAGGGGCGTGCGGAAGGACCTGGCCGCGCTTGTCCCGCTCGGTCCGCTCGCCGCGTGGTGCAAGCTCCTCGGCCTGCCGGGTGGCAGCGCCTCCGGTGCCAGCGGAACGGGCGGCGGATCCGCGGTGATCGCGGGCACGGGCGGGGCGTCCGGCGGCACCGGCGCTCTGGTGGGAGCAAATCACGTGGCCACGCTGATTGCCGCCGCCATCGCCAGCGCCGGCGGAGCTGTGGGCATTCAGCACGCACTCAGCTCGTCATCCCGCCCCCATGCGGCCGCCGCGGCCGCCGCCCCACGACACGCAGGACCTTCCTCCTCAGCGCCCGCATCCGGCTACGCCACCGAGCCGGCCCGGTCATTCCGGCCCGCGGGTCAGACGATCCCAACCGGCCGTGCCTCCGCCGGTGCGGCCTGGCGCTCGTCTGCCACGAGGGGAGCGTCGGACCGCGGCCCTGCGGGATCTGCGAGCCAGACGGCGGGGTCGATCACGCCCACCGGGTCGGTCTCCGGGCAGGGCGTGTCCAGCGCGATACCTGCGACCGGCGGCTCGGGCTCGACGCCCACCCCGACCGGGGCGGTTGGGACGACGGCCGGGCTACCTTCGACCTCCCCGGTACCCGGCAGCACCGCCGAACCTCCGCCCACCGGTTCAACCGGAACCACAGACCCGGGCTCGTCGTCCACGGGAACCACGGCCGGGGGGTCCTCAGCTGATGGCCAGCCGACCACCGGGACCGGAAGCGGTGACCCCGGAAGCGGAACGGCCGACGGACAGAGCACCGGGGACACCCAGCCGAGCGGGGATGGGAGCCAGGGCGGGACCGCCGGCGGCGCCAGCGACACCGGGTCGGGCACCCCCACGCCGAGCTCCCCTGACGGGACAGTGGCCGGGTCCACCACGTGAGGCCGCGGGCTGGACTTGCTCCCTGATTCATCGTCGCGCGCCGTCGAGACCAATCGCAACCTGGAAAAGCTGGATCACGAGGAGGTCCTCGTGCGCCGGGGCTCTCGCTCGGGGATGTTCACGTTCGTGGCCGTCCATTCCACCCTCCGCGGCCCCGCGGTGGGAGGCTGCCGGATGTGGGTGTACGACGACTCACGCTCGGCCCTGCGGGACGTACTGCGGCTCTCGCGAGCCATGACCTTAAAGGCCGCCGTGGCAGATCTGCCCCTGGGTGGTGGGAAGGGGGTGATCATGATCGACCCGAGCGCGCGCCTCACACCCCGGCGGCGCCGGGCCGCGCTGCTCGATTTCGCGGACACGGTCCAGACCCTGGCCGGCCACTACATCACCGCCGAGGACGTGGGCACATCCAGTCGGGACATGGATCTGATCGCCCAGCGAACCCGTCACGTATCCGGGCTGGCCCGCACCCGCGGAGGCGGAGGAGACCCCAGCCCGCACACCGCGCTGGGGGTGGAGCACGCAATCCGGGCCTGCTGCGAATGGGCCTTCTCGAGCTCCTCGCTGAAGGGCCGAAGCGTCTGCGTGGTCGGACTTGGGCACGTGGGATCCCGGGTGCTGAGGCGGTGCGCTCGCGCCGGGGCCCGGTTGACGGCGGCGGATGTCGTGCCCGGCCGGCGCGCGCTCGCCGAGCGGGTAGGAGCCCGCTGGATGACCCCCGAGCGGGCGCTTGAGGCCAAGGTCGACGTCCTGGTTCCCTGCGCCCTGGGGAGCGTCTTTGACGACGAGACGGTGCCTCGCCTACGCTGCCGCGTGATCGCGGGCGCGGCCAACAATCAGTTGGCCCGGGAGGGAATCGCGGACCTGCTGGCCGGCCGCGGGATTCTCTGGGCGCCTGACTTTGTGGTCAACGCAGGCGGGCTGATCAACATCGCGGTGGAGCTCGGCGGCTACGACGCCCCACTGGCGCGACGGCGGGTGCGGGCGATCGGCGACACCCTGCGCGAGATATTCAGTGATGCCGAGTCATCAGGCGTCACGCCGCTCACCGCGGCGATGGAACGCGCCCACAGGCGGCTGAACACGGCGGCCTCAGTCCCCGCGCCGACCTGAGGTCAGGGATCCGGTGGCCGGCGGCTAGGCCGAGGGCGGGACCGGTCCCACCGGGCGCTCCACTCCGTCCGGAAGCGCTCCCTGTTCCTGGAGCTTGTCCAGATGGGCGGCCAGCGTCCACGCTGCCGCCGGACGGAGCTGCGGGGGGGCGTCGTCCCAGACGTCGTCAAGCAGCTCCTGGACGGTCCGCTTCCCGGAGTCCAGGGCCCTTACCAGGCGACGCTCCCGGTCCAGGCGATGGGAGATGTATTCGTCCAGCTTCCCTTCGGGATCGTCCACCACCGGACCATGCCCCGGACACAGGATGGCCAGACGGCGCCGACGCAGCTGGTCCAGGGCATCCAGGTAGGTCCTGAGCGCCCCAGGGTAGGGCGAGATGAACACGCTGCCTTGCCCCAGAACCGCATCTCCGGTGAAGGCCACCTCCCCGGCCAGGTAGGCCAGGTGGTCAGGCGCGTGGCCGGGCGTGGCCAGCGCCAGCAGGGGCCCAAACGACGAACCATCTGACAGGACCACGTCGACCTGACCGCGCGCCGCGGCCACGGGGGCCTGCGGATATCGCTCGCGAATTGCCGGGACGGCCTCCGAATGATCGGCGTGGTCGTGGGTCAGAACCACCCCCGCCAGCCCACCCCGGACGTCGATCTCACGGCCGAGCGCGTCCAAATGCTCATCCAGGACCGGCCCGGGATCGATCAACCAGGCCGGGCTCCGGCCCACGATCCACGAATTGGTCCCGGACAGCGTGAAGGGGCCGGGGTTGCCGGCCCGGATCCCAAGCACGTCATGGCCCGGGGGCTCAAGGAGCATCACCGCGCAGGATGCCACTCCGGAAATACAACGGGGGCCGACGGGCCTCGTCGCCCGTCGGCCCCCGCTTACGACCGCTCTCCGATCAGCCGGTGAAGCCGCGCGGATGCCTGGGCGGCCTCGGCGGCGGCTGGCGCCGCTTGTGGCATGCCTTCGGCTTGCGGTGACCCCGGTAGTGGATCAGCCGTCCGCTCGGCGTCCGGCAGACCTTCTTGGCCTGAGGCTGGGAGTGCTTCTTGACCGTGACACTGCTGGTGCCGCTTACCGGAGGTCCGGTGGGCGGCTTGCCGATCACGGTGGCCGTGTTGGTGAACCTGGCCGGATCGCTCTTGACCAGATTGTGCGAGCACGTGTACTGCGCCTCGCCACCGGGGGAGAGGACGTTGCCGCTCAGGGTACCCGTGATCACCGCGGGTCCCTGGATCGTGCCGGCATCGCAGTGCGGA
The DNA here is from genome assembly GCA_045805485.1 of Solirubrobacteraceae bacterium. Lineage (GTDB taxonomy): Bacteria > Actinomycetota > Thermoleophilia > Solirubrobacterales > Solirubrobacteraceae > Palsa-465. Next base: position 2,250 of record JBJMLC010000161.1, on the reverse strand, counting down.
TCATCCAGGGTCAGCTTCAGCGGCTCGCTGCCGGTGTTGGTGACCTGGATCTCGTACTCGATCGTGTGCAGGATGTAGTGGCCCGGCCTGCCCACGTTGACCGTGATCGGTCCGGTGGTGAAGCTGCCGCCACTGTTGGCATCCCGCTCCAGCTTCAGGACCTGAATCCCGGGCTGGGTGATGTTGGCCACCACGATGTCCGTCCCGTGTACCGGCGGGCCGGTGGGCGGCTGGCCGGTCACGACGGCGGTGTTGGTGTACTGCGGGATGTCGCCCACCTGCGCGACGTGCCAGCAGGTGTACTGGGCCACGCCACCCGCAGCGAGTGTGGACCCATTCAGCGAACCGCTGATGGAGATCGGCCCCTGAATGGTGCCGGCGTCGCAGTGCGGATCGCTCAGGCTCAGCGTCAGCGGGACGTTGCCAGTGTTGGTGACCTGGATCTCGTAGTAGATCGTGTCGCCGACGCTGGCGGTGATCGGGTCGTGGGTAAACGTGCCCGATGTTCCGTTGCGCTGGAGCTTGACCACCTGGATCCCAGGCGTGTTGGCGAACGCCCTGACCGAGTCGTGGGCGCTGACCTTCTGTCCGTTGGGCGCCGTACCCGTCACGTTCGCCGTGTTGACGTACGGCTGGTCGCCGGCCGCCAGCACGTGCGAGCACGTGTAGAGGACCGAGGCACCCTTCGCCAGGGTGTTGTTGACCAGCGCCGGCGAGGGTCCGGACAGCGTTCCCCCGTCGCAATTGGCGTCCGTGAAGTCCAACACCAGCGAGGTATCCCCGGTGTTGGTCACCTTCATCTGGTAGTTGTCGGTGTCGCCCACGCCTCCGGTCACGTCGTTATGCGTGAACGAGCCCGAGGACCCGATCCGCTGCACCTTGACCAGCGTGATCGCCGGCACATGCGCGATCACGGTGTCGCAGGACTGAAGCGCGCCCGTCGCCGCACACGCCGCGTTGGTGAAGCCAGACGCCTTATCCGACGCGTTCAGGATGTGCGAGCACGTCCAAACCACCGACTGGCCCGCCGTCAGCGTGGTATTCCCCGGCGGCGCCGGCGCCACCAACGTCCCCGCGTCGCACTGCGGATCGCTGAACGTATAGCTCTCCGAAATCGTGCCGGTGTTGGTCACCGTCATCCGATAGTTGACCGTGTCCCCAATCTTCCCGAACACCGGGTTATGCGTGAACGAACCGGTGCTGTCGATCCGCTGCGTCTTGACCACCTTGATCCCCGGCGACCCCGGGATCTTCAGCTGGACGCAGAACTCACCCGCGTCCCCACCGGTCTTGTTCTGATCGCCATCGTGCTCGAGGACCTGGATCCGATACGTGTTCCCAGGCTGCAGGGCATGGCCATCGCTGTCGGTCAGGTTGCCCGCGTTCCAGCGCACCTCGGTGCCGTAGCCCTCATCGCCCATCGCCGCGAACGTCGTCCCGACCGGAGCATCCGAGCCCGTACCCAGATTCCAATCGTTCTTGGACGCCGGTGGCGTGACCGTGTAATTGGCGCCCGACACCGTCGCCGTGCTCCACGCCCCGAACACGTCATCGATGAACGGCTGCCCGCCGGACAGGTTGCGCGGCGTCCCACCATTCTGGAAATCGCCCACGCCCGTGCCCCCACTGAGCGGATGCGCCGTCACATTCGTGATGTACAAGGCCGGGTAGTACACCCGCCCGGAGGGATCAGTCGCCGTCGGCGACCCACCCGAGGCATTCGTGGCATGGTGCGAGGTCCCCCCAGGCTGCCCATTGCTCCCGTTCGTGGGAGCGCTGGCCAGCGGCGTAGCGCCATTAACACCCAGCAGCAGGCCCTTCTCATCATTGCCATAGGCCACCAGCTGTGCGCTCGTGCCCTGACCATTGATCTGCGCCCACCGCATAACCGCGCTCTCCGTAAACGAAGCCGACGGATAGCTACAGCTATCACTCCCGCTCGCAGTCGTCGCAGCGCCGGCGCTCGCAGCGCCCCCAGACAGCGCCAACGCCAAAACCCAACCAGCCGCGACCAGAGCCACAGCGCCCCTCACGAAAGCACTAAACCATCTGCCATCCATGCCTAAATCCCCTCTGATTGTGCAGACAGGCCCCACTGGTGCCACGCTGCCGAGTCCTTGACCCGATCGATTATACGTCCAAGTCAAGGCCAAAACATCAACTATCTGCCCAGGCCACAAGAAAACCCGGTTTCCGGAGCAAAACGGACACGGGGCGCCGCTCCCCGGCCTACCTGCGGAAACCGCCTTC
>JBJMLC010000160.1:0-16247 GCA_045805485.1 Solirubrobacteraceae bacterium | reverse complement strand
GCCCCGCGCTCCCGCGCCCCCGCGCTCCCGCGCCCCCGCGCTCCCGCGCCCCGCGCCGCCCGGTGATCCGAATCCGCCTCCCGCCCGTAGAGCCGTCAGCGAGTGCGAGGACGAGGAACGTTTCGCGCCCGCCATCCGCAAGCGAGCGAAACGGAGTTTCGATGCTGGGAATATTTGACAATCCCGTCCACATCCTGATGGTGCTGGTGGTCGTCCTGCTTCTCTTCGGCGCCAAGCGACTGCCGGAGGTGGGACGCTCACTCGGTTCAGGCCTTCGGGGCTTCAAGGAGTCAGTGAGTGGCGAGACCTCCGCTGCTCCTGCGGACGAGCTGCCGCGCGCCGGCGACTGAGACCCGCCCCGCCGGCGACCCAAGCCCCCGAGCACCCGCGCCCGCACGCGCCCTCGCCACCGAGCGCCCGCGCCCGCCCTCAGCGCGCCCGCGCCCGCCCTCAGCGCCCCCGCGGCCGAAACCCTCAGACCTGCGCCATCAGGAACGGCTGGGTCGTCGGGGCGTTCGACCCGCGACCCGGCTCGACCGTCACGAGGACCACGTCCCCGCTGCCCACGGGCCGCTCCAACTTGACCGATCCCGAGCGGATTACGAACGTACCGGCGGGTTGAGGGTTGGCCTGGCCGTGCTTGACCCACAGCTCATCGACATGCCCCGCGGCCGGTGCCGGAAGGCCGTGGACGACCAGTTCCGCCCGTCCATCGCGGACCTCCACTGAGGCCTGAGCACCCGCCGGCCGGGCGGGTCCGACGAACTGGGCCTCGATCGTGCGCGTTCCGACCCCACCGCTGGTCAGCACAACGGCCAGAGCCAGGGCGGCGAGGGCTCCCGCGCCGGCCAGGGCGAGCCCGGGCCGGGCCCAGCCACCGTCTGTCGGCCACAGCCAGCGGCGGATGCGACCGGCACGCGACGGTGGCGGATGATCGGCCGCCTCTCCCGCCGCCTGCAGCAGCTCGGCCTCGGCCTCCACGATCTGCATCACGCGGGCTTTCAACTGACGCGGCGGCTCCACCTGGGGCACTGAAGCGGGCAGCGTGTCGGCCGCCGCCCGCAGCCACTCCACCTCGGCACGGCATTCCCGGCACGAGCCCAGATGTGCCCTTATGCGAGCGCTCTCGGGCTCCGGGAGGGCCCCCAGCACGTACGCACCGAGCGACTCGGCGCACTCCCGATGCTCCAGGCCGCTGCTCACAGCACAGCCTCCTGAGGCTCGATGCTCGTCCGCATCTTCTCCAGGGCCAGTCGCATCCGGCCCTTCACGGTACCCAGGGGGGCGTCCAGCATCTGAGCGATCTGCTCGTGCGTGAACCCGCCGAAGTAGGCCAGGTCTATGACCCGGCGCTGCTCCTCTGGCAGTTCGTCGATCAGGGCACGCATCGATCGGGCCTCCTCCCGTCGGGCGGCCTCCACATCTGTGCGGTCGGGCGCCTCGAGTCGTTCGGCGGCATGCTCGTCGGCGGCGTACCGGCGCTCGTGCACGGTGGCTCGCCGCAGCGTGTCGATGGCCCGGTTGTGGACCACTCCGAGCAGCCAGGTTCGGACACTGCCCCGCGCGCGGTCGTAGCGGGCCCCGCTGCGCCAGATGGCCAGGAAGGCCTCCTGGGCCGTCTCTTCAGCGGCGGCTCTGACTCCGCAGATCCGATAGGCAAGTGAAAACACCGCAGTGGCATGACGTTCGTAGATCACCTCGAAGGCTCGCGGATCGCTGCCTGCGACCAGCTGCATCAGGTCCTCGTCGCCCAGCTGCCTCAGCGCTGCCTGACCTGACGGGGACCGGACCTTTCGCCGCTCGGTAGCCATTCCGCACCAACACTACGCGCAAGGGCCGCCGCTGGATCACCGATGCTGACCACCGACGCTGCCCGGTATCCTCCGCTCGAGCGCAGAAGCGCACGTCCCGCCGGCGCGAGGGTGCGATCGTGATGGATGAGATTGACCGGGAGATCCTCAAGGCACTCGCGCAGGACGCACGCGTGAGTTATCGCGAGCTGGGTGCTCGCGTCGCACTGAGCGCCAACGCCACCGCCGAGCGCGTTCGCCGTCTCCAGAGGGAGGGTGTGATCGCGGGGTTCACCACGGTCATCGATCCGGTCGCCTCTGGACGCGCGCTCGTGGCGCTGATCGACGTCCGGATCAAAGGCCCGGCCGAGCGTGAGCGCTTCGAGCGGCTGATCGCCTCCCTTCCTGAGATCACGGATGCCGTACACGTCACGGGGCGCTACGACTACCAGTTGCGGGTGAGCTGTCGAGACGTCACCGGACTGGACGACCTGATTCGGACGCTCAAGACGCATGGCGGCGTGCTGGAGACCGACACGCGGCTGGCGCTGCGAAGTGTGCTTCACCGCCCCTCCCCGATCATCTCTGGGGATGGGAGGCCGGGGCACCCGTCCGCCCCGCCCGAATCCGGGCAATCATCCCCGCCACCCAGCACCTGAGTTTTTTCACGACCGCCCGCGGAACGCGCGGTTTACACCCCGGCGGCATGACTTTTCGCCGCATCTGCCCGCGGTGGCTTGCCAGGCCCCGGCCGGAGCCGCTTAGCTCCCGCTGAAGCCACGACAAGGAGGCACGGCATGCTCGGTTCAAACACGGCCACCCTGATCCTCAGCCGATCGTCGCGGGCCTGAACCGCCGCAGCATTCCGTTGCTGCCCACCCCGCACCCGGCCGCATTCCTCCTCACGGTCTACGCCCTGATCGTCGTACCGGGGCCCAGCGTGGCCTTTGTCGTGAGCCGGGGCGTCTCGCTGGGCCGCAGCGCGGCCCTGGCCACCGTGCTCGGAAACGCCGCCGGGTTCGCGCTCCAGCTCGTCGTCGTCGCGGTGGGTGTGGGGTCGGTTCTGGCCCGCTCGGAGGTGGCCTTCGAGGTCCTCAAGATCCTGGGTGCCACGTACCTGGTGGCGCTCGGACTCCGGAGCATCTGGCAGCGAAAGACACTGGCGCTGACGTTCGCCACAACACCGGCGCGCAAGCCCCTGGCTCAGATTCTGCGGGAGGGATTCGTCGTGGGGGCCACCAACCCCAAGGGTCTGGTGATCTTCGCCGCCATCCTTCCGCGGTTCCTGGATCGCGGCAGCGGCAGCGCCCCGGCCGACCTCCTCATGCTGGGGGCGATCTGCATAGCTCTGGCGATCGTGTCCGACGGTGCGTGGGCGCTGATTTCCGGAACGGTCGGTGATCGGATCGGCACGTCGTCCCGGCGACTGGAGCGGCTGAGCCTGATCAGCGGACTGATACTGATCGCGCTCGGGATCACCCTCGCCCTCAGCGCTCGGAGCATCTGAGGAGACCCTCGCCCTCAGCGCCCGATGCGTGGCCCTCGGCGGCTGAGGGGTCGGCACACCGTCGCTCACAGGTGCAGACCTCCTTGTTGCGGTCCGGCCGGGTGATCAAACTACGAGCCGTGAGCACGACCGCCTACGACGATCGAGTCGCCGCGTCTGGAACCCCGGCGCTGTTCGGGCGGGTGATGGGGCTCGTCGCGCTCACGGTGGGCTTCGCCACGCTCGGCGTCTGGGTCATGAGGGGGGCCGGCGGGGCCCTGTGGTTCTTCGCCTGGCTGTTGGCGCTGGGCTGCCTGTTCGGGTTGCAGGCGGCCAACGCGCGGGGCAACACCGGACTGGCGCTCACCCTGCTGTTCGCCTTCGGGTTGCTGATGGGGGCCAGCGTGTCCACCACCGTCAACTACTACTCGGCCACCGACCCCACGGCGGTCAGGCAGGCCTTTGGCGCCACGGCCCTCTTCGTGGGGGGACTGGGAGCCGGCGGGTACGCGATCCGCCGTGACCTCTCCTACCTGTACCGGTTGGCGTTCTTCCTCCTCCTGGGCCTGATCGTGGCCGGAATCGTCCTGATCTTCGTGCGCATACCGGCCGCGTACACGCTCTGGACGATCGCCGGACTGGCCATCTTCGGCCTGTACACGGTCCTGGACTTCAACCGTCTCCGTCACGCCGGCAGCCAGGAGGCCGTTCCGCTGGCGGCGGGCATATTCCTTGACGTGCTGAACGTCTTCCTGCTCTTCCTCCGCCTGTTCGCGCGCTCCGGCTAACGCGGGGGCGGCTGCGGGCTACTGCGCCGGTGGGTGAGCGCTACACGCGCGAGCGCGTGCGGCCTACTGCACAGCTTGGCTGCGGGCTACCGCACGGTGGGGACCGCCCAACCGCGCCCGCTCAATCACACCGCGGCAGGCCTCGAAGCTCCCGCTTGGAACAGCTGATGATGACCTCATCGGTCTGGAGGGCTCCCACCGCGCTCACAGGGAGCATGACCGAGTGCCGGCGCCAGAGATGCCCTGATCGCAGGATCAGGTGGGTGAGCTTCTGCTCCTCCACGACCACGCCGGCCAGGCTGCCCACGGGATATCCGTCGGCCGTGGTGATGGAGCTCTCCCGCCGCACCTCCACGTGGCCCTTGGGAATGCGGTCGTACATGTGCATGATCTCGGGCTCGGCCTCCGGCTGGTAGTCCACGAACACGCTGGAGTCGTAGCGCGGGACCAGGAACACGTCCTGGACGCCGATGTCCCACTCCGGGTCATTCTCAGACAGCTGACCGCCCGGCAGATAGCTCAGCTCCTGAGCCTGCTTCAGACCGTGGGCGTCGGCCAGCGTGCAGTCCAGCGAGACCCGATCAGCGCCCTCGGCGCGATCAACCAGCTCATAGGGGATCAGGCGCTTCGTGCCGCCGCCACCGTCGGCGCGCGCCACCAGGTGCGTGACCCGCCGCGCCTCCGGGTCCACGACGATGTCCGCCAGCTCGCCCAGAACCCCGTCCCGACAGCGGATCGGCTCCCCGAGCTTCAGCCGGCGTGCCGCGGTGGCGGTCTCCTCAGTCCTCGTCGGGGTCTGCATCCGAGTCCTCCTCGGCCAGAAAGATCAACGTTGCCTTGACCCGCCTGCTGACCTGCTCGGTCTCGGGGAGGTTGAGCTTGGAGAAGATGGCGTTGACGTGTTTCTCCACCGCTCGCTTGGTCAGCACGAGCGACTCGGCGATCGCTCCATTGCTCTTGCCGGTGGCGATCTCGGCCAGCAGCTCGCGCTCCCGGGGGGTGAGCTGAGTCAGGGGTGAGCGCGCGGCTCTTGATCGGGCCTGAATCAGCACGTCCACGATGGCCGGGTCGATGATCGATCCCCCCTCGGCCACCGATTCGATCGCGCCGATCAGGTCCTCACGTTTGCGGACGCGTTCCTTGAGCAGATACGCCCGGCCACCCGTGCCCCGCTCCAAGAGCGCGAGGGCATATGCGGGCTCGGCGTAGTGGCTGAGGACGACCACGCCCATCTCAGGATGTGTGTCCCGCAGCTTGGCTGCGATTCGCACGCCCTCATCGCTTCCTGACGGCGGCATCCGTATGTCGGTCACGACGACGTCGGGAGTCCAGGTCTCGATGGCCGCCTCAAGCTCCTTGCCGTTGGCGCACACGGCCGCCACCTCCACCTCCGGCGCCGCGGCCAGGGTCGAGGTCAGAAACTCGCGGATCATGTAGGAGTCCTCGGCCACGATCACCCGGATGGGGCTCGGCTTCTCCTCGCCGGCGTCCGCCCCGCCCCGGACGGCTCGCGGCTGCCCGACGCGTCTGGCGCGACCGCTGGCCGCGGCCCGACTGCGTCCCTCCACCTCAGCGGTCATCCAGTCCCCTTGTCCCTCTCGGTCTGTGGATACTCGCGCGTGAGGCGGCGCCTGGCAAGGTGGCATGCATCTCATCCGGGTGGGGGGCAGCCACCACCCCGGCTCGCCCGCGCCTTCCGGGCGCGCTTCCGCACCAGAGGATCCTTGGCCGACTTGGGATCTTGCTTACTCCTTCCGAGGCCGAGCCGCGCGCGCTCCGCGTTGTCCGTTCGCGTTTGCTCCAGACAAGGTGGCACGGATAAATCGGTTACGCAAGCACCCCGGGTCAGGCGGTGTCGGCGATCTGCCCCTGGAGCGCTTGGCGCCAGCCGGCCAGGAGCTCGTGAACGCTCGCCGCGCCGACGATCGGTGAAGTCCCCACCGGAAGCTCCACCGGATGGAGAATGAACGGCCGCGTCTGGGGTCCTCCCAGCCCTCCATGAAAGGAGATGAGCTCCTCAAAGGCACAGCCCTGTTCCAACCAGGGGTCGTAGAAGCTGTTGACGAGGATGTCCGGGGCGTGGGCAAACGCGCTGGCCCGCCGCAGATGCGCGGGTGCTCCGGGCGAGAAGATCCCCAGCGGATCCGGGCCCTCGGTCCGGTCCTCGGCCAGGTAATGAGCTCCTTCCAGACCGAGGGCCACAGGCCCGTGCCCGGCGGAGTTGACCAGTGCGAAGCTGATGTGGGGGTGATTGCGCAGCGAGGAGAGCAGCCGGGGATGGCGCTGGTCCAGCTCCTCCAGGGAGAGCCTGTGCCGAGCTTCCATCAGGTAGATGAGACCGAGGTTCCCTGAGGCCAGGACCACGACCTCGTGACCTTGGGCCGCGGTGGGGGCATCGTCCCGGGTGCGGCCCGTCGCCTCGGCCATCGCGTGCTGGGCAGCCCGGTCATTTTCGTCTCCGGCATCGGCGCGAGCCACCGTGCCGCCGTCGATGGACCGACGCACAAGCTCCTCCAGGTCATACCCGTTGCGCTGCTTGAACGTCGCGCCCTGGGTCTGCCCGTGGTCGGACAGGACCACGATCTTGTAGGGCCGGGGGGCGAAGCGCCTGGCGCGGTCGATGCGCCCGAACTGCTGGTCAAGCTTGCGCAGCGCCTCCAGCGTGTCGGCCCGCTCCAGCCCGGAATGGTGGGCCACCTCGTCGTAACTGGAGAACGTGGCGTACATGGCCGGGCGTCCCCGCATCATGTCGGTCAGCACGCCGAACACGATCAGGTCTCGGACGGCCACGCAGACCGCGGCACGCAGGAACGGGTAGCGCCCGCCGCGCGCCCCCCGGGGCTGAACGTCCCGGCGCCGCTGCCTGATCGCGGCCGTGTACTCCAGGACGATCTCCCAGCAGAACAGCACCAGGGTCCGGCTGACATTGAAGCCGTTGGCGAGGAACGCCCGGTAGCCAGGGTTGGGCCGCCGCTCGGCACTCATCCGGCTCACCGTGAGGATGACGGCGTCGGCCTCACCGGAGAACAGGTTGCCACGGCTCGCTCCGTCATCCACGAGCAGGCCGCGCCCGCTGGCCAAGCGTCGTTCGATGGCGGCGCAATCGGCCGGGGACGAGCACGACACGAGCCGGCCGGAAGCCTTCTCGGCCCACCGGAAAGCCGGCACATCCTCGTTTGAGCCCAGCAAAATCCCGGCCTGGCTGGCTCCGGTCTGGGAGCTCAGGTCGGTCTCCCACTCGGTCAGCTGGTGGGTGCCCTGTTGCAGCCACCGAGCCATCTGAGGGACGTTGCCGTCGCGGACGGCGCGCTGGAGAACGGGCAGGGCCAGGCCATCGATCTCCAGGAAGATGATTCCCGGGACATCGGTGCTCACCTGGCCGCCCTGGCGCTTGGCGATGCGCCTGATGACCCGCAGCGAGTAGACGTCGTCGTCGTTGACGCCCAGGATCAGCTCGAGCGTCATGCTGGCCCCGGCGATGACCAGTGAGGCCACAAGCGCCCAGCCGAACCCATCTACTGCGATCCCCGCGGACTCGATGTGCGAGGCCAGCAGCAGGATCAGGGCGTCCAGGAGGAGCACCGTCACGAAGCCCACGGCCAGCGTGAACGGGAGCCGGAGCGCGGCCACGATCGGCGGCAGGATCGCGTTGAGCGCGGCGATCACCGCCGCGGCCAGCACGGCATCGCCAAATCCGCCAACGCTCACGCCCGGGAGGACGGCGGCGGCAAACAGGACCGAGCATCCGGCCACCAGCCACGCCGCCAGCAGCCGGAGAGGTGAGAACCTGGGAGCCTGAGGAGCCCAGGTGAGCGCCTCTCCATAGCCGACCGCATGGTCGGCGCCAACCGGCTCCGGCGGCGGGTCCTCCCCGGGGTTGTCGACAGGCGCCAGCGACACGAGCAGAACAGCATCGGGTCCGGAGTCCGCCGCGTCGTCATCCTGATCGGGGGATGAGGTTCCCGTCGTGAGCGCTCGAATCCACGGCATGACCTCCGGGCGGCAGCGACAATGACACCCCCGGCCTCACCGCCTGAGCACACCGGCCTGGCGGTGACCTGGCTGGGCCATGCCTCGGTCCTGGTCGAGCTGGACGGGCAGCGGCTGCTGTTCGATCCGGTTTTGCGCCCGCGGGTGGGCCCCCTCACCCGCATCGCCCCGCTGATCGGCCCCGAGGCGATTCCGCCGCTGTCGGCCGTGCTCCTCTCCCACCTGCACGCTGACCACGCCGACCTGCCGAGCCTGCGCCGGCTGCAGCGGCGCGGCGCCCTGATCGTGCCAGAGGGTGCAGGAGGCTGGATGCGGGCCAAGGGACTCCGGCACCTCAGAGAGCTGCGGGCCGGCCAAACCGCCGTTGTGGAGGGGCTGGCAATCACCGCCACGCCGGCCGTTCACGGGCGGGCTCGGCGGCCGCTGGGGCCGGCATGCGATCCCGTCGGGTACCTCGTCAGCGGCTCTCGGAGCGTCTATTTCGCCGGCGACACCGACCTGTTTGAAGACATGGCGGAGCTGCGGGGCAGGGTCGACGTCGCGCTGCTTCCGGTATGGGGTTGGGGCCGTAGTGTGGGTCCCGGACATCTCGATCCCGAGCGCGCCGCGGCGGCGGCAGCATTGATCTCTCCCTCGGTGGCCATCCCGATCCACTGGGGGACGCTGACGATGGGACCGCGCCGACTGGCCGCCTCCGACCAGGAGCGGCCGGCCAGGCGGTTTCTGGAACTGATGGCTCAGCACGCACCGTCGGTTCGGGCCCTCCGTCTGGCCGTGGGCGAGCGGGTGGCCCCTCTCGGAGAGGAGCGCCAGTGAGCGATCACCCGCATTGGATGATGCCCCGGCTCCGACCGGCCGTCATGGTCGTCGGATGACGGCGGCCAGCGGTTCACGCCGACTGTGGGCCCTGGCGGCCCTGGTCCTCCTTGCCGGCGCCGTCTGCCTGGCCATCGCGGTGGCCATCATCCGGTTCCCGCGGGGGCTATCGGTGCTCCTGGCGCTGGGCGCGGCCATGCTCAGTGCGTGGTACGGGATCCAGCGCCGCGGTTTCCTGAGGGCCGGTGCGCTGGCGGCGGCGGCCGTCCTCGCGGCGGGCGCGGTGGTCCTCATCGTCATCGAGGGCAAGCCGGTTCCGGACGCGGTCGTGCTGGCCTGCGTGCTGGGCTCTCTGGCTGCCGCCAGGCAGGCCTTCGCCGTGCACCAGGAGCTGCCGCCTGGGTCGGCTCCGGAGCACCCTGTTCTGTTCTACAACCCGCTGTCAGGTGACGGAAAGGCCAAACGCTTCCACCTGGCCAACGAGGCCACGCGTCGAGGCATCGAGCCCATCGAGCTTCGCCGAGGCGATGACCTGGAGCAGCTCGTGCGCCAGGCCGTCAGGTACGGAGCGGACGCGCTGGCCATGGCGGGAGGCGATGGGTCGCAGGCCATCGTGGCCGCGGTGGCCGCTGAGCTGGATCTTCCGTATGCCTGCATTCCCGCCGGGACGCGCAACCATTTCGCGCTTGACCTGGGAGTGAACCGCGACGATGTGGTGGGTGCCCTCGATGCCTTCGCGGGCGGGGGGGAGCGGCGGGTGGACCTGGCCGAGGTCAATGGTCGGGTGTTCGTGAACAACGTCTCGCTGGGGATGTACGCGGACGCCGTGCAGCAGGCGGGCTACCGAAACGCCAAGCTGCGCACGCTGCTGGACACCGTTCCGGAGGTGCTGGGTCCGGACGCCAGCCCGCCAGCGGTGCGCTGGACGCACGACGACGGCGAGGAGTCAGCTGTGGCCCTACTCGTCTCGAACAATCCCTACCGGCTGGGGCGGGCCCTGGGCTCAGGGACCCGCCCGCGGATGGATGGCGCAACGCTGGGCATCGCCGCATTCGGGGGATCTCGCATCGTGGACGGGGGCGCGGATAGCCCACATGTGGGCCTGAGCCAGTGGGCTCAGCCGACGTTTGAGGTGCGCTCGGAGACGCCTGTGCCGGCGGGAATCGACGGAGAGGCCGTGGTGCTGGAGCCCCCGCTGCGTTTTCGGACCCGCCCGGGCGCGCTCCGGGTGCGCATAGCCTCGGCCCATCCGGGCGCCTCTCCTTCGGCGATCCTGCCCGACACGCTCTGGGGCGCTGTCCGGTCGCTGGCCGGATTTGCCTTCGCGGGCGGGTAGCGGTGGGAGAACGGCCATGAGTGTCCAGGAACCGCCCAGCCCGGACGGCGGTCTCATCGCTGAAGCCACGCGCATCGACCTGGCGGTCTACGGAGCGGTGGCCGACACCACCACACCCCGGCTGGATCTCCTCATGCGGCGCCTCTCCAACGCGGCGGACTATTCACGCCTGTCGATCCTGTCGGCGACGCTGCTCGCTGCACTCGGAGGGCGCCGTGGCCGTCAGGCCGCGGTGTGGGGACTGGGCTCGGTGGCCGTGACTGCGACGGTGGTCAATCTGATCCTCAAACCGGTCGGGCGACGCGAGCGGCCCGACCGCTCCGAGCACCGAGTACCCACTGCGCGTCACGTTCAGATGCCGGCCTCTCGCTCCCTGCCCTCCGGCCACACGGCCGCCGCGGTGGCCTTCGCCTCCGGGGCGTCGCGCGCCCTCCCGTTGGCCGGACTACCGCTCCGTGTCCTGGCTGCCCTGGTGGGGTATTCCCGGGTCCACACGGGTGCTCACTACCCGGGCGATGTCATCGCCGGAGCGGTGGTGGGAGGTGTTCTGGCCGATCTCACGACGAGCCGGCTGGCCCGGAAGGACCCGGCGATGTAGGTCCACGGCCCCCCCTGGCGCTCCCGAACGCGCGCGGCTTTACACCCCTGGGTGGCGGTGTTACGAACGCGCTGCGTGGTGTCCGCCCCCTGGAAAGACGGAAGCTCACCCCCTTGCCCAGAACGCCGGGCTGCGGGAGAACTGTGTGGGGCTCTTGGAGGCGCTCCCAGCCCGGAGAACACATGGCTTCCGACGCAGCGACGGCAACGGTGAATCGAAAGAGTTGGTCGGCGGGCGCTCGCCCCCGGGCCAGATCCTCCCCGGCGAGCCAACCGCCCACGCCAAGGCGCCAGGACGGCTTGGTGAGACGACCCGCCCTCGTGCGACAGCTGACCCGGGCGCCGGGCTCGTTGATCCTCATCGTTGCTCCGCCCGGATACGGGAAGTCGACACTGCTCTCGCAGTGGTCGGAGCAGGAGCAGCGGGTCTTCCGGACGGTCCCCCTGCACCAGGGTGGGGGGGTCGACGCCGTGAACGCCGCTCTGGAGGAGCTCATACAGGATGGCCAGACCTTCGTGCTGGCGCTGGATGAGGCTCACGTGCTGGACCCGGCCGCCCTGGGTCACGCGCTTCTCACAGCGGTCGACGCCCTCCCGGAGGGCTGCGCGGTTGCCGTGGCGTCGCGTACGGAGCCGACCCTGCCCCTCGGTGGGTTGCGAGCCCGGCGGGCGTTGACGGAGATTCGCGCCGCCGACCTGGCTCTGGCGCCCGCCGACGCGGCTCTGCTGCTGCGCAAGGCGGGGTTGCGTGTGGACTTCGAGGCCGTGCAGGAACTTGTCGGGCGGACCGAGGGCTGGCCAGCCGGCCTGTACCTGGCGGCGCTGGCGCTCCGGGAGCAGCCTGACCTGTCCAGCGCTCTGGAGGAGTTCGGCGGGGAGGACCACCGGGTGGCCGAGTTTCTGCGTGACGAGGTGATGTCGACCCTGCGCCCGGATCTGGCGCGTTTCGCCCTCAGCTCGTCGGTGCTGGGTGAGCTGTCCGGGCGGGTGTGCGACTCGGTCCTGGATCGCACCGACTCCGGGACCACGCTGACCGAACTGGCCGGCATGAATTCGTTCCTGCATCCGGTGGACCCGGCGCACGAGCGATTCAGGTGGCATCCGATGTTCAGGCAGGCTCTGAGCGCCGAGCTCCGGCGCTCGGCCCCGAAGCTTGACGTGGAGCTTCACCTTCGAGCGGTCGATTGGTTCGGCCGTCACGGGGACGTGGAGCAGGCCATCGGACATGCGGTGTCCGCGCATGACTGCGCCCGGGCTGGCGAGGTGCTGTGGTCGCACATCCTGAGCTATCTGGGCCGGGGACGCACCGACATCGTCCGGCATTGGTTGGACGGATTCAGCGAAGGGGAGATATCCGATTCCGCCCCGCTGGCCCTCTCGGCGGCCTACAGCTTGCTCATGGCGGGTCAGGTGGATCAGGCAAGGCACTGGTCCGCGGTGGCAGCGGCCACGCGGGACCGAGCAGCTTCTGATGAGGAGCCGAGGTCGATGGCGGCGGGACTGTCCTCCATCGAGGCCGCACTCAGCCAGCGCCCCAAGGACATGTGCCGGCTGGTGGAGGGCGCCCTTCAGGCAGAGCCCAAGGACAGCCCATGGAGGCCTCTTGGCCTGCTTCTGCGAGGCGTCGGGCGACACCTCATGGGCGATTACCCCAAGGCCTGCGAGTCGCTCCAGGACGCAGTGGACCTGTCACAGGCCGAGGCGCCGCTGATCGCGCTGATCGGACTTGCCCAGCTGGCCATGATCGCGCTGCAGCGGCGCGATTGGGACTGCGCAGCGGATCTGACCGATCGGGCGGAGCGGCTGATCCGGCGTGATCGTCTCCAGGATTGCCCGGCTGCGGCCCTCGCCTTCGCGGCATGTGCCGCATCCAGGGCCCACGAGGGCCGGTCAGATGAGGCCAAGGAAGCCTTGCGAACCGGCATCGACCTGCTGGCCAGCCTGGGTGACTGGATCCCCTGGTACGGGGCACAGGCGCGCATCCTTCTGGCTCACTCCTCGCTGTGGCTGGCGGACATCGTGGGCGCTCGGACTCTTCTGGCCGAGGCCTCGCGCCTGGCTCGCCGCACCCCCGAGTCCACGATTTTCACCAGCTGGTTCGATGAGGCGTGGGCGCATATGGACGAGCTGGCCGAGACGAAGCTTGCCGGTCCGTCCTCGCTGACGATCGCGGAGCTGCGAGTGCTCCGGTTCCTGCCCAGCCATCGCTCCTTCCGAGAGATCGCCGGTCAGCTCGGTGTCTCCGCCAACACGGTTAAGACCCAGGCCCACGCGGTGTACCGGAAGCTCGGGGTGGCCTCGAGGTCCGAGGCCGTCGCCCAGGCCACGGCCGCCGGCCTGCTCGGTCAGTGACCGCACCGGCGCGGAACGACCGCCGCCGGGATCGCTAGTCGAAATCAACCTCAGAGGAGAAGGCCTGCACGGCGGCCTCCACCGTCGGGAAGAAGTGGTGAGGGTCGAGCGGGCCGATCAGCTCATAGCGCTCCAGCTTCCTCCTGACCGGGTCCTTCAGCTCGGCAAAGACCAGCGACGTGCCGGCGGCATTGAGCTCCTCGTCGAGGCCGACCAGCATGTCGGCGGCCGTGGTGTCGACGTCCGTGATCGGCTCGGCGGCGATCACGATCCACTCCGGACGCGGGTCCCGGGCCGCCAGGCGGCGGATCTGGTCGCGAAACGTTCTGGAGTTGGCGAAGAACAGCGGGGCGTCGAACCGGAAGATCACCAGCCCCGGGAGCCGTCGGGCGTCATGGTGCAGGCGATCATCGTGGTATCCCTGCATCCCGGGAACGCGGCCCAGCGTGGTCTGATACGGCCGCCAGGCTCGTCGGAACACATTGAGGATCGACAGCGTGACGGCCACCGCGATGCCCTGCAGCACGCCCAGCAGGGCGACGCCCAGGAAGGCGGCCACTGAGATCAGGGCCTCGATCCGGCGCTGCCGCCACAGCCGGACCGTTCCCGGAATGTCGGCCAGGGAGAGCGAGGCGGCGATCACCACCGCGGCCAGGGTGGGATTTGGCAGATCGCTCAGCAGCCCGGGCACCAGCACCAGCATGAGCACGATCGCGGCGGCACCCACCAGTCCGGTGATCTGAGTCTTGGCGCCGGCCCGCTCGGCCACCGCGGTACGCGAGCCGCTGGTGCTGACCGGGAAGCCCTGGAACAGACCCGCGGCGAGGTTGGCCGCACCGATCCCGATCATCTCGCCGTTGCCATCGACCTCCTGACCGGTCCGGGCGGCGAACACCGAGGCCGTGGAGATGGTGTCGGTGAGCGCCACCAGCACGATCCCGATGGCCCCGCCGATCAGCAGGGGCAGGTCGGACACCGGGTTCGGGATGGTCAGGGGCGGAAAGCCCTCGGGCAGCCGGCCCACCACAGACACCCCGTGGCTGGACAGGTCGAACGCCGCGGACGCCGCGATGGCAGCCACCACGGCGATCAGGACGCCGGGCAGCCGCGGCACCCAGCGGCCGAGCAGGAGGATCAGGCCCAGGCTGAGCACCCCGACCGCGGTGGCCGCGGCCACCGCCTCCCCGCCCGACAGCCCGTTCACGAAGGCATGGGCTTCGTCGATGAGTCCGTTGGCGCTCACCGAGAAACCGAACAGCTTCGGCAGCTGCCCGACCAGGATGGTCAGCGCCAGGCCGTTCATGTAGCCAATCTGGGTCGGCTTGGAGAGGAGGTCGGCCAGGAATCCGAGCCTGGCGATTCCGGCCACGATCATGATCGCGCCCACGATCAGAGCCATCATCGAGGCCAGCGCGATCGCCCGCGCCGGGCTGCCCTCAGAGCCCAGGATGGGCAGCAGAGTGGCCGCGATCATCGGCCCCAGCGAGGAGTCGGGTCCCAGGACGAGGATGCGGGACGGGCCGAAAATGGCGTAGCCGATCAGGCACAGGATCGTCGTGTACAGGCCGGTGATGGCCGGCAGTCCGGCCAGCTCGGCGTAGGCCATGCCCTGGGGAACGAGCAGCGTGGTCAGGACCAGGCCGGCCACAACGTCCTGGCGCAACCAGGATTTTCGGTAGCCAGCCAGGCTGCGCAGACCGGGCACGGCGCCGACCGCGCTCAACCGATCACCAGGCCGAGCACGCCCTTGGCGACCAGCAGCACCCCCACGATCGCGAGGCCCCGGACGGCGTACTTGCGGGCGTGGCCGGTGAACCAGGCCTTGGCTCGCTCAATCGCCCGGGGAGTCCACTCAGGAGCCACGGCGAAGCAGATCAGCGGGACCTCCAGCAGCCACAGCATGATCAGGTTGAACGCCACGACCAGGAAGACCGTGCCGGACGTGGAGTAGTCAAGCTTGTGGATCTGGTGGAGCCCGGCCAGGTAGGAGGCGCCGGGGAGCGTGAGGAGGGCGCCGATTACGAATGTCGTGCGAGGAGAGCCGCTGCGAAGCGCGCGCTGCCACCGAGGCGGTCCCTTGTCCTTCCGGCTCTCCTCACGCCGTTCGGCGCGATGCTTGACCCGGTCGCTCTCCAGCGCCCGGGCCAGCACCAGGAAGATCACTCCGAGCGCGATGTCGACGCCCGGGCTGATCGAACGCTGGGTGGTCTCGGCCGCGCCCGAGCTGCTGAACGAGGACACGATGGCCAGCCCCAGGGTGATGCTCGTGAGCAGCGCGCCGAATAAGTAGCCCAGCATCAGCCGGGACGGCCGCTCCAGGAGCAGCATCAATGTCGTGGCGGCAAGCAGCGTCGGGTTCAGCGACGCCGTGAAGGCCAGGAGGATGACCCTGCTCACAGCGCCGGAACCTCGGGGTCACCGGGACAGCCAGTGGCTGCCGGCCGCTGTGGGCCGGCAGCCATGGCACCGTTTTATTCCTACGCTCGACTCAGGCGACGCCGGCCTCGGATGGCGGGGTGAGCGCTTCCTGGAGCCGCTTGGTGTCCTCCTCGGAGAGCGAGGTCCGGATCACGGTCCCGCCGTACTGCTGGAGCGCTGCGATGGCCTTGTCGGGCGTCGCCTGCTCGATCACCATGAACAGGGCAGAGGTGCCGGGCTTCACGTAGTCACGGACCTGCTGCTGGAACGCCTTGTCGATGCCCTTTTCCCCCAGATGGCCGAACAGGGCGCCCATGCCTGCACCCATGGCCAGTCCGGCGAAGGGCACGAAGAAGAGCATGCCGAACAGCAGCCCCCAGAACCCGCCCCACACGGCTCCGCCGCCGGCGGAGGCGCCGCCGTGGGTGGTGTGGACGTGGTACTTGCCCTCCAGGTCACGGGAGATGGCCGCGACCTGATCGGCCTGAATGATCAAGTCCGATTCCAGCTGCTGGACCGTTGCCATGGCCTGCTCAGCGGTTCCCTGGTCCGGGTAGCCAATCGCAACGAGTGTTGCCACAACCAACCTCCTTTGAATTGTCTTGACTCGTGCCGCGGCTAGCCACAGCCGAGTCCGCGCCTACCACGATCCGTCACCGCCGAACGCCCTGCAT
>JBJMLC010000159.1:0-24130 GCA_045805485.1 Solirubrobacteraceae bacterium | reverse complement strand
CGACGACACCGAGCACGAGATCGAGGCGGCACTGGAGCGACCCTCGCATCCTCCTGAGCGCATCGGTCGCGTGCGGCAATTCCACGGGGCGCTGGAGGACTACCTGCGGGAGCTCCACACGCGCTTTGCCGGGCTCGACCTGGCGGGCACCCGGATCGTCCTGGACTGCGCCAACGGCGCCACCTTCCGCGCCGCGCCTGAGATCTTCCGCCGGCTCGGAGCCGACGTGGACGCCCTGGCCGATCAGCCTGACGGACGGAACATCAACGCCGGCTGCGGCTCGACCCACATCGAGCTGCTGGCCGAACAGATGGCCGCCGGTCAGTACGACGTCGGCTTTGCCTTCGACGGTGACGGCGACCGGGTGCTGGCCGTCGACCGGGCGGGTCGCGTCGTGGACGGGGATGAGTTGATCGCGCTGGCCGCGCTGCGCCTGCGCGAACAGGGTCGCCTCCCGGGCGAGGGGGTGGTCGTCACGGTGATGACCAACTACGGCTTTCATCGGGCGATGGAGGCGGCGGGGATCCAGGTGGCCACGACCGCCGTGGGCGACCGCTACGTGCTGGACGAGCTACGCCAGCGGGGATGGGCGCTGGGGGGAGAGCAGTCAGGTCACATCATCGACCTGGGGTTTGGGCCCTCTGGCGACGGGATCGCGAGTGCGCTGCTCGCCCTGGAGGCACTGCACGGGCGCGATCTGAGCGAGCGGGACGCGATGGACAAGCTCCCGCAGCAACTCATCAACGTCCGAGCCCCGGACCGGGCCGCGATCAAGAGCACGATGGAGAGCCCGGCGGTCCTGGAGTCGATCGAGAAGGAGCAGCAACTCCTCACCGGCCGGGGCCGCGTCCTGGTGCGCGCCTCGGGCACCGAGCCGCTTATCAGGGTGATGGTCGAGGCGCCAGCCGAAGATGAGACCGAGGCCGTATGTGGGCGCCTGGTGGCGGTGATCGAGCGCTCCGTGGGGGTCGCGGGGGTAGGCGGCGCCGCGGATCAGTGAGTGCCGGCGCCCGGGCTGTCCTCCGGGCCGCGATTAACATCTGCCTCTGATGTGCGGAATCATCGGGTACGTAGGCCCCCGCGAGGTCCGTCCGCTGCTGCTGGCGGGGCTTGAGAAGCTCGAGTACCGGGGCTATGACAGCGCTGGCATCTCTGTCCTGGATGGAGAGCGGATCGAGGCCATTCGAGCGGTGGGCAACCTGAGCGCGCTGCGGAGCGCGGTGGATGCGCGTGCCGCCCAGGGCGCTGTGGCCGTCGCCGAGCGGCCCGCGGACACGGGGACGGGCATCGGCCACACGCGCTGGGCCACCCACGGCGCGGTGCGGGAGGAGAACGCTCACCCACACTTCGACACCACCGACAGAGTCCACGTGGTGGTCAACGGGATCGTGGAGAACTACATCGCCCTGAAGTACCAGCTGGTCGACCAGGGAGCCGTGTTCACCTCCGAGACCGACGCCGAGGTGATCGCTCACCTGATCGCCCACCACTACGACGGCGACCTCATCACGGCTGTCCGCGCGGCCTACGGAGAGCTGCGCGGCCACTACGCGTTCGTGGCGATGAGCGCCGAGCACTCCGGCCTGCTGGTGGGCGCCCGCCGGGAGTGCCCGCTGGTCATCGGCCGGGGCCAGGATGAGCAGTTCGTGGCCTCGGCCATCCCGGCCTTCCTGCGTCACACCCGCCAGGTCCAGTACATGGGGGACGACGAGCTCGTCGTGCTCAGGCCTGACGGGGTGGAGTTCCTGACGCCTGACGGTGCTCCCGTGGAGCACGAGGTCGTGGAGGTCGACTGGGACGCCGACACGGCCGAGAAGCAGGGCTTCGAGACATTCATGCTCAAGGAAATCCATGAGCAGGCAGATGCGGTGGCCGAGACGATCGGCGAGCGCGCGGCCCGCGGCGTGGGCATCGACCTGGGCGATCTGGGCCGGATCGACGACGAGTTCCTGCGCGCGGTCAAGCGGGTCGTGGTGGTGGCCTGCGGCACCTCCTACCACGCCGGCCTGATCGGCCGCTACGCCATCGAGGAATGGTCACGTGTGCCCGTGGAGGTCGAGATCGCCTCCGAATATCGCTACCGCAATCCGGTCGTGGGGCCTGACGACCTGGTGATCGGAATCTCGCAGTCCGGCGAGACCGCCGACACGCTGGCCGCCATGCGCACGGCCCGGGAGCGAGGCGCCCGGGTCATGGCCCTCACCAACATCATGGGATCGCAGGCCACCCGCGACGCGGACGGAGTCCTCTACACCCGCGCCGGCCTTGAGATCGGAGTGGCCGCAACGAAGACGTTTGTGACGCAGGTCACCGCGCTGTATCTGTTTGCTCTGCGGTTGGCTGAGCTTCGTGGGACGCTCGAGCCCGCCGTGCTCAAGGAGACCATCAGCGAGGTCAAGCGGCTCCCGCACCGCATCAGCGAGCTCTTCGAGCGTGACCTGGGGGGCGTGGACCGGATCGCGCGTGAGCACCATGAGGCGAGCTTCTTCCTGTACATCGGCCGCCACGCCGGCCTCCCGGCGGCGCTTGAGGGCGCGCTCAAGCTGAAGGAGATCTCCTACATCGCCACCGACGCATACGCCGCCGGGGAGATGAAGCACGGACCCATCGCCCTGCTGGACGAGCGCACGCCCGTGGTGGTGGTGGCCACGGATTCGCCCGTGTTGGAGAAGGTGATCTCCAACATCCAGGAGGTGCGGGCTCGCGGCGCTCGGGTGATTGCCGTGGCCACCGAGGGCGATGACCAGATTGCCGAGCACGCCGACGAGGTGATTCGCGTGCCGCGTACCCACTGGCTGCTGGCGCCCCTGCTGGCCGTCATCCCGCTCCAGTTGCTGGCCTACCGGATCGCGCGGGAGCGGGGCCTGAACGTGGATCAGCCGCGTAACCTCGCCAAGACGGTCACCGTGGAGTAGCCCGTGGTGGGTGGCGGCCACGACGGAGTGACCGGGGTCGGCATCGATCTGCTGGAGATCGATCGCCTGGAGCAGGCGCTGGAGAGGCGCCCGCGACTGGCCGAGCGGCTGTTCACCGACGCCGAACGCTCCTACGCCGCCTCGCGCCCGCGTCCCGCCCAGCACCTGGCGGCCCGCTTCTGCGCCAAGGAGTCTGTGGCCAAGGCGCTGGCCCTCACCGCCTGGCGCTTTCGCGACGTGGAGGTCCTCGCCACCGAGGGCGCGCCGAAGGTCCGGCTGCACGGCGCGGCGGCCGAGCGGGCCCGCGCGCTGGGAGTGGAGGTGTCGGTCTCGATGACGCATTCCCGGCGGGATGCCGCCGCGGTGGCGATCGCCGCCCGCCAGTAGGGTCCAGATACGCTGCGGTCGTGCCCCTCGCCGATTGGCTCGATCCCCTTCCTGACGCAGAACATCAGCGCGCTCTGGACGAGTGGGCGATCTCCGAGCGGGGCATCCCGGGGGTCGAGCTCATGGAGCGAGCCGGCGCGGGGCTGGCCGATCTGGTGCGCGCCCTGGCCCCGGAGGGCCCGGTGGCCGTGGTGTGCGGCAAGGGCAACAACGGCGGCGACGGGTTCGTCTGCGCCCGACTCCTGCGCGAGCAGGGCCGGGAGGTGGAGGTGCTTCTGCTGGGCGACGCGGACGATCTCCGCGGGGACGCCCGGACCAACCACGCCCGCCTCCCTGGCGCGCCGGCGGCCCGGTTCTCTGCCGATCGGCTGTCCGGCGCCGTGGCCATCGTCGATGCCATCCTGGGCACGGGCTTCAGCGGAGCTCCGCGCGAGCCCGCCGCTGGAGCGATCGCCGCCATCAACCAGGCCGGGCCCGCCCCGACCGTGATCGCCTGCGACGTCCCCAGCGGCGTGGATGCCTCGACGGGCGAGGTGGAAGGGCAGGCCGTCCAGGCTGACGTGACCGCGACCTTCCATGCGGCCAAGCCGGGACTGTGGATCGCGCCGGGCAAACAGCACGCCGGCGATGTGACGGTGATCGACATCGGCATCCCCCCGGGCGGCCCCGGGGAGCCGTCCATCGGGCTGATCAGCGCCCGCGTGGCCGGAGGGATTCCCCGCCGGGGAAGGGAATCGACTAAGTTCGCCGCCGGGACCGTGTTGGTGTGCGGCGGCTCGGTGGGCCTCACCGGTGCGCCGTCGATGGCCTCAGAGGCCGCCATGCGGGCCGGGGCGGGTTACGTGACGGCGCTCGTGCCCCGGTCTCTGAACCTTGTGTTCGAGACCCGGCTGTTGGAGGCGATGACGGTACCTCTGCCCGATGATGACGGCGCCCTGAGCGTCGAGGGCGCGGAGGTCGTGCTGGAGCGCAGCCAACGGTCCGATGCCCTGATCCTGGGTCCCGGGCTGGGGCGGGCCCCGGCCTCGTTCGGGCTGGCCCGCAGGCTGGCCGACGAGGCCCAGATCCCTCTCCTGCTGGACGCGGACGGCCTGAACGCGCATGCCGGAGCGCTGGCGTCCCTGAGCGGAAGGGCGGCGCCCACGGTGCTCACGCCACACGCGGGTGAGCTGGCCCGCCTGCTGGACGCCGACAGCTCCGAGGTCTCCGGCCATCGGCTGACCTGTGCCCGGCGGGCGGCCGCGGAGTCCGGCGCCATCATCGTGCTCAAAGGGGACGACACGCTGGTGACTCGGCCGGATGGGGTGACCGCGGTCAGCCCGGGCGGATCCTCGGCGCTGGCCACCGCGGGCACCGGCGATGTCCTGTCCGGCGTCATCGGGACCTACCTGGCCAAGGATATGGATCCCTTCCACGCAGCCTGCGCCGGCGTGTTCGTGCACTCCGAGGCGGGACGGCTCGCCGCCCAGCGCGTCGGGGCCGAGGGAGTGATCGCCTCGGACGTGATCGAGGCCCTGCCGGCGGCGCTTCAGGTGCTGGCGGGGTGAGGCGTCGTGCCCGTGCGTGCCCTGGCCCGGATAAACCTCGCCGCGGTGGAGCGAAACGTCCGCCAGCTGCGATCCTCGCTTCAGCCCGGCGCGGCCCTGTGTGCCGTCGTGAAGGCGGATGGATACGGCCACGGCGCCGTCCGGGTTGCCCGCGCCGCCCAGGAGGTGGGCGCGACGTGGCTGGCCGTCGTCACGGCCACTGAGGCCGCTGAGCTACGGGCTGCGGGTCTGGAGGGCCCCCTGCTGATCATGGGCGCGCTGAGCCGCCAGGAGCTGCCGGTGGCCCTGGCCGCCGGGGGTGATCTTGTCGCCTGGACCGATGAGTTCGTCGATGACGTGCTGGCCGCCTTGGCGCAGGCTCCGCGGGGCGAGGTCGGGATCCACGTCAAGCTGGATACCGGAATGGGCCGCCTGGGTACCCGGAACTCAGGGGCCGCCCTCCAGCTGGCCGAGCGGCTTGCCGGGGAGCCCGGCCTGGAGCTGCGGGGTGTGATGACCCATCTCGCGACGGCCGATGAGGATCCTGAGTTTCTGGCCGCCCAGCTGAACCTGTTCGCTCCGTTCGTGGAGCAGGTTCGTCAGCGGTGGCCAGGAGCCCTGGTGCACGCTGCCAACAGCGCCGCCATCCTGAACTCCCCGGCCAGCCATTTCGACTTCGTCCGCGCCGGAATCGCTCTGTACGGCTGCGACCCGATGGGCGTGGATCCGGCTCAGAGAGGTCTTGAGCCGGTGCTGGAGCTGAGCTCCTATGTGGCGGCGCTCAAGCCGGCACGGCCCGGAGAGAGCGCCGGCTACGGGCGGCGTTTCATCGCCACCCAGGACACGACCATTGCGACGGTCCCCCTCGGCTACGCCGACGGTTTCATCCGGGCATTGGGCAACAACTGCGATGTTCTCATCGGCGGCCGGCGGCATCCCGTGGTGGGGACGGTGAGCATGGACAACCTGACCGTGGACGTCGGATCCGAGTCAGGCTTGCGGGTGGGCGATCGGGTGACGGTCATCGGGACCGACGGCTCAGAGCGCCAGACCGCCGAGGAGGTGGCCCGGCGCGTCGGCACGCTGAATTACGAGCTGCTGTGCGGGATTTCGGCCCGCGTTCCCAGGGCCTACCACCGGGACGGATCCCCGGCGTGACGCCTCCATCGTTGAGCAACGGCGAGGGCATCCAGCCTGGTGTCGGGGCGGCCCTGGCCGCTCTGGAGTCGGCCAACCCAAGCTCCTGGCTGGTGGGCGGGGCGGTCCGGGACCGCCTGCTCGGTCGGAGCACAACCGACTACGACGTGGTCGTCGACGGCGACGTGCGCCAGGCGGCCCGCGGGGTGGCCCGGGCCATCAACGCCTACGCCTTCGAGCTCTCGGCGCACTTTGGAGCCTGGAGGGTGGTTCCCCGCACCCGTGAGGGCGCAGGCGGGCCGGTCGGCGAGCGCAGCGGCGAACAGAGATGGCAGCTCGACGTGCTTCCCGTCCTGCACGGCTCGATCGAGGCCGATCTGGCTTTGCGGGATCTGACGATCAACGCTCTCGCCGAACCTCTACGGGGAGGCGACCTCGTCGATCCCTTCGGCGGCGTCGGCGACCTCGGCGCGCGGCGCGTGAGGATGGTCTCGGCCGAGGCTTTCCAGCGGGATCCCCTGCGTGTCCTGCGGCTGGCCCGACTGGCCTGTGAGCTGGCCTTTGAGGTCGAGCCGCAGACCGCGGTCCAGGCCCGGGCGGCCGCTCCCGGGCTCGGCAGCATCTCGCCCGAACGGATTTTCGAGGAGCTCAAGCGCATCGTGTGCGCCCAGGAGGCGCTTCGGGGCCTTCAGCTCATGGATGAACTCGAGATCACGCCGGCCGTGCTCCCCGAGGTCTCAGAGCTGCGAGGGGTCGAGCAGAGCCGCTTTCACCACCTTGACGTCCACGCCCACACGCGAGCCGTCATGAGCGAGGCGATCGAGCTCCAGGCAACACCCCAAAGGCACTTGGGGGAGTGCTGGGAGCGTGTGGATACGTTCATGGCCGCTCCGCTGGCCAACGGGCTGACCCGCTGGCAGGCGCTTCGCTTCGGCGCCCTCCTGCATGACATCGCCAAGCCTCAGACGAGGGCCGTCTCGGCAGAGGGCCGGGTGACGTTCATGGGCCACGACGCCGCCGGCGCCGAGGAGGCCACCCGGATCCTGGCCCGCCTGCGGACCAGCGAGCGCCTGCGAGGGCACGTGGCTGCGCTGGTCCGCCGCCATCTGCGACTCGGATTCCTGGTCCACGAGGCGCCCCTGTCCCGGCGGGCGATCTACCGCTACCTGCGTGACTGCGGCCCGGTGGCCGTGGACGTCACGGTTCTCAGCGTGGCCGACCGGCTGGCCACTCGGGGCGACCGGGCAGAGCAGGCCATCGCCTCGCACCTGGACCTGGCTGACCGGATGCTCTGCGAGGCCATGCGGTGGCTCCAGGAGCCCCCGAGACCGCCGCTGCGCGGAGATGAGCTGGCGGCGGCGCTGGGAGTCGTACCGGGTCCCGCACTGGGCGAGATTCTGGCCGAGCTTCAGGAGGCGGCCTTCGCCAAGGAGATCGGCTCGCGGGAGGAGGCGATCACGGTGGCCCGCCGACTTTTGGACGCGCAATCAAGCGCCGGTGGCGATCGATAGCCTCCGTCTCCCGCACCTCAGACTGAACGTTGCGCCCTTGAACGAGACCGACTGCATCTTCTGCCGCATCGTGGCCGGTGAGCTGCCGGCGCAGATCATCGCCGAGGACGAGCGGACGATCACCTTCATGGACATCAACCCCGCCACCCGGGGACATGCCCTGGTGATCCCGCGGCACCACTCCACGAATCTGCTGGAAATCGAGCGAAACGACCTACAGGCGGCGGTGCTCGCCGCCCAGGCGCTGGCCCGTCGGATGCCCGATCGGCTCGGTGCCGACGGAGTGAACATCCTGAACTCCTGCGGGTCGGCGGCGTGGCAGACGGTCTTCCACTTCCACCTTCACGTCATCCCTCGGTACAGGGACGATCCGCTGAGCCTCCCCTGGGTTCCGGGACCCGGCGATTCGGACGAGATCGCGGCCGCGGCCGAAGTCCTGCGCTGAGAGCGCCCTGCCGGCTTTTACAGCGCTTTCACATCTTGCTGGCAGGGCGAGGTGACGTTGCGCGGAAATTGTCCGCGAACCGCCAGCCTTGATACGGTTTCCGCGTTCATAACCGGGGTTCCGGCTGCGGCCGGGCGAGAAAGCGGCTCCGGCTACGGCCGAGCCAGAGTGCAGTAGAAGGGGAGTACATGGCAACGGGCACCGTCAAATGGTTCAGCGACGACAAGGGCTTCGGCTTCATCACACCTGATGACGGCGGGCGCGACCTTTTCGTCCACTTCAGCGGGGTCGCCGGCGACGGCTACCGCTCGCTCGCGGAGGGGACGAAGGTCTCCTACGAGGCGGAGGAGGGTCCCAAGGGGCCCAAGGCCGTCAACGTGACCAAGCTGTAGGACCCTCTCTCTTCATTTCAGCCGGTAATTGCCCGGCCCAGCGGCTCTCCCGCTCCTCCAAATGCGGTACGCAAGTGGACGTGCGGAGGGGGCCGGACGCAACTGCTGCCGCCAGACAGTGTTCAATGGTCTTATGAGACGAACCTTTTTCATGGCCGCGGTAGCGGCTGCAACCTTGGGCCTGGCACTCGCTTCCTTCGCCGCGGCGAAGGTCATCGAGCTGGGCGACCAGACGGCGACGCCGCTCGTGGCGCCGAGCTGTCCACCCGGCGTCAAGCCGGCCCAGTGCACCATCGTCCTGACCCGCGTCACGGCGCTGGCCACGATCCGTGACGGCGTCTCCTATCCGACGCGGGTCAACCGCGGCGGGCGGATAGTCGCCTTTTCAGTGGGCCTCTCGGCGTTGTCCAGCAACACGTCGACCCGCAAGAAGGACATCAACTTTCTGAACCAGACCTACGGCGGCGACGCGCAGGTCGAGATCACCATCCTGAGGCGAATCGGCCACAAGGGTCAGCGCTGGCAGGTGGTCAAGCAGGGGCCGATCTTCCATGTGGTCCAGTTCCTGGGATCCGTCGTCCAGCTGCCGCTTCTCAACTCGATCCAGGTCAGGCCCGGGGAGGCGATCGCCCTGACCACGCCGACGTGGGCTCCCGTCCTTTCGATCGATCTGTCGCGCCGAAACTTCGCATACCGCCAGGCCCGGGGAACCCACCCCAACTGCCGCCAGCCGCCGAGTTCCGAGCAGGCGCAGAGGGTGGGCGAGATCAGCCAGTACCCGTGCAAGTACGCGGGAACCAGGGCTGAGTACGCGGCCACCGAGATCACGTATCCACGGACATCGAACCCGGTGCATTAGGGAGACGTGCTGCCCGACGCTCCGTCGGGCGGGCGCGACCGCTAACGGGGCGCGACCGCTAACAGGCGCCAGGGTTCTGGTTGCAGAAGGCCGACCCCAGGCCGGCGCCGCCGCTTGAGCTGGCGCCCGAGCCTGACCCCGAGCCCGATCCGGTGGCCGCACCGCCGGATGCCGAGCCCCCTGAAGCCGCCGTACCACCTCCGCTGGACGTCCCGCCGCTGGAGCCGCCGGATGCGCTCCCTGTACCTGACGAGGCCGAGGACGACCCACTGGACGATGAAGACGCGCTGGACGAGCCTGAGGAGGCCGATGGTGGGGGAGAGGTGCTGGCGGTCGTGGTGGTCGCTCTGGAGGCCGTGCCCGTCGGCGTGGGTGTCGAGGACCCGCCCGTGGGCACCGTCAGCCGCGGCTGCAGCGCAGTCCCCGTTCCTCCGCTGGGGGTGCCGCCCCCGCAGGCTGCGATGAGAGCAGCACAGGCGATGCCGGCCACGCCGGCGGCCAGCACACGGGCTGCCAAGCCAGGTCGGATCACGCTGCTGATGGACCCGAGGTGCCCAGCGGTTCCATCCGCCTACCGCAGTGCGTGCAGTCGTTGAGATCCTTTTGGACGAGCTGATCGCACCAGTTACAGAATCTGAGGTTCTCCACCGCCCAGGGGAGCTCGGACGCGGTGGGAGCCATGGGCAGCATCTGGGCCACCACCTCCAGCTCCTCACCCGTCTCGAGATCAAGATAGACGCCCTCCGGCTCGGCTTCGATGATGACCTCACGGCCGGTGGAGGGCGTCCGCATCCGGTACTTCTGGCGGGTCCGCATCAGGCGGGCATGCTACCAGCGGCCTCGGGAGCGGCGGGCGCCCGCGGCACGCCATGAGAGGCCCTGACCCCGGCAAGCCGCGGGCGCGGGGGCACGCCACGGCAGCCTCCGACCCCGGCGAGGGCCGGGCGCCGTGGCGCGTCGCCCCGGCCGTCGCCTTGGGTAGAGTGCCGCGGGCAAGATGCCTTTTCGTGCCCCTCGTAGCACCGCGGCGCTGTTGCCGCTCGCCCTGATGCTGGTCGCGCTTGGTGGCTGCGACATCAAGCATCCCACGGCCAATCTGGTCAACGGAAAGCAGCTGTTCATCTCAAAGTGCGGCGTCTGCCACACCCTGGCCCACGCCTCCACGACGGGGACCGTCGGCCCCAATCTGGACGTGGCCTTCAAGCAGGACCGCGCCGACGGCATCAAGAGCACCTCCATCGAGGGCCTGGTCGATTACTGGATCCAGTACCCCAACACCCAGGGCACGATGCCGGCCATGATCTTCAAGGGCCAGGATGCCCAGGACGTGGCCTCGTACGTGGCCTATGTGGCCGCCCAGCCCGGCCAGGACACGGGAGCGCTGGCCGCGGCCGTCAAGCAGAAGGTCCCGGTGACGCCCGCCGCGGGCAAGATGGTGTTCACAGGCCCCGGCGGCTGTGGCTCCTGTCACGTGCTGGCGGCGGCCGGGACGAACGGGACCGTGGGACCGAACCTGGATCAGCGCCTGGTCAGCGACTGCGCCACCGCCGCCTCGAAGAAGGCCCGCGGCGCCAGCTACGCGGACTGCATCAAGACGGCCATCGTCAAGCCGTACGCCTACCTCCCGCCCGGCTACAAGGCCGGGATCATGCCCGCGAACTTCGGCCAGACGCTCAGCCCGACCCAGGTCCAGGCGCTGGTGGCCTTCCTATCCAGCGCCACCAAGAAGTAGCCGGCTGAGCGCCGTTGGGCTGCGGCTGGCGGCCGCGGCGCGGGCCGGACGTTGGCCAACTTTGTCCCTAAGAGTGGCGTAATGACACCCTGAGGGACAAAGTTCGCGCTCCGGCCCGCGATACGCGCGGTTGGGGCAGCGCCAACGCTCGGCCGGTTTATGCGCGCGCGGCGGCCGCCAAACTCGCGTCCACGGCGGAGCCCCGCCAACAACGAAAACGAGCCGACCGCCCCGAAGGGCGATCGGCTCGCAAAAACCTAGGCCTTCTCAGCCGACGATCGTGACCGGGGTGCCCGGGTAGATCCGGGAGGCCAGCCAGGTGATTTCCTTATCCAGGAGCCGCACGCAGCCGTGCGACACGGCCGTGCCGGGCTTGGCGTACAGGCCGCCGTCCATGCCGTGCAGGGCGACCTGTCCAGGACCGCCGTCGAACTCGGAGTAGGTGGTTGAGCGGGCGCTCGTGGCCAGCGCATACGGGCCGCCGACCGCGCCGCGCCCCTCCAGGATGTTCTCCTCCACGAAGAACTGGCCGTGCGGCGTGACGCGACCCGGGGCACCGGTGACCACCAGCCAGCTCTTGACCAGGTGGGCGTGGTTGTAGACGTATACCCGGCGCCGGTTGGAGAAGGAGCCGTTGTTCTGAGGACCGGTGGCGACCACGATGTGCCAGCTGATGCGGGAGATCTGCGTGTGCGCCGCATGGATCCAGCCGGTGTGGGAGTTGGGCCGTCCGGGAAGGCGGACCAGAAGCCACGTGGCCCGGGAGTGCTTGACGGTCCTCAGGACGGGAAGCACGGTGCGCTCGCCCGTGATCGGTCGCGTCATGGAGACCGAGCCCTGCCGGCGGCCACCAGGGCTCTTGTACGTGGCCTCGTTGGCGTGCAGCGCGGCCACCTTCTGAGAGGCCGACGGCTTATATGGCGAGCCCTGAGCCACGCTTCGGGAAGCTGTGGCGGCAGAGGGCACGACGATGAATGCCAGCGCCCCCGCAGCGGCGATCGACAGGACCTTTGCAAACAACGGCTTCATATCAACCCTTCTGGTTGGCTCCGAGCCCCTCGCGGACTCTCCGGAGCGTGGATCTGCGCTTCGGCTCGCCCCTTGGCGCTCCGCAGCGTAATCCCCGCTACAGAACGCTATCGGCGGTCAAACAACTGACCTTTAGGGTAGCCGGGAAGCGGCGGAATGTCGGTAGTCCGCAATAGCCGTCCTTTTTTCGCCCGCACTGCCACCCGAGACGGTGCGCAACCCAGCCGCGCAGGCCCCCACCCCTCAGGTGAGCGCCCGCACCACCAGCACCACCACCACGATCACAGCCACGACGACGACGAAATAGATCAGCGTCCGGAAGGCTTCTGCCTCAGAGCGCAGAGGGTTGAGGGCCATCCCGGCCGGCCTGCCCGATCAGAGGACGTAGACCGTCGTGTACACGACGATCCACATGACGTCGACGAAGTGCCAGTAGATGCCTGGCACTTCCATGCCGGCGTGCTGCTCGGGGCTGTAGTGCCCGCGGAAGGCCCGGATGGTCACCATCAGGAGCGCGCCCAGGCCGATGATCACGTGGGCGCCGTGGAGTCCGGTCAGCGAGTAGAAGATCGTTCCCTGACCGGAATCCTGGGGGGCGAATCCGATGTGGATGTACTCGTTGATCTGGATGGTGAGGAACGTGAGGCCGAGCAGGAAGGTCGCCACCATGCCCGCCTTCAGGCCGAACCGGTTGCCGTTCTTGACCGATGTGAGTGCCCAGTGGATGGTCAGGGATGAGGACAGGAGGATGGCGGTGTTGACGCCCGCCACTCCCTCCGGCAGGATCGTGCCCGGGGCAGGCCAGGGGTTGTGGTTGACGATCCGGATGAAGAAGTAGGCCGTGAAGAAGGCCCCGAAGATCATCACCTCGGACATGATGAAAAGGAGCATCCCCAGCGTGGGTGCGTGGACCCGGGAGGACCGGTGCGCGGGGGGCGGGCCGTGGTGCTCGCCGTGGGCGATGGAGGCGGCTTCCATGACCTATGTGGCAGCCGGGGCGGCGTCCGAGTGGATGATGTGCTCCACGGGCTTGCCGTGGTGGCGCCGCACCCGCTCGATTAGGTCTGAGCGCAGCCAGCCGGACTTGGTCTCCGGGAAGGTGGAGATCACGATGTCGTCCACCCGGATGTACTGCAGGGCGTTGGTGATGGCCGTGAACGGATCGGGGTCTCCGACCATCCCTGAGGCATTCAGCCCGGCGGCCCGGAGCCGGTCCACGACGAGCTTCAGCCGTGTCCGGGCCCGCCGGGTGGCGTGTCCGTCTCCACCCTCCTGCGGCACCACGACGACGAACATCTGCCGCTTGGCCTGATCGGGATCGGAGGTCGTCTTGGCCTTCAGCGCCTCAAGCAGCTCATCGCCTGTGGCCGTGCGGTTGGCCACGGCCAGGGTCACGTGGAAGGGCAGGCCCTCGCTGTCCGGATCACTGACCACGTGCTCTACGGGGAGGCCTGTGGCCTCACGGACTCGCTCGATCAGGTCCCGCCGCAGCCAGCCGGACCGCGTCTCCGGGTAGGTGGAGATCAGGATCTCGTCCGGGTTGTACTCGCTGACCGCGTCCATCGTGGCCGTGTAGGGGTCGGGGTCGGCCACCTCGCCGACGGCCTCATAGCCCTCGCCGTGAATGAACTGGAGCGCGAGGTCGACCCGAGCCTGGGTGGAGTCGAACACGGCATCGTTGTAGACGACGAGCCCTGCCCTGGGGCGGCTCTGGGGCACGACCAGCACGAAGCGCGTGTCTCCCTGCTCGCCCCGGGCCCGGACACCCTCCAGCAGGCTGCGGCCCCCCAGCGTCTCATTGGCGACGACGAGAACGGTCCTCATTCGTGCTGCTCCTGGCTGGGCGGACCGGTGTACGTGCCCGCGGTCACCGGAGGGGCCTCGGTGGGCGACTTGAAGATCCCGTGCACGGCACCGGGCACGCCGTACTCATACGGTCCGCCGACGACCGTGGGCACGGCATCGAAGTTGAAGATCGGCGGGGGCGAGGAGACCTGCCACTCCAGTGTGAGCGCCCGCCAGGGGTTGCCGGACGCCCTGGGTCCGCCCCGCCAGCTGGCCACCATGTTGTAGAGGAAGATCAGCGTGCTGAATCCCAGGATCCAGGCGGAGAAGGAGATGAACAGGTTCCAGCCGGAGAACCTGTCGGCGTACTCGGCCACCCGTCTGGGCATCCCCTGGATCCCCAGCCAGTGCATGGGGCCGAAGGTCAGGTTGGCGAAGATGAACGTCAACCAGAAGTGCAGCTTGCCCAGGCGGTCGTCGAACATTCGCCCTGTCATCTTCGGGAACCAGTAATAGACGCCCGCGAAGATCGTCATCAGCGAGCCCCCGAACAGCACGTAGTGGATGTGGGCGACGATGAAATACGTCTGGCTCACGTGGATGTCGAACGGGATCATGGCCAGCATCACCCCGCTGATCCCGCCCAGGGTGAACATGGTCAAGAAGCCCAGCGCGAACAGCATCGGGGTGTCCAGATGCAGCACGCCGCGCCACAGCGTGGCCAGCCACGAGAACACCTTGATCCCCGTGGGCACGGCGATGATCGCCGTGGTGATCATCATCGGGATCCGGATCCACGGCTGCATGCCGGACACGAACATGTGGTGGGCCCACACGGTGAAGCCCAGGACCACGATGGCCAACAACGAGAAGGCCATCATGCGGTATCCGAAGATGGGTTTTCGCGCCTTGGTGGCCAGGACCTCAGAGATGATCCCGAAGCCGGGCAACATCATGATGTACACGGCGGGGTGGGAGTAGAACCAGAACACGTGCTGGTACATGAGCACGTTGCCGTTGATGTTCTTTCCGACGTACGCGTCGAAGAAGTGGAAGCCCAGCGCCCTGTCCAGCAGGATGAAGAACTGCGAGGAGGCGATGAACGGGGTGGCGATGACCACCAGCAGCGAGGTCGAGAAGTTGGCCCAGACCAGCAGCGGCATCCGGAAGAAGCTCATTCCGGGGGCCCGCATGGTGATGATCGTGACCAGGAAGTTTAGGGCCGTGAAGATGGATGAGAACCCGGCCAGCTGAACGCCGATCGAAAAGAACAGCTGCCCCAGCGGCATCGTGGTCGATAACGGTGCGTAGGCCGTCCAGACGGCGGCAAATGATCCCCCCGGAGCCAGGAAGCTCATCAGCATCATCACGCCGCCCAGCGGGAGCAGCCAGTAGGAGAGGGCATTCAGCCGCGGGAAGGCCATGTCCGGGGCGCCGATCATCAGCGGGATGACGTAGTTGGCCAGGCCGGCGAAGACCGGGATCACGAACAGGAAGATGAGCAGCGTGGCGTGCATCGAGAACACGCCGTTGTATTGCTCGGGAGTCAGGAACTGCATCCCGGGCTTGGCCAGCTGGACGCGGATCATCATGGCCAGCAGGCCGCCCACGAACAGGAAGAAGAACGACGTGACCGTGTACTGGATCCCGATCACCT
Source organism: Solirubrobacteraceae bacterium (assembly GCA_045805485.1). Taxonomy (GTDB): domain Bacteria; phylum Actinomycetota; class Thermoleophilia; order Solirubrobacterales; family Solirubrobacteraceae; genus Palsa-465. Next base: position 8,755 of record JBJMLC010000159.1, on the reverse strand, counting down.
TGTGATCGGTGTTGACCTTGAAGTAGTCCCGCCAGGTCCGCGCTCCGTGGCTCGAGTGCTCCTCGGGGCGGGTGGGCCGTCCGACGGCCCAGTACAGCCAGTAGTCGGCTGTGCCGATCCCCACCATGAAGAACAGCGGAACCACGATCAGGGCGACGGTCGTGATCGCGCTGCCGTCGACCACCGGATGCTGGTGCTGGCCCCAGCGGACCAGCACGGTTACCGCGACCGCGAACCCCATCCCCAGGACCTCGAACAGGGCGGCCCGATACCAACCTGGTCTCCTCAGCTTCGCCGGCAGTGGGACGCGCGTGCGCGGCGGCGTCACCGCCGGGGCTTCGGAAACTGTGGTTGCCATCAGCCGACCTCCTCCGGTTGTCCTACCCAGCTCCGGATACCCCTCATCGGCGTCCTGTCCCGGTATCCATGTTCAAAGTGAATCATCCACCGCCTCCATTGGGCGGCTTCTCCCCGGGTGGCGCCCCAGACGACCCGATCGGCGGGGGTCCGCCGGCCTTCTGGGCGGCCAGCCAGGTGTTGAACTGGCTCGGCGAGACGACATGAACCGAGGCCCGCATGAGCGAATGCCCGGCCCCACAAAGCTCCGTGCATTCGGATGGATAGGTGCCGATCCGGGTCGGCGTCACCCGCAGGACCGTGGTGATGCCGGGCACCGCGTCGAGCTTCTCCGAGAACTCGGGCACGAAGAAGCTGTGGACGACATCCAGCGAGCGGAGCTTGAACACCACCGGTCGCCCCCGGGGGAGGTACAGCGCCGGGGAGTACACGACGCCGCCCGGCTTGTGGTATTCGAACTGGAAGGCGAACTGCCGCTCGGTCACGTTTACCGTCATCGCGTCCTTCTTGGTGGCCTCGTTGGAGCGCAGCACGGCGTAGGCGTAGCTGCAGAGCCCCAGGAGCAGCATTGCCGGCACGATCGTCCACACGATCTCCAGACGGGTGTTGCCGTGGATCGGAGCCCCGTCCGCCTTTTCCTGCCCGGGGCGCATCCGGAATCTCCAGATCGAGAACCCGACCACGGTCAGCACCAGGACGAAGATCGGCACCGACGCGATCAGGAGGACGTCGTACAGCGTGTGGATGTCCCCGGCCTGGCTTGATCCCTCGGCCGGAAACCACGGGACGATCAGAGCGAGCGGTATCAGAATCGCGGCGCTGATAAGCGCCACCACCAGCATCTGCACCAGAGGCCGGTTACGCACCCTTGATCACTGCCTCGGCTCGATCGCCATCTCCGGGCGGCATCCTAGAAGCTCTGCCCCTCGAATGGCGCGGAGGTGTAGGTTGCGCGTCTGGCGCGGCCTCAGGGCGTTGCGCTCTGCCACGCGGCCCGGCGCCACAGCCCCGCGCTGTCGGCTTCACACACCCACTATGATTGAGCCGATTGTTGCAATCCACCTCCGGAGTCGCCGATGAAAGTCCGTGATGGCATGTCCGAAGTGGTGTTGACCGTGGGACCGGCACGTACCCTCAGAGAGGCAGCCGCCGCGATGACCGGGCGCCGAGTCGGAGCCGCGGTGGTGGTGGACCCCGAGGCGCCCGGGCCGGGGGTCATCACCGAGCGGGACATCCTGCGCTCCGTGGCCGCCGGCGAGGATCCCGACAGCGAGCGTGTGGCCCAGCACCTGACGGCGGATCTGACCTTCGCCTCGCCCGACTGGTCCCTGGAGCGCGCGGCCGCCGCCATGATCCGGGGCGGCTTCAGACATCTGGTGGTCGTGGACGGCGCCGATCTCGTGGGCATGCTCTCGATGCGGGACATCGTGCGCTGCTGGACCGCCGACGGAGCCACCAGCGAGGTGGAGGCCGGGGCGGCGGGCGCCACCGCGTAGCCCCCGCAGCCCACTCTGCTCGCCTGATCGGAGAGAATGGCGGGCGTGGCACGTGACCTCAAGCTGGGGCTGAACGTCGGCTACTGGTCTGGAGGGCCGCCCCCCGGCGCGCTCGAGTCCGTCCAGGAGGCCGAGCGCCTGGGCTTCGAGTCGATCTGGACGGCCGAGGCCTACGGGTCGGACGCTCTGCTTCCCCTGGCCTGGTGGGGTTCGCACACGGAGCGGATCAGGCTGGGCACGGCGATCGTGCAGATCTCCGCTCGCGCACCGGCTGCCACTGCGATGGCCGCGATGACGCTGGACCACCTCTCTAATGGACGACTGATCCTCGGCCTCGGGGTGTCCGGGCCGCAGGTCGTGGAGGGCTGGTACGGGCAGTCGTTCGCCAAGCCCCTGGCCCGGATGCGTGAGTACATCGGGATCCTGCGGCAGATCTGGGCTCGCCAGGGCCCGGTCACCAACGAGGGGCCCCATTACCCGCTCCCACTTCCTGAGGGCTCGGGGCTGGCCAAGCCGCTGAAGTCGAGCATCCATCCGCTCCGAGAGGACATCCCGATCTACCTGGCGGCCGAGGGGCCGAAGAACATCGCGATGGCGGCCGAGCTGTGCGACGGCTGGCTGGCCCTGTTCTACTCCCCCAACCACGACGACCTGTACGCCGACGCGCTGGCGGAGGGCTTCTCCCGTGAGGGAGCCCGGCGGAGCGCCGAGGACTTCGAGGTGGCGGCCACCGTCCCGCTGGTCGTCACGGATGACGTCGAGCCCGCCATCGACGCCATGCGACCCATGTACGCGCTGTACTTCGGCGGGATGGGCGCCAAGAGCGTCAACTTCCACGCCAACGTCCCCATCCGGATGGGCTACGAGCGCGAGGTCAGCCAGATCCAGGATCTCTACCTGGAGGGAAAGAAACAGGAGGCGGCGGCCGCCCTGCCGCGGCAGCTGATCGAGGAACTGACGCTGATTGGTCCGGCAGAGAAGATCCGGGAGGATCTGGAGGCCTGGCGTGAGTCCAGCGTGACCACGCTGCTCGTCGGCGGCGACCCCGCCACGCTGCGCACAGCGGCCGAGCTGGTCCTGGGCTAAACCCCCTGACCTACAGCCGAATCGCCTTCTCCACGGCCTGGGCCAGGAGCGCCTGGCCGGCATAGCTCGGGTGCACGCCGCACTTCCCGCCGCCCACCTGCGTGAGCAGACCCGCTGTGCAGGGGTTTGAGCCGGAGTGAAGTGACGCGGCCTTGAACTCGCCGAAGCCGTTGGCGATCCTCACTCCGAAGGGCTTGGCTGCGCCGTCCACGGTGCTGTTGAGCGCGCGCACGGTGCCGTTGATGAACGAGCTGGCGTAGTTGAGCGAGTAGTAGTTGAGGATCAACAGCTGCCCGGAGTAGTGGGCCTTGTGGCGGATCGACGAGAGGATGTGCTTGACGTTCCGGGTGATCGTCCCCAGCACCGCCTGTTGCTCAGACTTGCTCGTGCAGCCGTCGCTCGTCGTGGACTGACAGCGGAACAGGTCGTTGGCACCGATCATCAGCGAGACGAGCCGAACCTGCGGGTGGCGCTTGAGGTAGTGCAGCGCGTAGGCCAGCTGTGAGCCCTTGTAATGGACGTGCAGGGGGAACGCCGTCCGGTAGCCGCCGTGGGGGACTCCCGGGCTGTTCTCACACCCGTTGCTGGGCGCGCTGGGGTTGATGAGGCTGGACGAGGTCTCACCCGGGCAGGAGGCGTTCGCCACGCGGAGATTCAGCTCGGTCCCTAGCTGCTCCGGATACCCCAGGAAGCTGGAAGCCTTTTGGTAGTCAGGCTTTGGGACGACCTGGCCCTCCTGGTAGCCGAACGTCACCGAGTCCCCGAGGGCCAAATAGCGCGAACCGGGTGTCACGGGTCGTGGACCCGGGCCGGTGTGAGGGGGACCGGTCTGCGCTGACGCGGCGCACACCCCGAACGCGGCGTTGAGAAGTACAAGCCCCGCGCAGAGTCGCGCGGTGCCCTGGATACGCCTGGCTACCTTGCCGAAAATCGCCCTCACCTCCGGTTCCGTGGATTAGGCGTCCGATGATACTCAGGCCCGGGCCGGCCCGACCGGGGTGCCGCTCAAACGGACTAGGCGTCGTGGTACAGCGCGAACTCCCAGGGATGCGGCCGCATCCGGACGGCGTCGACCTCCTCCTCACGCTTGTACCTGATGTACGCCTCGATCAGGCCCGGGGTGAAGACGTCTCCGTCCAGCAGGAAGTCGCTGTCGGCCTCCAGTGCGTCCAGGCTGGCCTCAAGCGACGAGGGGACGGTGGCGATCTTCTCCAGCGTGTCGGCGGGCAGGTCGTAGATGTCGGCGTCCAGCGGATCGCCAGGATTGAGCTGGCGCTTGATCCCATCCAGACCGGCCAGCATCAGCGCGCTGAAGGCCAGGTATGGGTTGGCCGTGGGGTCAGGCGAGCGGAACTCCACCCGCTTGCTCTTGGGCGACTCGTGGTACATGGGCACCCGGACACAGGCCGAGCGGTTGCGGGCCGAGTAGACGAGGTTCACGGGCGCCTCGTAGCCCGGCACCAGCCGGCGGTAGGAGTTGGTCGTGGGAGCGCAGAAGGCCAGCAGCGCGGGAGCGTGGGCGAGCAGGCCGCCGATGTAGTACTTGGCCAGGTCGCTCAGATGGGCATACCCTCCCTGGCCGTACATGAGGGGGTCTCCGTCCTTCCACAGCGACTGGTGGACGTGCATGCCGGAGCCGTTCTCCTCGAAGATGGGCTTGGGCATGAACGTGGCCGTCTTACCCGCGGCACGGGCCACGTTCTTGACCACGTACTTGTAGATCATCATCTGGTCGGCCATCTGGAGCAGAGGCTGGAAGCGCATGTCGATCTCCGCCTGTCCACCGGAGGACACCTCGTGGTGGTGGAACTCGCAGCGGATGCCCAGCGACTCCATCGTCAGCACCATCTGAGCCCGCAGGTTGGCCATGGAGTCGGCCGGCGGGACGGGGAAGTAGCCCTCCTTCTGGCGCAGCTTGTAGGCCAGGTTGGACGTCGTCCCGGCCGGGGAGCCCGTGTTCCAGAACCCCTCGTCGGAATCGACCTCATAGAACGCCCGCTGCTCGGTCTGCGCGTAGGCGATGTGGTCGAAGATGAAGAACTCGGCCTCCGGGCCGAAGTAGGCGACGTCGGCGATCCCGGTGTTGACGAGGTGACGCTCTGCCTTGTTGGCGACGTACCGGGGATCGCGCCCATAGGGCTCGCCCAGCACCGGGTCGGCCACCGAGCAGACCAGTGACAGGGTCGTGTGGGTGTAGAAGGGATCGATGAAGGCCGTCGTGGCGTCCGGAATCAGCAGCATGTCCGACTCGTGGATCTCCTGGAATCCGCGAATCGATGACCCGTCGAAGCCAAGGCCGGCCTCGAAGTCGTCCGCCCCGAGAGCCCGCAGCGGCAAGCTCATGTGCTGCCAGGTGCCGGGCAGGTCGACGAACTTGAGGTCGACCATCTGCACGCCGCGCTCGGTGGCGAACTCGAGCACCTCCTCGGCTGAGGCGGCACCCGCCGCCGCGGCGGTCTGTGAGCTCTCTATCGTAGACAAGCTGCTGTTCCTCCTTGCTGTGATTTCACCCGCGAGCGTACAGGCGCGCGGGGTGACGCGCGGCCTCGGGCCTGGTGCTCAGGCGCCCCCATGCGCGGTCACGTCCGCGCTGGAGTTGCGCCGGTCTGGCCAGAGGCCAGACCGGGCACGCCGCCGGGAAAGCCAAGCGACGGGACGTCCGAGGGATAGACCTCGTGCCCGTGCTCGGCCACGTCCCCGATCTCCATGTTCTCGGTCGTCATCCGCAGCGGGATGAAGATCCCCACGATCTTGAGCAGGATGAACGTGCCCACACCGGAGAAGACGATCACCCACAGCCCGGCGAAGAACTGCCACTTCAGCAGCGTCCAGTTGCCGTAGATCACGCCCTTGGCCGAGAACGCGGGGTTGATGTACACGAGCATCTTGGGATCGGCGAACACGCCCGTCAGCAGACCGCCTGCGAAGCCAGCGAAACCGTGTGTGTAGATCACGCCCAGCGTGTCGTCCACCCGCCGGAACGGCCGCAGACGGCTCAGGTAGTTGAGCGCGAAGTAGACCAGCGTGGAGGCGATCACCCCGATGCAGATCGCCCCGACCCCGTTCACATAGCCGGCGCCGGGAGTGATTGCCACGAGGCCCGTGATCATGCCGTTGACGCCTGAGATGAGGCCGGGTTTGCGGCCGGTGATGTAGTCCCACAGCACCCAGATCAGGAACGCCACCGCGGTGCACAGGTTCGTGTTGATGATGGCCGCGGAGGCCGACGCGCCGGCGAAGTAGGGATCGCCGCCGTTGAATCCGTTCCAGCCCAGCCACAGCAGTCCGGCGCCCACCGCGACCATGGCCACGTTGTTGGGGGCGTCGATCTCCCGGTCTCGCATGAGGCGGGGACCGATCACCGCCGCGGCCACGAACCCAGACACTCCGGCCGAGAGGTGGATCACGTAGCCACCGGAGAAGTCGACCGCGCCGTGGTGGGCGAAGAACCCGCCGCCCCAGATCAGGAACGCGTTGATGCTGTAGATGAACGTGGACCAGAGCGCCACGAACGGGATCCACGCCTTGAAGTTGACCCGGCCGAGCACCGAGCCCAGCATGAGGATCGGCGTGATGGCGGCGAACACGAACTGGAAGTAGGCCAGCGAGGCCATCGGGAACCGGAAGTTGGGCTGCGCGCCCTGCAGGAGCGGGACGTTGGCCCGGCCCTGCTCAGCCGAGGCGCTGAGGATCGTCCCCGGCTTGCCCACGAAGTTGGAGAAGAAGCCCGTCCCGTGCCCGATCGGGCTGCCGAAGCCCATCTTGAAGCCCCATAGGACCCATACGATCAGCACGATGGCGAAGGCCGCAAAGGCCAGCATCATGCTGTTGATCGACCAGCGCTTCTGCATGACGCCGCCGTAGAGAACGACAAGGCCGGGCACGCTCATGAGGCCGACTAGCGTGGCCGCGGTCATCTGCCAGGCGTTGTCGCCCGGGCTGAGCCAGGTCGGGTACGCACCCGAGATAGTGCTGATCGTCGCGCCCAATGTCCGCTCCTTGGGGTCGCAGGTACAGGCTGTTCCCGCCGCGCCGTTCCACGCAGCGTCGGGCCGGGTGGCCCGATCCAACGCGATCAGTGTGGACCTGCCTCTGCCAGCGGGCCATGTCCAGGAGTCCAGCAACCACCAGCACCACTTGGACATTCGGATAAACGGAAGCCGCACCCTGCGAGAAAACGGTGTGATCGGCGGTCGTTTTTTGGCTCGGGGCGCCCGTCGGGTGGCGCCTGGGGCTGTGTCACGATCGGGGATGCATGAGGCCTCATCACCACCGGGGGGCACAGCCGTGCTGATCCCCGGCCTTCACCTCTTCCATCACATCCACGGAGCCGCGGTGGATTATGTGGGGGTGGGGGTGGCGGCCTTTGTGAGCTGGGCCGGGCTCCCCGGTCCGGGCGAGTCGGTCCTCATCGCCACCGGCGTCCTCTCAGCCCGACATCATCTGGACATCACTCCGGTGATCCTGTGGGCGACCGTGGGGGCCGTTCTGGGCGGGATCGCCGGGTGGCTCGTGGGCCTGAAGGCAGGACGGGCCGCTCTGACAGCTTCGGGCCCCCTGCGCGGGGCTCGCCTGCGCGCCGCCGCACGCGGAGATGAGGTCTTCCAGCGCCTGGAGGTGATCGCCATCCTGCTCACGCCGTCGTGGGTGGCCGGTATCTACCGGGCCCCGTCGCGCCACTACCTGCCCATCAACGCCGTCGCCGCACTGGCCTGGGCACTTGGCTTCGGGCTCGGGGCGTACTACGTCGGTCCCCCGATCCTGGACCTGGCCGGGGACGTGGGCACGGTGGCCACCCTGGGTCTCCTGGCTCTGATAGCGCTGGCCGTGGGGCTTGAGGTCTCCCGGCGGGTGCGCCGCCGCCGGGCCACCGACGACCCCGCCGAACGCAGACCAGACGAGGCGGCGCCCGCGGCTCGCAGACCCGAGCTCTAAAGCCCGGTCCGCGCGAAGGACAGCTTCTGGAACGGGACCACCGGCTGCCCCACCTCCAGCTGAATCACGGCGTGAGGCAGCAGCGGGATGTCCCGGGGAGTCTTCGTCCAGCGCTTCCCGTTGACGATCGCGGTGACGGGCCCTTGAGCGCTGGCCACGGCGCCCGAGCTCAGCGGCTGGCCCCACTCGTCGAAGAACTCCCCCAGCGTGTACACGGTCTGGACGGGGGACTCGACGTGGATGATCCCGTCAGCGGTGTGGGTGTGCAGCCAGTAGTAACACCTGCTGGCCGCGTAGGCGGGCCGGTAGCGCGTGGGCTGAGCCACCGGCTCAATCACCCCGATGCCGCCCGGGAGCTGCCGGGGCTGACCGTCCACGTACACCTGAAGGTGGACGTGGATGTGGTAGGCGACCTGCTCTGCCTGGGAGCAGCGGATCCCATTCACCGGCGTCCCCGGAGCCGTGGTGGAGGCGGGCGCCAGAGATGGGCCGCGCTCGACCGGGACGCCCTCGTAGCCGAGCTTGCCGCCTCCGGGCTGGGTGGGTCCCCCGGTGCCGGCCGTTGTCTGGGTGGAGGACCCGGTCGTGGAGCCGGTGCTGTCCGTCGTGGAGCCCGGGCTGTGGCTGGAACCACAGCCCGCCAGGGCGAACGCAGCCAGGCCCGCGGTCAGCCTGGGTAATCCTCGGCTAGACATCGCGGGCCAGGCTAGCCAACTCGGCTCAGCGCCCTGCTGGTAGCGCCGCCCCTTGACCGCGAACACCCCGCGGTTGAGAATGCACGGACACGAGGCCCAGGGAGTCAGCCGACCACCCACCACCGGCCAGGAGGCCCGCATGACCGAGTATGACTACGTGATCATCGGAGCAGGATCCGCGGGGTG
>JBJMLC010000158.1:0-9645 GCA_045805485.1 Solirubrobacteraceae bacterium | reverse complement strand
TCGTCAGTCAAATCGCCATCGGTGGGCCCGTGGGGACCGGAGCCGGACCGATGGCATTTCCGATGACATATCGTCACTGGAATTGCCATCGGTGGGCGCGGCGGGCTGTGGGCCAGGTCGCGGGCCGCAACCACGGGGCCGCGGCGCCACGAATTGCCCGCAATACGCGGCCTCCCCCTGCACGATTTACAACAGGGTGAGGGGTTTTTCGGGATTCGGGGAAGAACGAACGGGCCGGGACCGTCCTCTGAATGAAAAGCGTGGGCCGGACCGGCCTGATCAGGGCCCGCGGGCCCGTTAGCACCTTGTGAAGAGAACCCTAAGAACGGTTCGATGGGCATCGAACAAGTGTTATAATTCGACGGACATCGAACCACGATTAACCGAAACTCAGAGGAGATTCAACTGAGCAGCTTTGAAAACGGTCGTGACGGCGGGACGAGACCCCGCGGCGACCATGATCCTGGCCATATCGAGAAGGCTCGCCAGCGCCGCCGCCCTGGCGTGAATGCCGCTGCCGGCGCACGGCAGACGCGCCGCCGGGCTACGAGCAGCCGGCAGACCCGCCGGCGGGCGCAGCATGGCCTGGACATAGACACCGAGACTTCGACCGGATCGGCGGTCCCTGACTCGCTGGCCCTGTTCTTCCGCCGGGCGCGGATATACCCGCTCCTGACGGCGGCCGAGGAGGTCGAACTGGCCCAGCGGATCGAGCGCGGCGATCTGGCCGCCAAGGAGCGCATGATCAACTCCAACCTGCGGTTGGTGGTGGCTCAGGCGCGCCGTTACCAGGGCCACGGACTCTCCATGGAGGATCTTGTCCAGGAGGGCATGCTGGGGCTCATCCGCGCCGTGGAGAAGTTCGACTGGCGCCGCGGGTTCAAGTTCTCCACCTACGGAACGCTATGGATCCGCCAGGCGATCCAGCGCGGGCTCCAGAACCACGGCCGGACGATTCGTCTGCCGGTTCACGTCGCCCAGCAGCAGGTCAAGCTCCGCAAGCTGGAGAGCGAGCTGAGCGGGCGGCTGTCCCGTGAGCCAACCGATGAGGAGCTGGCCGATGTGGCCGAGATGCCGCTTGACCAGGTCATCGAACTCCGGGAGCTCAACCGCAGTCTGACCAGTCTGGACCAGCCGGTGGGCGATGAGGACACCGCGTTCGGTGATCTTCTGCCCAGCGATCGCCCCGAGCCCCAGCAGGAGGTGGCGGACGCCGATCGTGACCAGCGGGTCAACGCGCTGGTGGCCCATCTGCCCCAGGACGAGCGCGATGTCATTCGGCTTCGCTTCGGCCTGAGTGGCGAGGAGCCCCTGACTCTGCGCCAGACGGGAATCGAGCTCGGCATCACCGCTGAGCGAGCTCGTCAGCTTGAGGAGCGGGGCCTGACTCGGCTGGCCGGAAGCCCTGAGCTCAGCGCACTCCGCAACGCGGCGTAATCACTCCGCAACGCGGCGTAATCGCTGGATAGCGCGGCCCGGGGCTGCAGCGCGCAGCCCCGGCCCGGCTCAGCCGGTCACATACCGCCAGCTGGCGCGAGCCTCGGTAACGCGCGTGCGGCGATGCTGTAGATAGGCACACGCCACGTGGGTGCCCTTCGTGGAATGCCGGATCGTCAGCACGGCTCGGAAGTTGCCGTGGACGTGGAACACCGACGGCTTGCGCAGCCGGTGCCGCTCGCTCTCCACCTTCGCCCGGTCGGCGCAGCGGCGGTTGTCCAGCCAGACGGCCAGCCTGTGAATGCCCTTGGCGGCGTGGCCACGGAGGTGAAGCCTGACCCGCTGACCGCGCCCGGCGTGGCGCGGTCCGGACACGGTGAGCGAGCTGCGGCCGGCGGCGCCGGCGCCGGCGGTCGGCAGCGCGATGATCGCCAGAGCCAGGATCAGCACGACGCGTGCCCCAATGCGACGAGCAGGCTTGATCGCGCGACCGTAACAGATCGCGTCTGCGGCCACGCCACCCGGGAGATCGCACCCGTGGCCACGCCACCCGCACCGTAAGCTGCGCGGCGTGGCCGTGCCCGATCTGTTCCAGCCGCTGGAGCCCAGCCCATTCGGCGAGCTGGTCGGCCCCGTGTTCATCCGCAGGTCTGACTCGGTGCCGGTGCTCGGTGTGCGAGTGGGGCCCCAGCACTCCAACCGGCAGGGCCGGGCGCACGGCGGACTTCTCATGACCCTGGCCGACATCGCGGTCAGCCGGGCGGCCGCGGCAACCGTCCCTCCGGGAGGGACCATCGCCACCGCGGCGCTGCAGATCTCATTCCTGGAGAGCGTGGGCGAGGGCGAGTGGCTGGAGGCGGTTCCGCGCATCGATCGGCTGGGCCGATCGCTCATCCACGCCAGCTGCGTGGTCCAGGCCGGCGACAACGTGGTGGCGCGGGTGCTGGCCACGATCGCCGTCCGGCTTCCGGTCCCCGAATAGCCCCTGGCCAGGACGCCGCGGCCATGGTGACCCAGCCTCAGGAAGCCTTCTCGCGGCGGACCGCCTGGGGGCGCAACCTGGAGGAGCCGCTGCGGTCGTTCCTGCGCACCGAGACCGGCAGCGCATCCATCCTTCTGGCGGCCACGGTCGCCGCGATGGTCTGGGTCAACGTCGATCCCAGCTCGTATCAGAACGTCTGGGGAACCCAGCTGACGATCCACCTGGGCGGGGCCGGGATCTCCCAGGACCTTCGCCAGTGGATCAACAACGGGCTGATGACGTTCTTTTTCCTGGTCATCGGGCTGGAGGCGCGGCGGGAGCTGGACCTGGGCGAGCTGCGGGATCGCCGGCGGCTGATCCTTCCGCTGGCGGCCGCGCTGGGTGGCATGGCGCTGCCGATCCTCATCTTCCTGGCCTTCAACGCGGGCCACCCGTCGAGCCACGGGTGGGGCACCGCGATGTCGACCGACACCGCATTCGCGCTCGGTGTGCTGGCCCTGGTGGGGCGACGGCTCCCCCAGAGCCTGCGCGCCTTCATCCTCACGGTGGCGGTGGTGGACGATCTGGTGGCCTTCGTCGTCATCGCCACCGCGTACACCGAGTCGGTGAGGGTGCCCGCGCTGTTGGTGGGGATCGGTGTCATGCTGCTGGTGCTCGTGGTCCGTGTGCGCCGCGTTCGCAATGGCGCGGTCTACGGAATCCTGGGCGTGGTGGCCTGGGTGGCGTTCCTGAAGTCAGGGGTGGATCCCGTGATCGTGGGAGTGGTGATCGGCCTGCTGTCGATCGCCTACCCCGCCAGCCGAGCCGATCTGGAGCGGGCCAGCGACCTGTTCCGGCTGTTCCGGGAGCAGCCCACGTCGCAGCTGGCCCAGTCGGCCCGAGAGGGAGTGCGAACCGCGATCTCGCCCAACGAGCGGCTGCAGCAGATCTACCACCCGGTGTCCAGCTACGTGATCGTCCCGCTGTTCGCGCTGGCCAACGCCGGCGTGCACATCAGCGGCGATTTCCTGGCCACGGCGTATGCATCCCCCATCACGCTGGGAATCCTGTGCGGGTACGTGGTGGGCAAGCCGGTGGGCATCGGCGGTGTGACCTGGATCGTGACCCGGGTGAGCCATGGGCGGGTGCGACCGCCGGTGGGATGGGCTTCTGTGCTCGGCGGAGCCACGATCGCCGGGGTTGGGTTCACGGTCTCGCTGCTGATCTCAGACCTGGCCTTCAAGGGGGTGGATCTGGAGGAGGCCAAGATCGGCGTCCTCAGCGCCGCCGTGGGGGCCTCGCTGCTCACGGCCATCGAGGTGCGAGCCACCAGGCTCCTCCCCAGGGCCGCTCGCCTGCGGGCCCTGCTGGGCACCTCGCAGCCGATCATGGACCTGGCCGTGGAGGTCGACCCGGACCGCGACTACGTGCGCGGTCCGGCCGACGCTCCGGTGACCCTGCTGGAGTACGGGGACTTCGAATGCCCGTACTGCGGGCAGGCCGAGGAGGTGATTCGAGAGCTGCTGGCCGGGTTCGGGGACCTGCGGTACGCGTGGCGCCATCTCCCTCTGAACGACGTGCACCCCCATGCCGATCTGGCCGCTGAAGCCGCAGAGGCCGCCGCCGCCCAGGGCCGCTTCTGGGACATGCATGACCTGCTCCTGGCGCACCAGGATGCTCTGAGGGTCAAGGACCTGCTGGGCTACGCCGATGAGCTGGGCCTGGATCGCGAGCAGTTCCGTGAGTTCCTGCGAAAGCGCAAGGGAGCCGCCAGGGTGGCCGAGGATGTGGATTCCGCTGACACGAGCCAGGTCTCCGGGACGCCCACCTTCTTCATCAACGGCCGCCGCCATTACGGGGTCTACGACCTGGAGACGCTCTCAAAAGAGGTCAAGGCGGCCCGAGCCCGGGCTGAGGTGGTCGAGTCCGCGGTCCCCGCTGCCGGCGCCGGGGGTGAGGCTGTGGCCAGCGGTGAGGCCGTTGCGGGTGGTGAGGCCGACCCACGCCCGAGCCCGTAACCTGATCGCTTGAGCCTGATGTGTAGCCGGGATGTTTAGACGCGGACGCGGTTCTTTAAGCCATGACTCCTGATCTGCCGATTAGGGGTGCAATGGGACGGAGCCTTCCACACGAACGACTTCTGGCCATTCTGGAAACCCAGAATGAGATCGCCGCCAGCGCGATGGAGCTCGAGGCCGTCATTGAGCTCGTGGTCCGTCGGGCCCGGCTCCTGACCGGCGCCGATGCCGCGGTGCTGGAGCTGCAGGAGGGCGAGGAGATGGTCTTCCGGGCGGCCACCGGATCAGCCGAGCGCTTCCTGGGGTCGCGTCTGCCCGTCGCCGACAGCGTGTCCGCGCAGTGCGCGCGCGTGGGCGAGATCCTGCACTGCCGGGACGCCGAGACCGATGGACGGGTCAATGTGGAGGCCTGCCGGCGACTGGGAGCGGTCTCGCTGCTGTGCGTGCCGCTCAGCCGGGCCCACGGGTCGCTGGGCGCGCTCACCGTGTACGCCGGGCGCTCAGGCGCCTTCCATTACACCGACGAGCGCACGCTCGACCTTCTGGGGGGTGTCCTGTCAGCGCACCTCACTCACTCCGAGGCCTTCGAGGATTCCAGCAAGGAGAGCATGTTCGACATCCTGACCGGCCTGCCGAACCGCAAGGCGTTCGAGCAGCGGCTGGGAAGCGAGGTGGCGCGGGTGCGCCGCCACGGCGGCGAGCTGTCCGTGTGCCTCCTTGACCTCGACGCCTTCCGGGAGATCAACGACACGCTGGGGCATGCCGTGGGCGACGAGGTGCTGCGTGGCGTCGCCCGGCGGCTGGCCCGGGTGCGCGGGGAGGACACCGCGTTCCGGCTGGACGGCGACCAGTTCGCGATCATCTTCGTGGGGGCCGGTGCAGAGGGCGCGCGTGCGGCGGCCAAGCGGCTGGAGGCAGGCATCCAGGCCGACCAGGGATGCGGCGGCGTGGGCGCCTCATGGGGCGTGGCCGAGCTGGAGGCGGGAGATCCGGCCCAGCTCATGACCACCGCCAAGGTCGAGCTGGTGGACACCAAGAGGGCCCGCCGCGGGAGCAGCGAGTCCTTCTGGAACGATTTCTGAGCCCCCTGCTTAGCCCTTGACCGGCCCGGCGGGCTTGCTGGTTGCCTGGCCGTGTTGTCCCTCTTGGTCGATGGCCGTCACGAGGACCTTGATCCTGTGGCCTATGTAGGCGTGGGCGAGAACAAGCCTGGGGTGGGTGGCGCCCTTGATCTTGGAGCACGTTGAGCCGGCGGGCAGGGAGCACAGGCTCCACTGGTAGCGGTATCTGAGCTGCGAGAACGACCCCGCTGCGGCCACAAACAGCAGCAGCCCCAGAAGAAAAACAGCACGTCTCATTGCCCATCCGCCTTCCTTGGCGGCCACCCCGGCGACCCCCCGGGGCGCGAAAAACCTACTCGCCGCCGGGGGCCATTGCAAGTCCGCGTCCTCGGCCCGGCCCCGCCCCGCTCGCGGAACCACCGGAGCATCCGAGCTGAGGGAGCCGCTCGCTCAGCCGGTAGACTGCGACCCGCACGCACCTGCGCCGCCGTGGGCGGGAGGAGCCAGATGGCGAAACGGCGCGAGCGTGCCTGACCACCGGCAGGAGCCACCATGACCACGCAGACAGCTGAACGCGCAGTCCCAGCCGTGCCGAACCGCGAGCCCGTGGCGGCGCCGACCGCTACCGAGGTCCGGGCGGTGTCGATGCCGTTCGTGGACCGGCTGGCCAGCGCGGTGATCACCGGCGTCCCGCCGATCCTGCTGATCGTTGGGATCGCGCTGGGCTGGGGCGGGGCCTGGGTCAGCTGGCAGGACATCGCCAACCTGGTCGTTTGCTACGTGGTCATCGGCAGTGGGATAACCGTCGGCTTTCACCGCCTCCTGACCCACCGCAGCTTCAAGACCAGCCGCCTGCTGCGGGCCGGGTTTGCGGCGCTGGGTTCCGCAGCCGCGGAGGGCCCCGTGATCGACTGGGTGGCCACCCATCGCAAACACCACGCCTACTCGGACGTCGAGGGCGATCCCCATAGCCCCCACGTGGGCCACGGCTCGGGATGGCGGGGCGCGCTCGCAGGCTTCGTCCACGCCCACATCGGCTGGGTGTTCTCGGATATGGAGGTGGCCGACGAGCAGATCTACGCCAAGGACCTGGTGGCCGACCCGTGGATCAGGTTCGTTGACCGGACGTTCGTGCTCTGGGTGGTGCTCGGGCTGGCCTTCGCGTTCGGCCTCGGGGTGGCCCTCACCGGCACCGTGACCGGCGGGCTCCTCGGCCTTCTCTGGGGCGGGGCGGCCCGGATCTTCTTCGTTCATCACTCCACGTTCAGCATCAACTCGGTCTGTCATTTCTTCGGGCGTCAGGACTTCGCCACCCGTGACGAGTCCCGCAACGTCCCCTGGCTGGCCATCCCCACCTGGGGCGAGGCCTGGCACAACAACCACCACGCCTTCCCGACGTCCTATCGCCACGGGCTGCGGAGGTGGCAGATCGACCCCTCGGCCGGGATGATCCGGCTCCTGGAGATGGTCGGGCTGGTCTGGGACGTGGTCCGCGTGGACCCGCAGCGGATCGCCCAGAAGACGGTCCAGCCGGCTTCGTCCTCGTAGTGGCCGCCCCCGGGCACAGACACTCGTAGGCACGTTGGCCTTCGCACGGACGGAACCACTGAGGCGCGAGCTGGCGGCGGTGTTCCCGCAGCGGCCGTTCTCCGTGCACTTCTGGGACGGGACGGGGGTGGAGGCGACGGAGCCTGGCGGACCGGCGTTTCTGTTCCGGTCGCCCAGGGCGCTGGCCCACGTGCTGCGGGCGCCGGGCGAGCTGGGCATCGGGCGGGCCTACGTTTCAGGCCTGCTGGAGGTCGACGACCTCGACGGGACCCTGCGGGTCATGGACACATTCGAGCCTCCGCCGATCCCCTGGCGCCAGCAGCTGCGGCTGGGCGGGGCGCTGCTGGCCGCCTGCGGCCTGACCCGCCCACCCCGCAGGCCGGAGGCCGAGCTGCGCCTGCGCGGTGAGCGCCACACGCTGGCCCGGGACCGGCGGGCGGTGCGACACCACTACGACGTGGGCAACGAGTTCTTCGCGCTGTTCCTGGATGAGTCGATGACCTACAGCTGTGCCTACTGGTCCAACGGCGCCCAGACCCTGGAGGACGCGCAGGAGGCCAAGCTCGAGCTCGTATGCACGAAGCTCGGACTGCGCGAAGGCGAGCGCGTGCTGGATGTCGGGTGCGGGTGGGGAAGCTTCGCGCTGCAGGCGGCCACGCGCCACGGCGCGAGCGTCCTGGGCATCACTCTGTCCGAGCCCCAGGCCGAGCTGGCCCGCCAGCGAGCCATCGAGGCCGGCGTGGCCGAGCGGGTTGAGATCCGCGTGGCGGACTACCGGGAGCTCACGGATGAGCGCTTCGATGCCATCTCCAGCATCGGGATGGTGGAGCACGTGGGGGAGGAGAGGATCGACGTGTACGCGGATCAGCTGGCCAGGCTCCTGGTTCCGGGCGGACGGCTGCTCAACCACGGCATCTCCAAGCTGAAGGACTTCGACGAGACCGACGAGGGGCCATTCTCCGAGCGCTTCGTCTTCCCGGACGGCGTTCCGCTTCCCCTATCCAGGATCATCCTGGCGCTGGAGCGGGCGGGATTCGTCGTCCGCCACGTGGAGGGCCTCGCCGAGGACTACGCCGAGACGCTGAGCCACTGGATCAAGCGCTACGAGTCTCGGTATGACCAGGCCGTTCGTCTGGCCGGCGCCGAGCGCGCCCGGGTGTGGCGCCTGTTCCTGCACGCCGCCCGGCAGGGGTTCCAGACCGGATGGGCCTCGATCTACCAGGTGCTGGCGCACCGGCCCTGATCCACCACCGACCATGAAGGTCCAGACCGGCGCCCAGCTCTCGCGGCTGACCACGCTGCGCGTGGGCGGGCCGGCGCGTCGCCTGATCGAGGCCTCGGACGAGCAGGAAATCGTCGAGGCGGTTCGTGAAGCGGATGCCGCCGGCGACCGTCTGCTGGTCATGGGCCAGGGATCGAATCTGGTTGTGGCCGACGAGGGTTTTGATGGGACCGTGGTGCGGTTTGACGGCGGTGGCGTGACGGTGGGGGACGCAGATCGGGTTCGGATTGACGTTGGCGCGGGTGCGCCGTGGGATCAGGTGGTGGGGTGGGCGGTGGCCGAGGGACTATCGGGTCTGGAGTGCCTATCCGGGATTCCGGGCCTGTCCGGCGCCACCCCGATCCAGAACGTCGGCGCCTACGGACAGGAGGTCGCACAGACGATCGTCTCGGTGCACGCATACGACCGGAAGGCCGAGGCGATCGTGGAGCTGAGCCCGCCGGAGTGCGGCTTCGCCTACCGAACGAGCGCGTTCAAGGGCTTGGATCGACACGTCGTGCTGCGGGTGACGTTCGAGCTCGAGCGGACGAGACTGGCGCAGCCCCTGGAATACCCCGAGCTGGCGCGGGCGCTGGATGCCGAGCTCGGCGATCGCCCGCCGCTGGCCGAGGTGCGCCAGGCCGTCGTGAGGCTGCGTCGCGCCAAGGGGATGGTGCTTGACCCCGCCGATCCTGATTCGGTCAGCGCGGGCTCGTTCTTCCTGAACCCTCTGGTGAGTGAGGATCAGATGGACGACGTGCGGCGGCGCGCCCTGGATCGCCTGGGTCAGGACGTGATCGTGCCCGGCTGGCCCCAGGACGATGGAACGGTGAAGCTGTCGGCGGCCTGGCTGATCGAGCGCGCCGGCTTCACCCGCGGTTACGGGAGCGGGCGGGCCGGGATCTCGTCCAAGCACACGCTGGCGCTGGTCAATCGGGGCGGAGCGTCGGCGGAGGAGCTCGTGGCCCTGGCTCAGGAGCTCAGGGACGGTGTCAGGGAGGCGTTCGGCGTGACCCTGACGCCGGAGCCGACGCTCGTGGGGGTGGTGCTGTAGGCCCCGATTTCCGGGGCACCACGAACTATCCTGACATTTGGAACCTCGACATGAGCCCGCCTCAACCGCGACCCACTCTTCACGAGGCGGCCCACGAGCGCCCTGAGGACAGGGGGGATCAGCTGGATTCCGATCAGAGCACCGGGACTGGGGTGAGGCGGACCCTGAACGAGGCCGCGCATAAGCTCGGTAATTGGCCGGTACGTCCCGAGCCCGTCGAGGAGGAGACCCCGCCCTCGGCGGAGCTGGCCGCGGCGATGAACGACCAGCGGGACGTGGTGGCCCACGCCGGACGGCTCGTCCTG
>JBJMLC010000157.1:0-19283 GCA_045805485.1 Solirubrobacteraceae bacterium | reverse complement strand
TTCGAGTAAAGACCCATCAGGGACCCTCCGCGAAGGGCCCCGTTTAGCGTCCCCCACCCGCAAGTTACTCAGGCCGGGATCCGTGGATTCTCTAGCCGCGCTTGACCGGGACCTGAACGTGGTTGTAACCGTTGCCCGACGTCTTCAGCGGCTTAACGTTCTTGGTCCAAATGCCGTAGTAGTCATCGCTGATCCGGTTGCCGACGATGCGGGTTCCGGTGACCCTTCTCACCTCGCTGGACACGAGAATCCCCGCGGTCCGATGTAGCCCAACATCGCCGTCGCCTGGACCGCCTGTGGTACCGCCGACCGCGTTGTGGCCGACGACGTTACCCCGGATGATGTTGCCGTCGACATCCTGCCTGCCGTGGTGACTATGGATGGTGATACCTGGAAGACCGTTGCGGCTTACGCGATTGCCGATGATCCGGTTACCGTACGCAGCGCCACCTCGAAAGGCCGCAGCCACAAGAACGCCGGCGCCTGCCTCCCGCACGCCGTTCCAATCGGCAACGTTCCGCAGAATCAGGTTGTCATAGACACCGCCAGAGTGGGGTCGCGGTCGGACCGGACCTGTGGCAGAGACTGCGTATCGACTGTGGCTCGCCAACGTAATCCCACAGTCATAGAGGTTTGCAACCACCTGGTTCCCGGCGATGTAGTTATGAGCGGCTGGGCCAGACTCATCGGTGAGATAGATCCCCCCGGTGTTGCCTGTCACCGTATTACCCACAACCCGCGAGCGCGAGGTTGATGCCAGGTGAATAGCTTCTCCGCAGCCTCCGGCGCGCAGGTCAGCTACGTGAGCACCCGGGTGTCCGTTCTGAGCGCATTCCCCCTTGAACCGCGGAGCGAAAAATCCACGGTCGTTGTCGTGGACGAAATTTTGCTCGATGGTGACGTCTCTCGTCTCCAGGGCGAGGACTCCCTCGTAGGTCGCATGCTCGAGAACCAGACCGGTGACCGTCGACCCTGCCGGTGCGTCACCCTTGATCAGGATTGCGTTCGCCCGTCCTTTGGCGTCTATGGTTGGTGCGTGAAGGCCTCTGATGGTGAGACGCTTGGTAATGACGACCTTCTCGGCATAGCGGCCAGCCTCCACATCAACCTCGTCGCCCGGCTGCGCGACGCGTACGGCATGCGAGATCGTGCGGCATGGCGCGCTGTGCGAGCAGGACGCATGATCACTACCTCGTGTGGAGACAAATAGGTGTGCGTCGACGCCCCCGCGTGGCGCTGTCGGTGCCGCAGCGGTGACAGCGGGGAGCATCGCCGCGCAGGACAACGCAGCAGCTTGAGCCAGCAGGCGTCGAGCGTCGGAGACGTGGCGCAGAACGCTTCGAAGGCCCCTCATGCTGGGCCACCATAGCGGGCACGTTTGGCGGGTGGTCCCAGGGATAGCGCAAACGGGGGACGCCGTTCGCGGGTCAGGCGTGCTTGAAGATCGTGCGAAAAGCCGTCCCGCTGGAGGTGGTCCTGCGGGCCCTGATCTGGAGCGTCCCCCGGTTGGATCTCATGTCGTATCGGGTGAGGCCGCGGACTGAGCCCAGGGGTACTCCGTTCATCCGCGTGTGCGTGAAGTTGAGCGAGCCGAAGTCCGGGATCGACTGGAAGCCTCGTGAATTGCCCCAGGTGCTGTCACCGACCCAGGCGGACGTGAGTTTGTCCCGCCCCAGACCAAGCCAGGACTGAGTTACGCCAAGCGTCTTATCGGTGAGCGACACGTACGCGTCGTACTGGGTCTCTCTGGCCTGGAGCGCAACCCGATCGCCGGGATGCAGATCGGAGGCGCCGGTGTTGTACTTCCGATAGCCACCGTTCATGACCAGAACCGGCCAGTAGCGAGCATGACCTGCGTTGCAACCGGCGAAAACCGCCGCAGCGGTGGGGACATTGGACGAGCTGTACACGCCGACTGAGGGAGCGAATGCCCTGGCTCGGCTGCCGCAGGCGATCCTCGGCAGGACAAACGTGGTGGTCACCTTGAGGCTCTTGGCTGAGCGCCCCAGCGAGTAGCCGGCGAGGTAGTTCACAGAACTCGTCGAGACAGTCGCGGCCCCAGCCACCCGCGACCACGAGGTGTGGTGGGCGATCGCCCCGCCTGGCGCGATCGCGAGTCCGCCCACGGCAACGCCAGCGAGCAATCCAGCCAGCCGGCTCATGTCAAGCACCTCCCGGAGCGCGTCGGTGTCGCGGCCGGCCGCATTCTAGGTTGCCTGGATCACGCGCGAGGTGCGAAGTTATGCGAAGCCTTAGCCTGGCACGCTGGTGTCGATCGTTCTCGCCTCATCACCGACCGCGGCCAGCGCCGCCCCCAGCCGGTCGACCGAAGCTGGGGAGCACGGCGGGCGCTGGTTTACCGACCCTCGCTTTCTGATGTTCGTGATCGTGGTCGGGGCGGTCATTCTGCGGGCGGAGACGATCGGCTCTCACCTCTCCGATGCGGAGGGGTACTCCTACCTGGTGGGCTCGGCGTCGAGCGCCGGCGGGTTCCTGCACCGGCTGGCCGCGTACGAGAACACCCCGCCGCTGTTCTACCTGCTGCTCACGCCGCTGCCCCTGACCGACGGTGCGGCCTGGCTGCGACTGCCCGCCGCCATTCCCGGGGCGCTCATCGCGCTGCTGCTTTACCTGGCGCTGCGCCGAGACCTGGGCTGGCGGGCGGCGGCGCTGGCCGCGGCGCTGGTGGCGGTGGCGCCGTACCTGGTCTCCTACTCGGACTACTCCCGGGGCTTCATGCTGGCCGGCGCCGGGTTGACGCTCTGCCTGTGGGCGGCGCTGCGACTTCTGGGCAGCGCTTCCAGGCGCTGGTGGCTGCTCTACCTGCTCGGCGGAGCCATCGCCATGTACAGCGAGTACTACGCGGGCATCTTTCTGGTGGCGCTGACGATCAGCATGCTGCTCTTCGGCCGCCGCCGGGCCGTGGAGACGATCGGCTTTGGGCTGCTGCCGCTGCTGACTCTGCTGCCCTGGATCGGGCAGATCGATCGGGCTCAGCAGGCCACGGGCCACACCAAGCTTTCGCCTGTATTCCCCGGTCCCTCGCCGGCCAGCCTGCGCGACCTGACGGTCCGTTTGGTGTTCGGCGAGCACGGGGGCGCGAGTGGCGGGGCCGGTCGGTGGCTGCAGTTCCTGGTCGTGGCCGCGGTGATCATCGGCGCCGGGTGGATCCTGTGGCGCGGGCGCAACCTGGTCGGCTCCGAGCGTGCCGGCCGGGCGATCGGCCTGATCGCCACCACCGGCCTGCTCGTCCTGATCGGGCACGCCATCGCCCCCGCCGCCGGTCTTGACCTGTTCAACGAGCGCTACCTGACGATGCTGGTGCCGCTGGCCGCGGCTGTCCTGGCGGCGGCCCTGACGGTCCTGGACCGGCGATGGCTGTGGTGGGCGTCCGCGGTGGTGCTCGCGCTGGTCGCCGGAGCGGTGTTCGCCCAGCGCTTCCACCGCCAGTACGAGCCTGATCCGGCGCCAGCCCGCGCGGTGGCCCAGACCCTTCACCCGCGGGAGGTCCTGACGAACAGTGCGGTCGTCGTCTACTACCTGCGGGCTCTGAAGCCTGTGCTCGACCGGCCGTTCGGCCTCGGCCCCGGCAAGCAGGCCAGATGCCGGGGGCGCTGCTTGGTCGTCGACGATTCGCGGGTGCCCGGAGGCGTCCGGCCTGGCAAGGGGCCCCTGCGGACGGTGGGCCCGTTCGGCATCAGGCTCGTCGTCCCGGGTGCCGGATCCTGAGCGCCAACCGCCGGGTATGCTTAGGCCTGGGCGCAACACAACGTTTGAGGGGAGCAACGGAGAGGTGTCGGGTTGCGAGTATCGGTAGGGGGCTCACGCGGGCGAGGGCTCGTCCGGGTGCTGATGGCTGCCGTGGGCGTTTCGGCTGCCCTCGGCGCCGCGGCGTCCACCGTGGGGGCCAGCTACACCCCACCGACGTGCCGCACGCTGAGCTATCACAGCGCCCCGGGGATCTACGCCCAGCGCGTCTGCATGAACCTGGGCGTGTCAACCCATGCCACCAGGCCGGGTACATATCTGTTCCTGACTCCGAGGGACACGGGTGAGGGCATCTACACCGACACCGGCGTTCTGGTGTGGTGGAAGCCCCGATCGGCCAACAGCACAGAGGACCATGACCTGAGCGTGGTCCAGCTCTGGGGGCACCCGTATCTGGCTGTCTGGTCCGGCCACACGGACTCCGTCAAGACGTCCAATGACTTTTTTATCAACGACGGGACGGTCCTCCTGTACAACCAGCGCTACCAGCAGGTGGGTGCCATCACGGCCGGAGGCGCGTTTGCGGGCGACCGGATCGATATGCACGAGTTCCGGATCACGCCCGAAGGAGATGCCCTGGTGGGCATCTATCAGCCGGTGCACAAGCGAATTCACGGCCACCGTGAGTACGTGGTGCAGTACGTGATCCAGAAACTCTCACTGGTCAAGGACTCCAGCGGCATCCACACCGGAAGGGTCCTCTTCCACTGGAACACGGCGAAGCACATCCCGCTGTCCGCCTCTTACCTGCCGGACCCGGGAGCCGGCAGCGCCTGGGACTACTTCCATGGCAACGCCATCGCAGAGGACACCGACGGGAACCTGATCGTCTCGGCCAGGAACACCTGGACGATCTACAAGATCAACGTCAAGACCGGCCGGATCATGTGGCGCGTGGGGGGTAAGGGCGAGGACCAGCTGCGCACGCCCTGGTGCTATCAGCATGACGTCAGCCCTCTGGGGCACAACGACTACTCGGTGTTCGACGACGGCGCGGCCGGTCCTGGGTGCTTCCTCGGCCTAAGTGGCCATCCGGCCCGCGGGCTCATCTTCCACGTCAACCCCTCAACGCACCCAGCGAAGGTCCGGCTGGTCCGCGCCTATAAGCACAAGCCCGGGATCACTCCGGGATTTCTCGGGAGCACGCAGCAGCTGCCGAACGGGCACGTGGTGGTGGGCTGGGGGAATTTCCCGGAGATCACCGAGTTCAGCGCTGATGGCACTCGCGTGCTCATGGACCTCTCGATGTCCAACTACTCCTTCCGCGGCTACCGCTTTGCCTGGGACGGCCGCCCCACGGCACCGCCTGCTCTGGCCGCTCGGCTGGAGAGCAACGGGACCAGGCTGTGGGCCTCCTGGAATGGATCGACCGAGGTGGCGGGCTGGCGGGTGCTCGTGGGGACGACCACCGCCGGTCTGACGAGCGCGGGGGCGGTGATCAAGAAGACCGGATTCGAAACCGCGATCTTCCTCAAGCAGCGCGAGCCCCTGGTGGAGGTCCAGGCTCTGGACGCCAGCGGACACATCCTGGCCACCTCCAAACCGGTCAGCACGATGTCGACGGGTGGCTGAAGCGGGCGATTGATCGGCTCGGGGCCAAGCTGAGGGGGGGCCTCCCCGTCCTGCGTCGGCGCCGAGGCCGGCTCTGCGCCATCGCGTTCGCGCTGTGGTTTTGCGCGACGGCGACGGCGACGGCGGGCGGTGTGTACGTGCCACCGACGTGCCTGACGACCGTCTACCACAGCGTTCCCACGCTGAACGCCCAGCGGTTGTGCATGAACGCCGGGGTACGGACGCACGGGACCACGACGGGCACGTACCTGTTCGTCACGCCCGGTGGCGCCGGCGGGGCGGGGGCCGGCATCTTCCAGGACAACGGTGATCTCGTTTGGTGGCATCGCCCCGGGACGCCCAAGGACGACAACCTCGAGGTCGTCCAGGTTCACGGGCGCCCCTACCTGGCCCTATGGGTGGGGAAGGACAGCGGCAGGGTCCTGCTGTACGACGAGCACTACCGCTTGGCCGGCAGCATCACGGCGGCCGGTCGGTTCCCAGTGCGCCAGCTGGATCCGCACGAGTTCCGGATAACGCCGCAGGGCGATGCTCTGCTGGGCATCGACGTGGGCGTCTCCAGGACGGTCCATGGCAAGCCGGAGACGATCCTCCAATACGTGGTCCAGAAGGTCTCCCTCCTCCAGGGCCCCCGAGGCATACGCACCGGGCGACTCCTGTTCCAGTGGAGGTCGCTGAGAGGCGTGCCGGTTTCTCAGACGCATTGGCCGGACCCGGGCAAGGGCGGCCTGTACGACTACTTCCACGGCAACTCGATCGCTCAGGACTCGGACGGCAACCTGATCGTCTCAGGGCGCAACACCTGGGGGATCTACAAGATCAGCGTCAAGACGGGCCGGATCATGTGGGAGGTGGGAGCCAGAGGGGATCGCCGGCTCCGCAGGCCCTGGTGCTACCAGCACGACGTCGTCCCGCTGGGACACCAGCGCTACAGCGTCTACGACGATGGCGGGGTGGGCCCGGGCTGTGCGCTTGGCTCCACCCAGCACGCGGCGCGGGGACTGATCGTCCGCGTTGCCCCGGCCAGGCGCCCGGCCACGGTCAGTGTGGTTCGCTCATACACCCACCCTCAGCCCATCTACGACATCTGCTGTGGAAGCACGCGCCGGCTCGCCGACGGCGACGTGCTGATCGGGTGGGGCCAGACGCCGGCCATCACCGAGTTCGACGCCGCCGGACGCGTCCGGATGGATCTCTCGCTCTCTGACTGGTCCTATCGGGGGCTGCGCTTCCCCTGGGTGGGCAAGCCGCTGACCCGGCCGGCGGTGTTCGCGCAACTCACCTCCCGGGGCACCCACGTATGGGCATCCTGGAACGGCTCCACCGAGGTGGCCGCCTGGCAGGCGTTGGCCGGGGCCAGCAGATCCAGCCTCAAGGAGGTCGGACATCCGGCGCCCAAGAGAAGCTTTGAGACCTCGATCGTCCTGGATCGGCGATACCGGACGGTCAGGGTGCGGGCACTGGACGCAGATGGCCGCGTCCTGGCCACCTCCCGGGCCGTGGCGACAAACTAGGCGGCCACCAGGCGCCCCCGTCACGGGCGCCACCATGCGCCCAGCCCGGTTAATCAGGCTCTGCGGCGGCCAGCTGCGGCGTGCCGCCGCGACCGCGGCCGGGAAGCTGGGTGGCACCCGGCGTGTCCAGCGACCGCAGCTCGCCCAGGCCGGGCCGATTCCGGGAGCGCAGGTACGCGACCACGAAGAGGATGCCCACGCCGATTGGGAAGACTGCGATCACCCCGGTGGGGATATTGGCCCCCGCCTTCTGGACCAGGGCCAGGCTGGCGCCGACGAGCAGCAGGGCCAGCGCCATCCGCAGCGCCCCCACCGGTACGCGGTACATCAGCGCGCTGCCGATCCACACCCCGGGCAGTGAGCCGAGGAGGAGGGTGCCGGCCAGGCCGAAGTCGATGTCGCCGGCCACGAGATGGGCCAGCGCAGCCGCCCAGAGCAGGATGGCGGCGTGGAACATGTCCGTCCCCACGACCTGCCGAGGCGCCATCCCGAAGACCAGGACCAGCGCCACCACGATGAGCGCACCGCTGCCCGCCGAGGTGACACCGATGACGAATCCGATGGCCAGCCCGATCACGATGGCCGTGACCTTGTGCCGGGTGGTCATCTCGACGCGCTCGCGCTCGCGAGCGGCTGTCTGGGGGAGCAGGAAGCGGGCCAGCATGGCCAGGCCGCACAGCATCAGGACGGCACCGAGTGTGAACAGGACCGTGTCGTCGAACGATTTCTTCTCCCCGTGTTGCAGGGCCTTCAGAGCCACGACGCCGGCCACCGAGGCGGGAATCGAGCCTGCGGCCATCCAGAGCGACAGGGGGACGTCGACAGTGCGCTGCCGCCAGTGCCGCCACCCACCGAGCGACCGCGTGACCGCGCCGTAGGCCAGGTCGGTGCCGATTGCGGTGACCGGCTTGATCCCAATTATCAGGATCAGGATCGGCGTCATGAGCGACCCGCCACCCACGCCGGTCATGCCCACGAGGATGCCCACGCCGAACCCGAAGGCGACGATCACTGGATCGATGTGCAAAGCGGCAGCCCTACCGAGAGGAGTTCGTATTCTTTCCGACCGGGAAGGTGATAATTGTAGCGGCGGCACCTGGGGGCACGTGCGGGCCCGATGAGCTCACACCCGCGGCGTATGGACCCGCCAGGCCTCCGGATCGGTGATCAGGTGCCTGACGTCGCTGGGCAGGCTCCCGCTGGCCACCTCGGCCAGCGTGACCCGTTCCAGCACCACCCGGAGGCTGGCTCGGACGGCCACCCAGACGTCGCGCAGAGCCTCAGCCGCACCGGCGTACTGGACCTGGTCCGGGGGAACGCCCTGGACCCCGGCCAGCGGTCCCTCCACCGCCCGGAGGACGTCGGCCAGCGTGATCAGCTCCGGCGACCGGGTCAGACGGAAGCCTCCGTCGGCGCCGCGGCGGCTCTGCACGAGGCCCGCCCGGCGCAGGGCCACCAGGATGTTCTCCAGGAAACGGGGCGGGATGTCCTGGGCAGCGGCGATGTCGGCCGCCTTGCGCGTCTGGCCTCCGGCGGCGGCCAGCTCAACGGCTGCTCGGACGGCATAGTCTCCGCGGGCGGTCACGCGCATCTGCGCAGTGTGTCGCAGGGCGCTACTGAACCTCGATCCCCAGTGTGCGGGCAGTGGAGGACTTGGGCACCTCTGCCTGGTGCGGCGCGGTCCTGAGGATGTGGTCACCCAGGGTGGAGGTGACGCCGAACCAGTAGTGCTCGTTCTTGTAGTGGTGGAGGCGGTGCCCGCGCCAGACCGACCGGTAGTACCAGCGACGCGGGCGGTACGGGGTGTGGATCAGGAAGTGGCACCACTCGTACAGGCCGAGGATGAGGTAGCTGACGAGGAGCCCGGTGGCCGCGTGGGCCAGTCGGTCACCGCCAAGCACGGCGCGAATCGGGAAGGAGACCAGCCAGGTCGTCAGGGCGATCTGGGCCACGAAGATGCCGACCGCATACGTCGGTATGAGAACTCCATCGAGCTCCGTCGGGGCCATGTGGTGCGCCCGGTGCTCTCGCGCCGCCAGCAGGTCGTAACGGCGCCCAGCCACCCGAACCGGGCGAGCGTGCAGCAGGTAGACGTGAATCGCCCACTCGGCCAGCGGCGTCAGGGCCACCACCCCAACGGCCACCACCGCGTCGCGCCAGTCCCAGGAGCCGAGCACCACCCGGAGGGCCAGGGCACCCAGGATGGCGGCGGCGAGCAGGGGCGGCGAGGGGCGCCGGATGAAGGCTCGGCAGCAGTCGCCGAGGGTGAGGGCGGAAGGATCACGGCGCGGGATCGCATCCGCGGACGCGGTCAGAGGGTCGCCTGCCTGGCCCGCCATGGGCGTGAGCATAATCGGCTCGCGGACGCCGGGTCGAGGATGAGGTGGGGATCTTGCCCTCAGTGACACAGGGGCGCAGTAGCCTCCTCAGGGAGGAGACCCGTGGCCATGGCCGTCAAGACGGAGGATCTGGAGTCAGAGCTGATCGAGGCGCTGTGCGGCCTGATCAGGGACCGCCTGCCGGAGGCCGAGGCCCCCATGGCCCAGTCCTTCGTGCGCCAGTTCTACCACTGGGTCCCGGCCGCGGATCTGAGCGGGCATGGTGAGGACGAGCTCTACGGCGTCGCGATGGCGCAATGGGAGGTTTTCCAGACCCGCCGACCGCCGGAGGTCAAGGTGCGGGTCTACAACCCCGACGAGGCCCACAACGGCGTCCGGGCGCCTCACACGTTCATCCAGATCGTCAGTGACGACATGCCGTTCATCGTGGACTCGGTGACGATGGAGCTGGCGCGCCAGGGGTGCACGATCGATCTGGTCATCCATCCGGTCATCCGGGTACGCCGCGACGAGGAGGGCCGGCTGGTGGAGGTGCTGGAGCCCGACGCCCCGGTCGATCAGGGGACAGCCGAATCGGTTCTGCACGCCGAGGTGGCGCGTGAGCACGAGGCCGACCGCCTGGGCGAGCTATCTCGGAGCATGTGCCGCGTTCTGGAGGAGGTCACCGCCGCGGTCACCGACTGGCAGGCCATGAGGGGCCGGATGCTGGAGCTGGCCGAGCAGCTTGCTCCGGTCGCCGACAGCGGGGATGGCGTGGACGTGCAGGAGGCCCGGGAGTTCCTGCGCTGGACGGCCGATGACAACTTCATCTTCCTGGGCTACAGGGAGTACGAGCTGGACGACCACGGGCAGGACACGGCGCTCCAGGTACGCCCGGAGTCCGGCCTGGGGATCCTGCGGGCCGCTCCGGCCACCCCCCGCAAGCTGCTCAGTCCCAAGGCGGCCGCGATGGCCCGGGGGGCCCAGCCCCTCGTCCTGACCAAGGCGAACTCGCTGGCCACGGTCCACCGCCCGGCGCGTCTGGACTACATCGGGGTCAAGCGCTTCACGCCTGACGGGCGGGTGACCGGCGAGTACCGGTTCCTCGGCCTGTACACCACGGCCGCCTACCGGGCCCGCGCCGGCCGGACGCCGTTGGTGCGGGACAAGGTCGAGTACGTGCTGGACCGGGCGGCCTTTCCCCCGGCCAGCCACGACGCCAAGGCGCTGCTGGAGATCCTTGAGAGCTATCCCCGGGACGCTCTGTTCCAGCTTCCGGCCCCGGACCTGTTCGAAATAGCCATGGGCTTGCTGGGTCTTGGCGAGCGTCCGCGGCTGCGGCTGTTCGTGTGGCGAGACCCGCTCGACAGGTTCGTCGCCTGCCTGGTGACGATCCCCCGTGATCGATTCAACACCGAGAACCGCGAGCGGGTGGGCAGGATCCTGTTGGAGGCCTTTGCGGGCCATCAGCTCGACCACACCCTGCAGCTGTCGGAGTCGCTGCTCGTCCGGGTCCACTACATCGTCCGCTGTCCCGAAGGCGTCCCGGAGATCGATGACCTCCCCGCACTGGAGGCCCGGCTGGCCCGGTCGATCCGGGCCTGGACCGATGACCTCAAAGACGCCCTTCAGGCGGAGCATGGGGTGGAGCGCGCAGCCGCGCTGTTTGCCCGTTACGAGCAGGCCTTCCCGCCCACCTACCGCTCGGAACGGGATGCCGCCTCGGCGGTGGCCGACATCGCCCGGCTGGAGGAGCTGGCAGGAACTCGAAGGCCGATGATCAGCCTGTACCGCTCAGGGTCGGAGGGGTCGATTCGGTGCAAGCTCTACAGCAGCGACCAGGTCGCGCTGTCCGACGTGCTGCCGACGTTCGAGCACATGGGTGCGCGAGTGATCGACGAGCGGCCCTACCGGATCGCGGTCTCCGACTCCCGCGAGGCCTGGATCTACGACTTCGGCCTGCGCTGCCCGGCCGAGCACGTCGAGAGCGTGCGTGAGGTCTTCCAGGACGTGTTCCTGGGAGCCATGACCGGAGCTCTGGAGGACGACCGGCTCAACGGGCTGGTGCTGGTGGCGGCGCTCCCGGGGCGGGAGATCATGATCCTGCGGGCTGCGGCGCGGTACCTGCGCCAGGCGGGCATTCCGTACTCGGACGCCTACATGGAGCGCACGCTGCTGGCTCACCCGGACATCGCCCGGCTGCTGGTGAAGCTGTTCCTGGCTCGCTTTGACCCCGACCATCCGGATCCCGAGCTGGCAGGTCAGTTGGGCCGGGCCATGGAGATGGCGATCGACAGCGTCAAGAGCCTGGACGAGGACCGGATCCTGCGCAGCTTCCTGGCCGTGGTTCGGGCGGCGCTGCGAACCAACTACTTCCGCCAGGACACCTACGGCGCGCCTCTGCCCTATTTCTCGGTGAAGCTTGACCCGGTGCAGATCCCGGTTCTCCCCAAGCCTCGGCCCAAGTTCGAAATCTACGTCTACGCCCCCAGGTTCGAGGGAGTGCACCTACGAGGTGGCAAGGTGGCCCGCGGGGGACTCCGGTGGTCGGACAGGCCGGAGGACTTCCGCACCGAGATCCTGGGGCTGATGAAGGCCCAGATGGTCAAGAACGCCCTGATCGTCCCGGTGGGAGCCAAGGGCGGCTTTGTCCTCAAGCGCCCACCCGGACCCGGGGGTCCGGAGCTGCGCGAGGAGGCGGTGGCGTGTTACGAGATGTTTCTGTCCGGGCTCCTGGACCTCACCGACAACATCGTGGACGGCGAGGTGATCGTGCCACCGCGCGTGGTGCGCTACGACGACGACGACCCGTACCTGGTCGTGGCGGCCGACAAGGGAACGGCCGCCTTCTCTGACATCGCCAACGGGATCGCCGCGCGGTACGAGTTCTGGCTGGGTGACGCCTTCGCCTCCGGAGGCTCGCACGGCTATGACCACAAGGAGATGGGAATCACCGCGCGCGGCGCCTGGGAGTCGGTCAAGCGCCACTTCCGGGAGCTGGGCACCGATGTTCAGGCCACCGAGATCACGGCGGTGGGGATCGGCGACATGGCCGGGGATGTATTCGGGAACGGAATGCTGTGCTCGCCCCACATCAGGCTGCTGGCGGCCTTCAACCACAGCCACGTGTTCCTGGACCCCGATCCTGATGCGCAGTCCAGCTTTGCCGAACGCCGCCGCCTGTTCGAGGTGGATCGCTCCATATGGACCGACTATGACCCCGACCTCATCTCCCCGGGGGGCGGCGTCTACGAGCGCAGCGCCAAATCGATCCCCGTCTCGGAGCAGGTCCGAAGAGCCCTGGCCATCGAGGCGGACGAGCTGGCGCCGGCGGATCTCATCAGGGAGATCCTCCGCGCGCCCGTGGATCTGCTGTGGAACGGAGGCATCGGTACCTATGTCAAGGCCGCGGGCGAGTCCCATCCGGAGGTGGGGGACAAGTCCAACGACGGCCTCCGGGTCGACGGTAGAGAGCTGCGCTGCCGGGTGGTGGGGGAGGGAGGGAACCTCGGCTTCACCCAGCTAGGGAGGATCGAATATGCGCTCCGCGGGGGTCCTGAGGGGGACGGAGGCCACATCAATACCGACGCAATCGACAACGTGGCCGGGGTCAACTGTTCAGACCACGAGGTCAACATCAAGATCCTGCTGGACGCCGGCGTGCGTGGCGGACGGCTCGGAGAGGCGGAGCGCAACGAGCTGCTGGTTCAGATGACCGACGCGGTGGCCGATCACGTGCTCCACGGCAGCTACACCCAGACCCAGGCCATCAGCCTGGCCCGGGCGCAGGCCGGGCCCATGATCGATGTCCACCGGCGGATGATCCGGCGCCTTGAGCAGGTGGCCGGGCTGGATCGCGAGCTGGAGTTCCTGCCCAGCGAGGACGTCATCTCAGACCGCAAGGCCGTCCAGCAGGGTCTGACGGCGCCGGAGCTGGCCGTCCTGATGGCCTACTGCAAGATCTACCTGTTCGCCAGGCTCCTGGATTCCGACCTGCCTGAGGATGAGCACCTGTTCGGCGATCTGGAGCGCTACTTCCCGCCGCCGCTGCGCGGGAGCTGCGCCGATCTCATGCACGGCCACCGGCTGCGCAGGGAGATCATCGCCACCGTGGTGGCCAACCAGCTCGTCGATCGTGCCGGCACGACGTTTGCCTTCCGTCTGGGTGAGGAGACCGGTGCGCCGCCCGCCAGGTTGGCCCGCGGCTACGCGGTGGCGCGCGAGGTGTTCGACATGCGGTCCTTCTGGGAGGGCGTGGAATCCCTGGACAACCAGGTGCAGGCGGCGATTCAGCTCGAGATGCTGATCGAGGCCCGTCGGCTCGTGGAGCGATCGACGCGCTGGCTGGTCCGGGTGGAGGCCGAGACCATCGATATCGCGGCCACCGCGCGAATGTACGCGCCGGGAGTGGAGCTCTTGCGCTCTGCCCTGCCCGGCCTCCTGGACGGGTCAGACCGGGAGGCCTTCGACACGCGCGAGGCCGAGCTGCGGGAGGCGGGCGTCCCGGTGGCACTGGCCAGGCGAGTGGCGGCCATGCCCTCCATGTCGTTCGTGTTTGACATCGCCTCGATCGCCTCCTCCACCGGCCGCGCGCTGAAGGACGCGATGACGACCTACTTCAGGCTGGGCGCCCAGCTCGAGCTCAACTGGCTGCGTGACCGGATCGTCGAGCTCCCGCGGGCCAATCGCTGGCAGGCGCTGGCCCGATCCGCCCTCCGGGAGGATCTGCTGTGGCTGCACAGTGAGCTGGCCTCACAGGTCCTGGAGTGCGGCCCGGCGACGGGCTCCAGCGACGGCGCGATCGAGCGCTGGTCATCCGGCAGGAGCGCCGCGGTGGAGCGCTGGCTGGCCACCCTGGCCGACATACGAGCCTCCCGCAGTTATGACATGACCACCCTGCCGGTGGCCCTGCGAGAGGTCCGCCGGCTGATCCACGACGGCGAGGACCGCGGTCAGCTGACCGTCACCGAGCGGCTGTAGTACCACTGGTGGCCGCGGCTCTCCCACCCCAGCCGGACGAATCCCGGCCGGCCCATCGACACGTGGCTTAGCACGAAGCCCTCCGAGCTCCCCGTCTGCACGCGGCGCAGCCTGATCCAGCGCGATGATCCGCGGCGCTGGAATTCGATCACCCCGTGCTGGGTGTGAGAGTGGTTGGCCGGCCGCAGCTGCCCCCAGACGGTGACCTTGCGGCCGTGGTGGGCGCTGGGCAGCCAGATGGGAATACGCCAGGCCTTGAGCGCAGGCTTGGGCTGGCCGTGGGGGAGCTTGAGTCCGCTGTCGAAGACGCCGCGCCACTGGATCAGCGTGGGGTGGGGCCAGTAGGCCTTGACGTCAACGAACAGGAATTGGGCCAGCGCCTTGACGTAAGGGTCACGCCAGGTCATGTACTCGCCCTGGTTCAGCCAGGCCGCCTGCTCGCTCAGCGTCGTGTGATACGCCGGGTTGGGCGGGTTCGTGACGTAGCCCCACTCGGTCAGGTACAGCGGGAAGCCGCCCCGGCGGCCCCTGTGGTAGCCGCCGAAGACCCCGTTCAGCGCTCGCTCCAGGACTCCGATGTTGAACAGCGTCACCTCGGACCGATCCGGCTTGGGCTTGTTGGGCGCGACGTCGAACCCGTAGGGGTGATGGGCCCAGCCCGTGATGTGGAACAGACCGGGGTTGTGGGCCGCGAACCGCGACCGGTTGGCCGAGGTCGGGCAGCCCACCTTCTGGGCCCCGTTTCCGGTGAGCGGCCTGTAATGGCTGCCCACGCAATACAGGTCCTCCAGGAACGGCAGCGGGCGGACGCTGCCCACGTTCGCCGTCTCCCCGATCAGGATCGTGTCGTGGCCGTGGCCGCTGGTGGACAGCCCCTTCCACGCCGCATTGACCATGCGGCGGTAGAAGATCGGCTGCATCAGGTGCCACTGACCATGCACC
Source organism: Solirubrobacteraceae bacterium (assembly GCA_045805485.1). Taxonomy (GTDB): domain Bacteria; phylum Actinomycetota; class Thermoleophilia; order Solirubrobacterales; family Solirubrobacteraceae; genus Palsa-465. The sequence continues at coordinate 4,189 of JBJMLC010000157.1, read as the reverse complement.
TTCTTGCGCCAGGGGTTGAGCCAGCCGCGCCAGTTGGGCTCGTTCCAGATCCCCCAGTAGCCGACACGGGGGATCCTCGCGCCGTGGGCATCCCTGTGGCTGCCGTCGTACCGGGTCCCGACGGCGTGCACGAACGACCCGAAGTAACGCATGTCGGGAACCTGCCCGAGCGGGTTGCCCTGCCCATGCGGCTCGTTGCGAGCCTCCGCCCAGGCCGGGTCCTTGGGACCGAGCGAGAGGAACAGACGCATTCCCAGCTTGTGTGTCTCCCGCGCCAGCAAGTCGTAGCGGGCCCAGCCGCCGGGTGGGTAGGCCTTGGGGTTTCTGGCGTCGAACTTGGGCTTGTGGGTGGAGTTGGCGTCGGGGGCGATGATCCACCACACCATCGAGACCTTGACCACGTCGACGCCCAGGCCCCTGAGCTTGTGGAGGGTCTTCACCACGTGAGAAGGCGAGGCGTAGAGCAGCTGATCGTCATCCTGGAGGATCGATTTCTCGGCCGTGTGGGAGGACGCGCGGGCGGGGGTCGCGTCCTGCTGTCCGGTCAACGCAAGGGCCAGCGCCGCGCCCACGCCCAGCGGGAGCACGGCACCCAGAGGCAGGATCCGGTGCCAGCGGCTCATCCGCCTCGATGGTAGAGGGGTCGCTGCCGGGGAGCTCTAGCTAACGGTCACAGAGCGGCTGTAGTACCACTTGTGGCCGCCCTCCCACCCCAGGCGGACGCGCCCGGGCCGGCCGATCGAAACGTGGGTGAACACGAAGCCCTCGGTGCTGCCGGTCTGCAGGCGGTGCAGCCTGGTCCACTTCGAGGTCCCCTTGCGCTGGAACTGGATCACCCCGTGCTGGGTGCGATGGTGGTTGGCCGGCCGCAGCTGTCCCCACACGGTGACCTTCGGGCCGTGGTGAGCCTTGGGGAGCCAGATCGGTAGACGGTAGGCCGCCAGCGACGGCTTGGGCGAGCCGTTGGCGAACTCCAGGCCGCTGTCGAAGACGCCCTTCCACTGTCGCAGGGTCGGGTGGGCGGGGGGCTTGACGTCCACCAGTAGGAACTGGGCGAGCGCCTTGATGTACGGGTCATTCCAGGTTATGTACTCGCCCTCGTCCAGCCAGGCCGCCTGCTCCTTCAGCGTGGTGCGGTAGGCCGGGTTGGGCGGATTGGTCACATAGCCCCACTCGGTGATGTACAGGGGGATCCCGCCCCGGCGGCCCTTGTGGTAGCCGCCGAACACGCCGTTGAGCACGTTCTCCAGCCGGTCGATGTCGGCCACGCTGACCTCGGACTTGTTGCGCTTGGGCTGGCTCGGCGGGATGTCGAACCCGTACGGGTGGTGGGCGTATCCGGTGACGTGAAACAGGCCGGGATTCTGGGCCACGAACTTGGAGCGGTTGGCCGTCTTCGGGCAGCCGACCGTCTGGGCCGCGCTCCCGGTCAGCGGCTTGTAACGGCTGTCCACGCAGTACAGATCCTCCACGAAGGGCAGCGGGTGGACGCTGCCCACGTTTGCCGTCTCGCCGAGCAGGATCGTGTCGTGGCCATGACCTGAGCCTGAGAGCGCCTTCCAGGCTGTGTTGACCAGGCCGCGGTAGAAGACCGGCTGCAGCAGCTCCACCCGGCCGTGGACCCTCTTGCGCCAGGGGTTCAGCCAGCCCCGCCAGTTGGGCTCATTCCAGATCGACCAGATCTTCACACCGGGGATCGTCTTGCCGTGAACGTCCTTCGCGGTGCCGTTGAAGCGCCGGCCGACCGCCTGCACGAACTGCTGGAAGTACTGCAGGTTGGGGACCTGCCCGAGCCCGAGGTAGCTGCCCTGGCCCTGAGGCTGGGTCTTGTCGGCGGCCCAAACCGGGTCCTTGGCGGCGAACTGGAGGAACAGCTTCATGCCCAGCTTGTGCGTGGTCTCCGCCAGCAGGTCGTACCTGTTCCAGACGCCAGGTGGGTACGCCGTGGGGTTGGTGGCGTCGAAATTGGGCTTGTGGGTGGAGGTCGCGTCCGGGGCGATGATCCGCCAGACCATCGAGACCTTGACCACATCGACGCCCAGCGCCTTGAGCTTGTGGAGGGTCTTCACCACGTGAGCGGGCGGGGAGTAGAGCAGCTGGTTGTCGTCCTGGAGGATCGACTGCTGAGTCGACCGGTGTCCGCTCACCGCGAAGGCCAGCGGCGCGCTGACCCCGAGTAGCACGGCCCCGAGTACCACGATCCGGTACAAGCCCCTCATCTGAAACCCATGGTAGACAGAACTCATCGGCGCCGCCTGCGACTTCCTTGATCGCTCATCGGGGCCGGCGCCCACCCCCGATCCAGTAGCCGACGAGATCGGCGAGGCCGGCCACCAGGAAGGCCAGCGGTCCCGTGAGGAGCCGGCCGGCGAGCCTTGAGAGCACACCCCCAAGCTACAGTCTTGCCCGCGTGTCCAGCGTCAAGACCAGCGTCATCGAGCTCCCTGAGTCACGGGTGCGTGTGGAGGCCGAGGTGGCCGCCGAGGAGGTGGAAAGACGCCTTCAGCAGGCGGCCGTAGAGCTCGGCCGCCAGATGCGCGTACCCGGATTCCGCAAGGGCAAGGTCCCGCCCCCGGTGGTCATCCGGCGGCTGGGCCGGGAGACCGTGCTGGATGAGGCGCTGCGCAGCTCGCTGGGGGGCTGGTACAGCGACGCCATCGTCGGAGCCGGCATCCAACCCGTGGGGGATCCCGAGCTCGACGTGGGCGAGCTCCCTGACGAGGGCCAGGCTCTGTCGTTCTCAATCGAGGTCGGCGTCCGTCCTCCGGCGACCCTCGGTCAGTACAAGGGCCTGGAGGTGGGACGTCGTGAGCCCGCCGTCGTCGACGAGCAGATCGGCCAGGAGGTGGAGGGGCTGCGGGAGCAGCTCGCCCGGCTTGAGACCGTGGAGCGCCCGGCTGGGGAGGGCGACCACGTGGTGGTCGACTACACGGGAATGATCGACGGCGTGCCCTTCGAGGGTGGGGCGGGACGTGACCAGCTGCTCGAGCTCGGAGCGGGAAAGCTGATCCCGGGCTTCGAGGATCAGTTGCTGGGGGCCAGCGCGGGCGAGGACCGCGTGGTCGAGGTCACGTTCCCTGATGATTACCAGGAGCAGACGCTGGCCGGCAAGCCGGCCCGGTTCGAGGTCACCGTGCATGAGGTCAAGGCCAAGCGACTGCCCGAGCTGGACGATGACTTCGCCGCCGAGGCGGGCGGCTTCGACACGCTCCAGGAGTTGCGCGACGACGTTGCCTCTCGGCTGGAGCAGGCGGAGCAGCGGGCGATAGAGCGCGAGTTTGAGGAGGCGGTGCTTGACGCCGTGGTCGAAGAGGCCACGGTCGACGTACCGGAGAAGCTGGTCCACGCGCGAGCGCACGAGCTGCTGGGCGACACGCTGAATGCCCTGGCCCGCCAGGGCATCTCCAAGGACGCCTACCTGCGCATCGCGGGGAAGACCGAGGAGGAGCTGGCCCACGAGGCGGAGCCGGGCGCCGCCCGGGCGCTCAGGCGAGAGGCCGTGCTGGAGGCGGTGGTGCAGGCGGAGTCGATCCAGCCGACCGACGAGGACGTCCGCCAGGCGCTGGAGCCGACCGCGCAGCGGGCGGGCCAGAGCGTGGACGAGCTGTTCGAGCAGCTGCGCGAGGGTGATCGGCTGGAGCGCCTGCGGGATGAGGTGGCCAACCACCAGGCGCTGGAGCTGCTGGTCAGGGAGGCCAAGCCGATCACGATCGAGCAGGCCAAGGCCCGGGAGGAGCTGTGGACCCCGGACAAGGAACGCGGGGAGTCAGGGCAGATCTGGACCCCCGGGTCCGAGTAGCCGAAGGCGCAGGGCCGCCACCGGCCCGTTGCTAGAGTCGGCAGGAATCCGGCGCGGCACGCGAAAGAAGCGAGGACGATGAGCCCACTCGTACCGATGGTCGTTGAGCAGACCTCCCGCGGAGAGCGGGCCTTTGACATCTACAGCCGCCTGCTGAACGAGCGGATCATCTTCCTCGGCACGCCGGTCGACGACCAGATCGCCAACCTGATCGTGGCCCAGCTCCTGCACCTGGAGTCAGAGGACCCGGACAAGGACATCTCGCTCTACGTCAACTCGCCCGGCGGGTCGGTGTTCTCGGGCCTCGCGATCTACGACACGATGCAGTTCATCTAGCCCGACGTGAAGACGATCTGCGTCGGCATCGCGATGTCGATGGGCGCCCTGCTG